>JAKFXD010000125.1 GCA_021731565.1 Methylocystis sp. | reverse complement strand
CGGCGGGGCTCGAAATCCTCGGGCCGGGCGGCGGCGGCGGCGCTGCAGGCTTAGTCGGCGCCGGCGCGAAAAGGTCCGGCGGAAGATTGACGGCTGCGGCTGCGGCCGGCGCCGGCAGCGGCGATTCGAGTTCTCTCGCTGGAGTTGTCGGTCCGGCCGGCCAGTTCGCGGCCGCCGGCGCGGCGCGCTGGTCCTGCGGTCGGCCGACGACGCCCTCGACCCGGTTGATGGCTGCTTCGACCAGGACGTCGTTGGGTCCCCCGATCAGAAGCAGATGTTCAATATTGTCGCGCCGCACAATGACGAGCTGGCGCTCGCGGTCGAGGTCAAAGGCGTCGACAATGTCGAGCCGGCGCGCGCGATTGCGGCCTCCCGGCGCGCGGATCCGGCGTCCGAACAGCAGACGGAAAATATAAAGCACGAGCACCGCTGCGACGAGGAAAGCAACAAGCGCTCCAAGCGCCGGCAGTAGCTGAGTGAATTTATCGGGCATGAACGGACGGTCTCTGGTTCGAACGCGCGTGAACCTTGCCAAATTAACAGCTTTTCTGGCAAGAGCCGAAAAAAGGTTAATGAATGGTTAATGTGCGACGAATCAGTGTCCTAATCCTGCGTCCGGCGTTGCTATTGTCGCCATCCGCAGCCATTGTTTTGGACGATTCTCAACGCGTTCGCTGGGTCATGTTGACGGCAGCGTTAGCACGGCCGTCGTGATCGGCGATAGCGATATATGGCGGGTGGTTAACAAATGACCGACAGGGCGGGATCCTCGGCCATGGAGCGCAGCGAACGGCCCACGAATGTCGGTTTGACGCTCGCCCTCGTCATCGCGCTGATCGGCGCGACCGCCGCCTATTACTTGACCCCTTCGGATCTTGCGCCGCGCATTACTGTGCTCGCGCTGGCGATATTCGGCGTCGCCGGAATCTTCTTTCTCTGCGCTTACGCCATCGGACTGATCCAGTTCTCCGGCCGCGTCGCGAACAATGATCTGACGAAGCTCATCGCCGACACGTCGAGCGAGGGCCTTCTCGTCGCGAGGAGCGACGGGCGCATCGTCTACGCCAATGAAGCCTATCGGGCGATGTGCGACGCGAAAGACTCATCGGGCGTTCAGCTCGTCGAGAGGCTGTTCTCCGGACCGCCCGAAGTCTCGGAGGCGATATACAGATTGGCGCAGGCGGCGCGCGCCGGCGTCTCGCACAGCGAGGATTTGCGGCTGTCGCCGCCGCTCTCCGGGCAGGGTCATGTCGGCTGGTATCGCATTCGCGTCCGGCAGCTGCTGGGGACGGGAGGCAGGTTCTGTGTGTGGGCTGTCGCCGACGTCACCGCCGATCGAGAGCGGCAGGAGAACGTCTTCCAGGAACTCCAGCACGCGATCGACTTTCTCGACCACGCGCCGGCCGGATTTTTCTCGGCCAGTCCGGACGGCGCCGTCGCTTACATGAACAAGACGCTCGCCGGCTGGCTGGGGTACGATCTCACCCAGGTCGGCTCCGGCGGCGCGACGCTCTCCTCCATCGTCGCCGACAATGGCGCGGCGCTTCTCGCGGCCATATCCGGCGCCCCTGGGGAAGTGCGCACCGAGCAGATCGACCTCGACCTGCGATGCCGCAACGGCAAGTCGCTCCCGGTCAGGCTGTTGCATCAGGTGGCTTTCGGACAGGACGGGGAAGCCGGCCCCTCGCGCACCCTGGCGCTCAACCGCTCCTCCGGCGAGCAGCCGGAAGAGAATCTGCGCGCCGCCGAAGTTCGATTCGCGCGCTTTTTCAACTCGACGCCGATGGCGATGGCGACGCTCGACGGCGAGGGCCGGGTGCTGGCCTCGAACGCGGCTTTCGCGAAATTGCTGCCGCTGGCCTTAAAGTCGGGGCAGGGCGCCGCCGCGGCGCCCTGGTCGGTGCTTGCGGGACTAGGCGAACGCGACGCCGCCGCGCTGCGCGCCGCGATCGAAGATGCGATTGAAGGCAAGGGCGAAGTGCGCCCGGTCAACGTCATGTTCGAGGACGAGGCGCGGGGCGGCCCGCGTTCGGCGCGCTTCTTCGTGTCTTCCGCCGAAGACGCCGGCAAGAAGGGCGCGATGGTCTATGCGCTCGACACGACCGAGCAGCGCAAGCTGCAGGAGGAGTTCGCGCAATCCCAGAAGATGAACGCGGTCGGCCAACTTGCCGGCGGGATCGCGCATGACTTCAACAATATGCTGACCGCGATCATCGGCTATTCGGATTTGCTGCTGTCCAGTCACCGGCCGACCGATCCGGCCTTTCGCGACATCCGCCAGATCAAGGAAACGGCCAATCGCGCCGCAGGTTTGACCAGACAATTGCTGGCCTTTTCCCGCCGGCAGACGCTGCGTCCGCAAGTGCTGCAGCTCGGCGACGCGCTCTCCGAGGTGCAAAATCTCCTGCGCCGCATCGTCGGCGAGAAGAACGAGCTCGAATTGCGCCTCGGTCGCGACCTTTGGTTCGTCAAGGCCGACATCACTCAGTTCGAACAGGTGATCATCAATCTTGTCGTCAATGCGCGCGACGCCATGCCGGAGTCGGGCGGCCGCGTGCAGATTCGCACGCGCAACGTCGCCGTTTCCGAATGCGCCTCGATCGGCGAAGAGGCGCTGCCGCCCGCCGATTACGTGCTGATCGAGGTCGAGGACACGGGCAGCGGCATTCCAGCGGATGTGAAGGAAAAAATCTTCGAACCGTTTTTTACGACGAAGGAGGTCGGCAAAGGCACCGGCCTCGGCCTGTCGACGGTTTTCGGCATCGTCAAACAGTCGGGCGGCTTTCTCTTCGTCGACAGCGAAGTCGGGCGCGGCACGAATTTCCGCATTTTCCTGCCGCGCTACCTGGCCGAGCAGAAGGAAACCTCCCAAAAATCGGAGTCGCCAAAACCCGCCGCGGACTATACCGGCCAGGGCGTCGTCCTTCTGGTCGAAGACGAGGACTCGGTGCGCTCGATCGGCTCGCGGGCGCTGACGTCGCGCGGATTCACCGTGCTCGAAGCGGCGACGGGCATGGAGGCGCTCGAGGTCGTCGATCGCGTCGACGGCAAGATCGATCTCATCGTCTCGGACGTGGTCATGCCGGAGATGGACGGCCCCGCCATGTTCGCCGAACTGCGCAAGCGCGGGGTCGCGGCGAAGGTCATCTTCGTTTCCGGCTACGCCGAAGAAGCCTTCGCCAAGAATCTGCCCGAGGGCGATTTCGGTTTCCTGGCGAAGCCGTTCTCGATCAAACAGCTGATCGAGACGGTGAAGGCGCATATGCCGTGACGCTGCGAGCGATGCATTGGCCGGGGCCGCGCCGCCGCGCTATTTTTATAGGGCGATGCTGCGAGAAGAAATGCGAACGCGTCTCAAATCAAAGGCTCCCGCTCTTGCTACGCTCGGCGTGGAGAGGCTGTTCGTGTTCGGCTCCGTCCTTGAGGAGCGCGAGACGACGGATAGCGATATCGATTTTGTTGCGGATTTCCGAGAGGGCGCGCTGGGTCTGACCTCATTTTTTGAGTTGGAGAAACTGCTGGGCATGTTGTTTTCACGAAAGATCGATCTGTCGACCCGAGAGGCGCTGGCCCCCGCGCTCAAGGATCGGGTGACGAAGAGCATGGTGCGCGTGTTCTGATGCAGGACTCCGGCAGCGAGTCACGAGATATTCCGCTGCATCTGATCGACATGGCGACGGCGATTGAACGAATCCGCGAGGTGGCGGGGGAGACAAACTTGGCCGCCCTGCGAGACGATTGGCGTCGCCTCGCCATTCTTGAACGTCAAGTCGCGATCCTCTCCGAAGCCAGTCGGCGTCTGAACGAAGACGAAAAACAGCTTACGGTTGACCTTGGCGGGAAATTGCTGCGATCGGGAATATCCTACGGCATGAATACAAGCGGGTGGATGTGGTCATCCTTTGGGATGTCTGCACCGTCCACCTCGAGCCGCTGTCGATGGCCGTCGAGAGGTTGATGAGGATGCAGCGTTAAGCCACAAGGCGGCTTCTTGCCGCCAATTTGGCCGCTGCTGGCGCTGCGGCTCCCGGCCGGCTCATAAGTGCGCGCCGCCTCCGCCTCACAAAGCGGGCGCGACCACCCGCACGCGGCGCTTGATTCCGTCGGGTCCGGTGATCTCGCGATAGGTTTCCTGGGCCGCGGCCGCCCCTTCGGGCGCGGCGGGCTGAACTTGCGCCGCCGCCGGCTCCGGCGTCACCGGCGCCGACCCCTTCGCCTTCCGGCCGCGCGAGACGCCGGGCGCCAGCGGGCGCGACAATTGTTCGGCCTGCTCGGCGGTGACCACCTGATCCTTGGCATGACGCTCGGCGATGATCCGCTCGGCGTCGGCAAGCGCCTCCGCCCAAGACTGCCCCGGCGGCTTGCAACCGCAGGACGGATCGTAGACCTTTTCGAACTTACGCGCGTTGGGGTGGTCCGAATAGGCCTCGCCGTCGATCGAAAGCGCCGAGGCAAGGCCTTTCCACTGCGACGCCGTATAGAGTTTCACCTCGGCATTGGGGCAAAGCGCCCGGCACATCGACGCAAGATCATCGAGATTCGAGCTGCGCGCCGAATAGCTGATCGGGAAAAAGCCGCCGTCGCAGTCGCGCACGCAGATCGCCATCGGTCCGCCGCGCGGCGTCTCGTCCATAGTTTCGAGCCCCTGATTGGGGTCTATGATCCCCGGGTTCTCGGCGGGCCCGCCGCCGAACAGCTCTTCGAAGAAATTGCGCGGCCGCGCCAGGCGCGCCTGCGCGGACTGGGGATTGCGGCACTCGGCCTCATAGCGGGCGGCGAGCGCCTGACGCTGACCGCCGTCGTCGGCGACCGCGCGATCATAGGCGGCGATGGCGCCCGAGAGCTGATTGAGCTGTGCGTTGATCGGCCCGCACTGAGGCGGCGGCGGCTCGCCGAAAAACAGGAACTGGCCGCGATCGCAGCCGAGCGCCCGGGCGCGCGCGGCGACGCGCGCATAGTCGCCCCGCTGCTTGGCGGCGGCGGCCTGGAAGCGGCCGGCCTGGCTGCCAGCGCCGGCGCGGCCGATCTGGGCGCGCAACTCCGTGCAGTAGGGACTTTCGGCCGCGGCGGGCGAAACGGCGACGAGGCCGAACGCCGCGAGGGCGGCGACCGCCAGTCTGCTCCGCCTGGAGGCGCATTTGGTCGACAAGTTGACTATGTTCCCAGCCCCATTGAACTTTTGGCTCTCGTCGCATGCCCGCGAAACGCCGCGAGCCGGCCCATCCGTGGCGCGCGCCGCCTTGCCGCGAATCGCGCCATTCTCGCCAATGCCGCGCCCGGCGCAAACCCGCATAGATTGTCCCGCGCATCATGTCGGCAACAAGGCGCCGGTCCCGGACGCCGGCCGCCATCGTCGCACGGAATTTTTTGCCGCGCCCAGGCTCGAAGCCCTTCACTTGGCGCGCTACTTCGCCCATATCGGCGACGGCGTCGCCTTGGAGGTTGCCGAAATGAAGCGTTTCAAATTGCTTGCGCTGATTCCGACGGTTTTCTCGCTTTGTTTTGGCGCGGCGCCGGCTCTCGCGGACAACGGGCCTGATCTCATCTTCCGCAGATCGGTCGATTTCAAGCTGCTCACCCCGAACGACAAGCTCGCCACCTATGCGATCGACGACCCGATCGTCGACGGCGTCGTCTGCTACTATACGGCGCATGAAAAAGGCGGCGTCGCCGGCATGTTCGGCGTGGCGGAGCAGTCGTCGGAGGTTTCGCTCGCCTGTCGGCAATATGCCCCGGTCAAATTCAAGGAGAAGTTCGGCCAGGGCGATACGGCGTTCAGCGAGCGGCGTTCGCTGCTGTTCAAGCGCATGCATATCGTGCGCGGTTGCGACGCTAAGCGTAATGTGCTGATCTATATGGTCTATTCGGACAAGCTCGTGGATGGCTCGCCCGAAAGCTCGACCTCGACCGTCGCCATCCAACCCTGGACGGGCCAGAATGAAGTCCCGCAGTGCGGAGAGTTTCTGAACCGCTAATCCATGCATGCGACGATGGCGGCGTCGGGTTCGATCGACGCGCCCGACGCCTTCGCTTCGGTCCACGCGGTCGCATCGTCGGCGCGGCCGAATGTTCTGGCCGCGCCATGGCCATGCGCCGCGCACCAGGAATCGGCGACGATCTGGCCGCAATCATCCTTCTGCGTGAGGCATTCGAGCAGGCCGTAGCCCTCCTGGTCGGAGATGACATAGGCGGCGCTTGGCCCGGTTTCGGCAGAGGCGCCGCAGGCGCAGCCGGCGACGATCGAAAGTCCAGCGAACAGCGACGCAAACGCGCGCCGACCGATCGGCGCCCAGAATTTCAATATCACGGACAAAACTCCACACGACACCGACGGCCCGCCGTCAGCACTAGCGCAGAGCGGTAAAACGCCCGTTAAGTTCTCCGCGGTCCGAACAGGCGTCGCGCTTGACGCGGCGGCGCGCTTTGGCGCATGGTCGCCGCCATGACGCCTCGGCTCACCCTTTGTCGGAAGACCATTATCAGCTAGCGATCACGCTGGCCGGAGCCGTCACGTCTATCTCAATGACATGAAGCGACGCCCCGGCCGGCGGCCTTGCGGGGAAATTCATGTCGACGCCTGCGCTGAAAATTTACAATACGCTGACGCGGCGGAAGGAGGACTTTCGTCCGATCGATCCCGCGAACGTGCGCATGTATGTCTGCGGGCCGACGGTTTACGACTATGCCCATATCGGCAACGCCCGCCCGCTTATCGTCTTCGACGTGCTGTTTCGCTTGTTGCGCCATCTCTACGGCGCCGAACATGTCACCTACGTCCGCAACATCACCGACGTCGACGACAAGATCAACGCGCGGGCGTTCGAGCGCGGGATTTCCATTCGCGAACTGACGGAAGAGACCAACAAGATCTTTCAGGCCGACGTGAAGGCGCTCGGCTGTCTCGAGCCGACCGTGCAGCCGCGCGCGACCGAGCATATCGCGCAGATGATCGCGATCATCGAGAGGCTGATCGCGTCGGGACATGCCTATGCCGCCGACGGCCATGTGCTGTTCGACGTGCCGTCGATGCCGAGCTACGGGCGTCTGTCGCGGCGCTCGCTCGATGAAATGCTCGCCGGCGCGCGGGTCGACGTCGCGCCCTATAAGCGCGGCGACATGGATTTCGTTTTATGGAAGCCGTCAAAGGAGAATGAGCCCGGCTGGGACAGCCCGTGGGGCCGGGGACGTCCCGGCTGGCATATCGAATGTTCGGCGATGTCCTGGGCGCATTTGGGCGAGACCTTCGACATTCACGGCGGCGGCATCGACCTCGTCTTTCCGCATCACGAAAACGAGATCGCGCAAAGCTGCTGCGCCTTCGGACAGGACGTGATGGCGAATTACTGGATGCATAATGGCTTCCTGCAGGTCGAGGGCGAGAAAATGTCCAAGAGCCTGGGGAATTTCGTGACGATCCATGAGTTGCTGCATACGGAGAAGTTCGGGGGACACCCATGGACGGGCCCGGTTCTCCGATTGGCAATGTTAATGACCCACTATCGTCACCCTATTGATTGGACCGTGCCACGTCTCCGAGAATCGCGTGCACTCCTTTCAAAATGGGGAAAACTCATCGGAGTCGGAGTCAAAGAACATTTCACATTCGAGGACGAATGGTGGTGGGTCGCTGGGCCTTCGGTCTTTATACAGGAACGACTAGCCGATGATCTTGACTCACCAGGGGCGGTCGCCAGCCTGTCGTCTGCTTTTGATGCTGCGTTCTCCTCCAATTCGCCCGACACAATCCGCCGATTAGCGAGTGATCTCCACTTTCTTGGATTGATGGACGCAGACTCGCTGGCGGTTTGGAGTCCGATCGAAGGTGGGCCTAACGATCTGTCTCCTGATACGATTGGTTTGGTCAATCAGTTGCTTATGAGTCGGAACGCCGCCCGCGCTTCAAAAAACTGGGCCGAATCCGACCGCATCCGCGACGAACTCGCGGCGATGGGCATTGCGCTGAAGGACAATAAGGACGGCACCACGACTTGGGAGGTAAAGCGGTGAGCGCGCCTCTCTCAAATAAGCGCGCGCAACCCTCTCCCTTAGGGAGAGGGTGGCCGCGGAGCGGCCGGGAGAGGGGTTACGCTGCTGATCGTTTTAATCCGCCTTCGGGCCGAAGATCGTTGCCCCTCACCCCGGTCCTCCGGACCGACCCTCTCCCACTGGGAGAGGGTGGAGCCGCGCGTAACTTGCGTGGCCGGGCAAGCCCTTCTCTTTTAAAAAAAGGCGCGCCACCCTCTCCCTTAGGGAGAGGGTGGCCGCGGAGCGGCCGGGAGAGGGGTTACGCTGCTGATCGTTTTAATC
>JAKFXD010000114.1 GCA_021731565.1 Methylocystis sp. | reverse complement strand
CAAATCCAATTGACAGGATATCGCCCCCCGTGTACCCCACGCGCCGGAGCGGGGCTGTAGCTCAGATGGGAGAGCGCTGCAATCGCACTGCAGAGGTCGGGGGTTCGAATCCCCCCAGCTCCACCAAAGCAGGCTTTAAGTTATTGAAAGCAAATAACTTATTTGACAGAATGCTTGTCTAAGGACGTTTCTACCGCCGCGCTGACTCTCGCTTATTCCGCCCTTCGAAGTACATCGAGTCGCCCAGTTCTGGTCATCCAGAAGGTGGACGCCCCGCCTGTACATCCGAGGTCGGGGCGTTCGTTGGGGCGGGGACTGAAACCGCGCCCTGCCGCCCGCCGGCGTCATGCGGACCGCATTGACCGCTGGGCGGCGACGCAAAAGGCCGCGCCGAGCCGATCGGAAGCGATCCGGCGCCTGATCGAAAAGGCGCTCAAGAAATATGGGCCGCGCGGTCCCGCGTAAGACCGCCGACCGCTTCACCGCCATGAAGACTGGACATTCTGAGCGCGCCGGTCTTGGCGAAGGCGAGCTCGCAACCGGCGCGGATTGCTCGCGCAGCACGCCGCTCGTCTTGTCGACTTCGCGCCTTATCGCTGAGTCACGGCATTCGAAGGATTCGGCGGCACCTCGTGCGAGTTGCCGCCAGCGGCGCGCCCATCAATTACCCGTGGCGCCTTTCGGGCTGCGGCCTGCACGCCACGCAAAACGATCCGCATCCTTTCGAATTCGTTTGCGTGCGGCTGCTACGAGCGCCTGTTCGCGATGGCTTGACCTCCATCGATCGGCAAATATCTTGGCGCTGATCAAATCTTTGGGTGAAATTTGATCACCGGGAGAGGCGGCGAGTGAAAATCGGCTGACCAATCCAGGTTGGCATACAATGCGCGAAAGTAAGCGTAGGTTGCCGGTTGCGCCACATTCTCAGCGAATAATTCTCCGATTTCGTCGTCAAGCGAGGAGAATCTGTCGTAAATGATATCGTAAGTTGCGGAGCAAAATGAGAGAGTTTTCCTGTCTGATTTGATGGTAACTGTCCACTTAATGCTCGCACCTAAAACCTTTTCCTGGAGAATTGCGAACTGCTTTACTTCGCCTCCATAAATGAACTGCCTCTTGGTTTGTTCGGTTGTCATGGTTTTTCGTTTGACTTCGAATTTCACCGACGTGAGCACAATGGTCACGAGGCGCGCTTCTCGAACGGCTCGATTGTACTTTTGCCGCCGTTCAAGTGCCGGGTCGTCACTTGTCTCGGACTTTTTGGAGCTTTCCGTCATCACGCCACAGCGGGCATTTCAACGAGGGTAATGTCGTCATTGTTTTCATTACAGACATGCATAGCGACCTCATCGTGAGAAATGGCTATGTGCCGAGTCACCTTTATTCGTTCATAGAAGGCATGTCCCGGCTTGGCGATGATACGCTCAGTCCCGGACCCGTCCTCCATGAGCGAACTGAACTCGATCCAGTGGCTTTTCTGAGCAATCTTACAGCTGTGCTCAACTGCTTTGTTTTCCGACTCCCTGCTAACGGTCAAGCGTTCATCCAACGCGTAGATCAGTCGCGCTACGGTACGAAACGTAGGGTTAGCCTCGGGACGCATAATTTGAGTCAACCGAGCCTTGCTGATGCCCATGCGCTGAGCCAGTTCCGCGCGCGTGATTCCCTTCTCATTCATGATCCCTTGAATGAGAAACTGGACGTCAATCACCAGGTTTTCCTCGGCAGCGATCAGTCCGGCATCAACGTCGACGCCTTGGATCGCGTGCTTGGTGTTTTTTCTCGCCATGGTTTTCCCCGCTTTTACTCTTGGCGCCGTGATATTCTTCCAGTTTGGCAATCTCGAGCGCCGCTGATCTCAAGAGGGCTTGGTCGGCTCGATTGCTCTTTTTTTCCGGATCCACTGTGACTCCCACAAAACATCTACTCCCATCCACAGTGAGGACAGCCCCGTACAAGCGGAACTGCCACGCCTTGAAGGCCCAAATCGCGACACGACCTCCGACCCCATCCGAAAAATCGCCTTCCTTTTTGAACTGCTCGTCATTTAGGCGGTGGCGAAAGTCACTGCAAAATTCCTCGAAAAAGCGCCGAAGGTGAGTCTGTCGTTGGACTGACCTCTTGTCGGTGCCGGTTTGGACCCTGCTATATTCATCGTGCGCCTTCGACGACATGCGGATGCATGCGAAAGGCCCCCTACAAACAACGGTAAATTCCCTTGCCTTCGTCAAGCGGACCTCATCGAGGTTGCGCTCGACAGGTTAACATATATATTAACCCGTGAGCGAAAGGCGAGAGAAATGTGAATTTTTTTGACCTGTGTTGCAATTGCACCGCTCGGGACAGTCTTAGGGTTAAAAAACCCGGAAAAGGGAACCTTCGAGAGAATCGGGCCATATGGGACCCTTTTTCGAAGAGACTTTCAACCGAGAGCGGGCGGTTTCCTACCGGACCGATCCGCACGAGCATCGAAGTGCAAGCGAACGGCAACTCGGCCATCCGTGCGATTAGCTCCACCAAGAAGAGTCGATCCGGTCTGAAGACATAGGCGCAGTCTGTTCTTAAGACAGAGGCGACAACCTCCGGCCGAACGGTTCGTCGAGGAGTTGCAAGGTTTTCTGCTCCAGATCGATGAAGCCGAGATCGTCGCTCATGAGACTGACGAACCAAACGCCGTCGTCGACTTCCTTGATTCGAGGGCGCTGACCGGCGAGCGCCGACGATGTTGACGCGCTTTCGATAGCCGGTGGGCCGCAGACTTTCACTGCCCCATCTCCTGCAGCGCCATCAGCGACTCGAGCAACACCTGCCCGCCATCGATCACCAGCGTCTGGCCGGTGATGTAAGCAGCTTCGTCGCTGGCGAAAAACAGCGCCGCGTAAGCGATGTCGTCGACGCTCCCCAACCTGCCCTGCGGAATCGAGGCCGTCATCTTCGCCGCATATTCGTCGCCGAGCGCGTCGAGCCCTTCGGTGCGCACATTGCCCGGCAGGACGGCGTTGATGGTGATCCCGAGCGGCGTCAGCTCCAGCGCCGCGGTGCGCATGAATCCCAGCTGTCCCGCCTTGCTCGCCGCATAATGGGTCCAGCCGGGATAGCCGGTGATCGGGCCGGTGATGGACGAGGTGAGCACGATCCTTCCGCGGCCGCTGCGCGCCAGCGCCGGCGCGCAGGCCCGCACGCAAAGGAAAGCGCCGGCGAGATTGACGGACAGCACCTCGTTCCATTGCTCGAGAGTCATCTCCATCAGCCGGGCGGCCGGAAAAATGCCGGCGTTGGCGCAGAGAATGTCGATGCCGCCATGCCGTTCGAGCGCAGCGGCGGCCATGCGTTCGACATCGCCGGGATCGCCGACGTCAGCGGAAAAGCCGCTGGCTTCTCCCCCTTCCGCCCGGATCGCGGCCGCCGTCGCCTCGGCCTGCGCGCCGTCGCGGCCGACCACCAGCACCCGCGCGCCTTTGGCCGCGAAGACGCGCGCGACGCCCCGGCCGATCCCCCGGCTGCCTCCGGTGACGATCACCGACCGACCGGCGATTGAGGTGAGCATTTAACCATCTCCGCTCGTTATGGAAGTTGGCCGCTGCGTGGAACGGCCGCAATCGAGCGGAACATAGCAGGTCGCCGACCGCATCCCCATCGGGGGCTGCCTCATGCGCCGAGGCGACAGCGCTCGACTCGGCGGGACCGTCTCTGGGTCAGGAAACCCTTCGCGGAAAGGCTATGACATTCCCGCCCTGCCGCGATGCGGCGATCACCGCGCCTTTTATGTCCGCCGCCGCCTCGCGCACCGAGCGGCGCAAGAAGGAGCCGGCGGGTCCGTCATAATTCATGCTCAGCAAGTCATGCGCGCATTGCTCGGCGCGAACGAGCGACGCCTCCGCCAAGGCCGGAATAGGATCGGCGTCCGAAAGATCGGATAATGCGCGCAGTTCGCTTTCGAGTTCGCGGCGCGCGAATTCCGGCAGAGCGGCAAGCACTTGCCGCTCGAAATAGGTTCGAAATCTATTCGCGGCCTCTTCAAACGACGCCACAGTCCGATTGTCAGTCGAAAGCTTTGCATTGTTGGGATACGTCACGGGCTACTCCTGTTAACCTGCACCTCAGCTTTGACCAGCAAGCAACGCGCGAATTTTTCTCTTCCGCTTCGTACGTCAATTACAGAATTACGGCAAACAAAAGGAGCAAATGAGAAATCGGGCCTTGATCAGAACGGCGAGGCACAGGTCGGTATCGGCGTCATTCGGCGGTCGCTCGCGCGATTCGAGGAAAAGGCGTCGCTGGCCGTGTGGTAGAGCGCGCTCTAAACTTTTGGAATCGGTCTGCATTTGGGCGAACCCGCCCAAATGCGGCGTGATCGGCCCGATTCCGGTGTGCGGCTTAGCCCGCCGAAATCTTCTTGTCGCTTCGAGCCGGCGAGCGACTGCGGACTGGGGCGAATTGCGGGGCGATCGAAATAATCTCGCCTGGGTCCGATATGATCTCGTCCTGGTCAAATGATGTTTCGTCGTCCGCGGCGTCAAGCTCCTGAAGCCGAACGCGCCCCAAATCTCGACGAACGATCAAAATGAAAGCGATAAAGGCGCATATCGACAGACCGCCGACGACGACGTCGAGCGCGGCGAAGGAGAGAATGCGTTGCGCGGCGAGTTCATGTCCGATCAGCGCCGCGGAGAGCGACCAGCCCATCACCAGCAGCCGCACGCCTTTCGGCTCGATTCCGCCACGCGGCTGGTCGTCGCCATGGATCACGACAAGCAAATATTTATACGAACTGAGCAACAGATAGAGCGAAAGAACGAGCAGCGCCGACGGAATCGTGAAATAGGGCGAGAAGCCAAGCGCCAGGATCATCAGCGTTTGAGCGACGAGATCCGCCGAATTATTGATGAAATAGCCATAGTAATGGAACGCGACGCCACGGCGCGCGGAAACGGCGCGCTCCAGATTTTCGCCGAGCCAATTGATGACAAGCCCACACGCGACGAGCGCCAGAAACCAGTTCGACCAGCGGGTCGCGATAAATCCGGCGGCGACAAGGACCGCGCCGGCCAGCCCGACAAACGTTAGATGATTGGGAGATATGACTTCGGGAATTCGCCGAGCGATGGCCCCGATCAGGCCGCCCTCTTCGCTCGACAGGCTTGCATGTTTTTTGACGCTCGGCACTGCGACCTCGTCAATACGCCAATCAGTTCTGACGGCGAAATCTGCGTTTGGATCGAACCCGCGCCGCTACGGGAAACCATGCCTTCATCCCAAATGATTGTTGACATCTTGGCGATTTAGTCTCGCTGGGTCAATTTATTTTATTGGTTTACCCTGCTTCACCGCGCAACGATCGGTCGGAGTCCGCCGGAATTTCGCCGGCTCGATGGCGTTCGGCTCCTAAAATCAAAGTCGCGCGCCTCACTCGGCTTTACCTCGCCGCGACCGACACTCCCGCGGTTTCGATCGTGTGGCGCGCGATCATCGCCTCCTCGTCGGTCGGCGTCACGAAAACCGGCACGCGCGATTGAGGCGACGAGATGAGCGAGTCGTTGCGCGCATTCGCCGTCGCGTCGAGCGCCAGCCCCAACCAGCCGAGACCTTCGACCACGCCGGCCCGGATGCGCGGGGAGCGCTCTCCGATCCCGGCGGTAAAAACCAGCGCGTCGAGACCGCCAATGACCGCGGTCAGCGCGGCGATCTCCATCTTGATGCGATGAATGAAGTAGGCGATCGCCGCCGCGGCGCGCGGCGCATCGGAAGACTCGAGCGCGCGCATGTCATGCGACAGGCCGGAAAGGCCAAGAAGGCCGGAGCGCTCGTAGAGAAGATGTGAAAGTTCTTCCGCGGTCATCCCTTCGCTCGTAAGCAAGTAGAGCAGCAGGCCGGGATCGATCTCTCCGCAGCGCGTGCCCATCGGGAGGCCTTCCAGCGCCGAAAAACCCATCGTGGTGGCGATCGAGCGCCCGCCTTTCAGCGCGCAAAGCGACGCGCCATTGCCGAGATGCGCGACGATGACGCCGCCCTCGGCGTGAATCGGATCGATCGTTCGCAGACGCCGCGCGATATATTCATAGGACAGGCCATGGAAGCCGAAACGTCGCAAGCCTTTCTCGTAATAGGAATAGGGCAGCGCGTAGGCGTCGTCGACGAAGGCATGGCCGCGGTGGAAGGCGGTGTCGAAACACGCGACCTGCGGCACATGCGGAAACGCTTCGCAGGCGCCTTCAATTCCGGCGATGTTGTGCGGCTGGTGCAGCGGCGCGAGCGGAACGAATTCGCGCAGCGCCGCGAGCGTTGCCGCGTCGACGATGACCGGGGCGGAGAAACGCAGCCCGCCATGCACGACGCGGTGGCCGATCGCGCTGATCGCCGCAGTGGGGTAAGCCTCTTCGATCCATGTGAAAATCGCCGCAATCGCCTGCCTGTGGGTGAGCCTGGCGGCGAGCTTCTTCTCGCTCCCTTCGCCCTCGACGACATCGACGCGAAAGCGCGGCTTCGCGCCGAGCCCTTCGACCGCGCCGGAGACGATCAGCCGCGGCCATTCCGCATCCGCGGCGAAGAGAGCGAACTTCACCGAAGACGATCCGGCGTTGAGCGTGACGACGAGATCAGCCATGTCCTCCGCGCCTCCAGCCCGTGCTACCAGCCGCGGCGACGTTTCTCCGCTTCATGCGTCTTGCCGAGATAGACCACGCTCTCGAGCTGCAAATCGCCCTTGGGAAGGAAAGCGTCGGGGCGCGGCTTCAATTCGCCATTCTCGAATTCCAATCCGAGCAGCGCATAGGCCGCCGACAACATGCGCGCCGCGGCGCCGGTATACCAGCCCCAGCCGCCCCGCCCTTCGTAGCCCTCGCCACTATAGATGTCGGCCGGCTGCTGATGCGGCGGCAACCCGTAGATGTCGGCCGCCTCGGGCGTGGTGAGCTTGGAAATCGGCGAGATCGCGATCCATGTCTCGAACGCCGTTCGAAACAATTCGGCGGCGGCGCGCGGATCGCCCTCCTGCTGCGCCTGCGCGGCGAGCTTGGCCAATGCGTCGACGAACCAGGACACGCCATGCGAATATTGGCCGCCGTTTTCGCGCACGCCGGGCGGATATTCGGCGCTGCGTCCAGGATAGGGCCGCGAATGTTCGTCATAGGGCGGCGCGACGAGCAGCACCCGATTGCCCAGGCCGAGAACGGCAAGGGCTTTCTCGATCGCCTCGCGGCCGCGCGCGGCGTCGACGGCCCCGGCCAGCGTTGGCCATGAGGAGGTCATCGCGCTCATCGGCGCGATTTCTCCGCCGTCGTCGGCATAGGCGCGAATATAGCGGTCGCCGCGCCAGCAGGTTTCGAGCGCGGCGCGAAGCTTCGCCGCCCTTTCGCGATAACGCTCGGCGCGTTCGGCGTCGCCTTTCGCCTCGAAGAGCGGCGCGATGTCGAGAAGGATGCCGTGAAAGAAGAAGCCGAGCCATACGCTCTCTCCACGGCCTTCGTCGCCGACGAGATTCATCCCGTCGTCCCAGTCGCCCGTGCCCATCAGCGGCAGGCCATGGGCGCCGAAGCGGTCCAGCGTCCATTCGATGGCGCGCGCGCAATGGCCGAGCAGCGTGTCCTTGTCGCGCGAGGTCAGCGGCACGGTGGCTTCGCCTTCCTGATCCTTCGGCACGGGATTGGCTTCGAGGAAGGTCTCCACCTCGTCGAGGATGGCGGAGTCGCCGGTTCCGCGGACATAGCGGATCGTCACATAGGGCAGCCAGAGATGCGGGTCCGACGCATGGGTGCGGTCGGCGAGGCCGGTGCCGCCGTTCGGCGCGCGGTGCCACCATTTGCACGCATCGCCCTCGATATATTGATGCGCGGCATGCAGCAGGATTTGCGCTCGGGCGCGCTCGGGCGCGAGATGGATCAGCGGGATGACGTCCTGCAGCTGATCGCGGTAACCGGTCGCGCCGGAACGCTGCGAGGGTCCGGTGCGTCCCCAGAGGCGCGCGGCGAGCAATTGATAGGGCAGCCAGTCGTTGACCAGACGGTCGAAGTCGGGTCGGTTGGTCTTGATGCGCAGCACCGACAATTGATCGTCCCAGGCGCGGGCGTTCGCCGCGAGTTCGGCGTAAGCGTGCTGCGGATCGCGCGCATAATCGGCAAGCCGCTTCGCTTCCTCGATCGTGGTCGTTTGTCCGAGCGCGACGACGACGACGGCTTCTTCTCCCGCCGGCACGTCGATCGCGCCGCTGAAAGCGGCGACCTTTCGTTCATGCGCGGGGGCGCCGGCGTCCGGGTGGCCGTGCTCGACCATGTAAGGCAGATAAGGATCGCGGCTTTCGTGGCCGAGAAAGCGGCGACGCGACGTCTCGGCGAATTCCG
>JAKFXD010000051.1 GCA_021731565.1 Methylocystis sp. | reverse complement strand
ATGATCGCCGCCGCGGCGGTGAGAAAGATCGGCTTGAAGCGGACAGCGCCCGCCTCGATCAGCGCCGCCCGCAAATTCATGCCGCGCGCCCGCAAATGCCGGATGAAGTCGACGAGCAGGATCGAATTGCGCACGACGATGCCGGCGAGCGCGATGAAGCCGATCATCGACGTGGCGGTGAAGGCGGCGTTGAACAGGATATGGCCGATGACGATGCCGACAAGCGTCAGCGGCACCGGCGCGAGGATAACGAGCGGCAGTTTGAACGAGCCGAACTGCGCGACGACGAGGAGATAAATGCCGAGAAGCGCCACCATGAAGGCCGCGCCCATGTCGCGAAAGGTCACATAGGTCACCTCCCACTCGCCGTCCCAGAGCAGCGTCGGCTTCGAATCATCGAGCGGCTGGCCGTGATATTTGATCGACGGCGGACCCGAAGGTCCCCAGTCGATCTTGTTGATCGCGTCTTCGACCGCGAGCATCCCATAGATCGGCGCTTCGAATCGTCCGGCGACCTCGGCGCTGACCATTTCGGCGAAGCGGCCGTTATGCCGGAAAATCGGATAGGAGCCCTGTTCGCGCGTCGCCTTGACGACGTCGCCGAGTTCGACATTTGCGCCTTGACGCACCGTGCCGCCGGCAGGCAGCGGCGTCGACAGGATTCGTTCGCTCGGCGTCATGGCCCCGCGCGGCAACGCCACGGAAATGTCGATCGGCTTGGCGCCGCCGCCCTTTTGCGAAAAGCCGATCTTCACGCCGCCGACCAGGGCGCCGATCGTGTCATAGACGGCGCGTTCCTCGACGCCATGATATTCGAGCGCCTCCTGATCGATCTCGAAGCGCAGGCGCTCGGCGCGCTGGCCGAAGCTGTCATCCGTATCGACGACGAAATCGACCGCGTCGAACGCCTTGCGCACCTTCGCCGCAAGATCGCGCCGCGACGGCGCGTCGGGCCCATAGACTTCGGCGAGCAGCGTCGACAGAACGGGCGGGCCCGGCGGCACTTCGACGACCTTGATCGCGGTATGTTCCGGCGCGGGTAGGCCTTCGAGCTTCTTGCGAATGTCGAGCGCGATCGCATGGCTCGCACGACTGCGTTCGGCCTTCGGCTGCAGATTGATGGCGAGATCGCCCATCTCCGGCGCCGCGCGCATGTAGTAATGCCGCACGAGACCGTTGAAGTTGAAGGGCGCGGCGGTTCCCGCATAGGACTGAATGGAAGTGAGTTCAGGAATGTCCTTCAGGCGCTCGGCCGCCGCGGTCAGCACGCGATCGGTTTCCTCGAGCGAAGCGCCGCGCGGCAGATCGACGACCACGGCGATTTCGGATTTGTTGTCAAAGGGCAGAAGCTTCACCCGCACGGTTTTGGTGACGAACAGCCCCATCGAGAGAAGCGTCGCAAGGCCGACGGCCAAAAGAAACCTTTGCGAGCGCTTGCGGCCCTGCAGCAAAGGCGTCGCGACGCGCACATAGAAATCGCCCATGGCGCCGCGCTCATGCGCATGATCGGCGCCGTCGCCGCGCTCCTGTTCGAATCGCTTGCCGGCGATCTTGAGCAGAAGCCATGGCGTGATCGTCATGGCGACGAAGAAGGAGAAGACCATCGCGAGCGACGCATTCGCGGGGATGGGGCTCATATAGGGGCCCATCAGACCCGAGACGAACATCATCGGCAGCAGCGCGGCGATGATGGTGAGCGTCGCGACGATCGTCGGATTGCCGACTTCCGCGACCGCCTCGACCGCCGTGTCGATCATGCTGCGGGCGCCGCGCATATGCCAATGGCGCACGATATTTTCGACGACGACGATGGCGTCGTCGACGAGAATGCCGATTGAAAAAATGAGCGCGAACAGGCTGACGCGGTTGATCGTGTAGCCCATCAACCACGAGGCGAAGAGCGTGAGCAGAATGGTCGTCGGGATAATGACAAAGACGACGACGCCTTCGCGCCAGCCGACCATGACGACGATCAGCGCGACGATCGACAGGGTCGCAAGCGCGAGATGGAAGAGCAGCTCATTGGCTTTTTCGGTCGCCGTCTCGCCATAGTCGCGCGTCACCGCGATCTCGATGTCGTCGGGGACGATGCGGCCCTTGACGGCGTCGAGCCGATGCATGATTTCGTCGGCGACGACGACGGCGTTGGCGCCCCTGCGCTTGGCGATGGCGATGCTGACGGCGGGCCGCTTGTCGAGGCCGCCCGACGCATTGCGGGTCATTGTCCAGCTGCGCCGGTCGGGCTCCGCGGCGCCGACGCGCACGTCGGCGACGTCTTTGACATAGACCGGCCGGCCGTCCCTTGTGGTGAGCAGCAGCAGGCCGATATCTGGCACGCCCTGGAGCGTCTGGCCGGCGACGACGGGCACGGCGCGATTGTCTTCACGAAACGCGCCGACGAGGAAGGAGCGGTTGGCGTTGGTCAGCTTGTCGATCAGCTGATTGAGCGTCACGCCGTATTGCGACAGGCGTTCGGGATCGGGTTCGACACGGATCTGATTGGGACTGCCGCCGACGATATAGCTCATGCCGACGTCATCGACCTTGGTGAGGTCGTGCTGCAATTCCTCGGCAACCTGATAGAGGCCATTATCGGTCCAGCGATCGGCGCGCTCGGGCTTGGCCGACAGCGTCAGCACGACGATCGCCACGTCGTCGATGCCGCGGCCGACGATCAGCGGCTCGGGAATGCCCTTCGGCAATTCGCCGATATTGGCGCGAATTTTTTCGTGAATGCGCAGCACCGCATTGTCTTGCGAGGTGCCGACGTAGAAGCGCGCCGTGACCACGACATTGTCGTCGCGGGTCTGCGAATAGACATGCTCGACGCCGTTGACGCCCTTGATGATGTCCTCGAGCGGCCGCGTGATGAGTTCGATCGCGTCTTCCGCCTTGTAGCCATTGGCCGACACCATAATGTCGACCATCGGCACCGAAATCTGTGGCTCCTCCTCGCGCGGCAGCGAACGCAGCGCGATCAGCCCGACGAGAATCGAGGCGAGCAGCAGCAGCGGCGTCAGCGGCGAATTGATGAAGACGCGGGTCAGCGTTCCCGAAATGCCGGGATGAAACTCCTCGCTCATGGCGTCGAAACCACGTCGCCGTCGTGAAGGCCCGAAAGTATCTCGACGCCGTCGCCGCGCGGCTCGCCCAGCTGCACGACGATTTCCTCGCCGGACGCAAGGCGGACGAAATCGACGCCGGCGCGGCGATAGACCGCGGCGCGCGGGATGATGATCGTGTCGCGCTTGCCGGTCGTGACGTAAACGCGGGCGCGCTCGCCCACGAAATAATCGCCGAGCCCCTCAACATCCACGTCGGCGATGACGCGACCGCCCTGAATCTCAGGATAGACGATGCGCACGCGCCCTTGCTTGCGCCCGCCCCCCGCTTCTTCATGCAGGCCGCGCGCGCCGATCGCGACCTTGTCGCCGGCGCGCATGAATCGCGCATGACGCTCGGGCAATTGCAGGCGCAGAATATATTTGTCCTCGGCGATGGTCGCGATCGTTTCGCCGGGCATCACCACGCGGCCGACGGAGGCCGGAATGGTGAGGACGCGCCCTGGTCCCGGCGCGCGCACCGAGCCTTCGGCCGCCTGTTGTTCGATCACCCCGCGATCGGAGCGCAAGGCCGCCAGATTGCGCTCGCCGACGTCGAGCGCGGTCTTCGCCTGATCGAACAGCGCCTTGGTATAGACGCCGCGCCGAAACAATTCCTGCGCGCGGCCGAAATCGGCCTGCGCCTTGTCGCGCTGAGCCTGCTGCGACTGGATGCGCTGATCGAGCGCCTGCATCTGAAGGAAGAGCTTCTGATCGACGACCGAGGCGATTTCGACGCCGCCGGCGACGTCGTCGCCCTCTTTGATTTTGAGCGCGCTCACCGTGCCGCCGATGCGCGCCCGCGCCGTCAACTGATGCGCCGGCTCGACCGAAGCGACGACCGCCTTGAGGTCGTCGACCGGCGCGATGCGCACCGTCACGTCTCCCGCCCCGGCGTGGGAGGAGAACGCCAAGGAGGCGAGGAGCGCCATCGGCGCGAGATGCAAGCGGCCTATCGGTCTCATGCGGCCAGTTATATGCGTAAAACGTAAATTAGCAATAGCGCATTTAATGATTCCCGGGTTGAACCGGGCGGGCGGCGCCGGCCGTCCTCGATTCTTCTCGCAAGCTTGTCTCAAACCCGAAGACGGCGCCCCCCGCGGCCGCCGACCGGGCGGCAGACCGAACTTGACAATTATATTCGATATTCGTAATTTAGAGATCATGAATGTAAATCTGCTTCAGCTCGCGCCGAAGGCGGCGGAGGCCGAGAGCTTTCTCAAGGCGCTCGCCAACCGCCATCGGTTGATGGTGCTGTGCCAGCTGCATGGCGGCGAACTGTCGGTGACCAAGCTCCAGCAGGCGATCGGCCTCAGCCAGTCTTCACTCTCCCAACATCTTGCCCGGCTGCGTGAAGACAGGCTGGTGAAAACCCGTCGCGAGTCGCAGACGATCTATTATTCCCTGGCCAATGACAACGTCTCGCGAATCATCGGCCTGCTCTATGAGATGTTTTGCGCCGAGCCCTGCGGCAAGGCGGCAAAATCGCGCACGCGCGCCAAACGAGGGACCCTGCGCCATGAGCATTCATCCTGAGCATTCGCCATCGGCGTTGACCATGAGCATCGATCGACTCGTGATGGCCTTCGCCGGTTCGATGGTCTTATTGAGTCTGCTGTTGTCGCAGCTCGCGAGCCCCTGGTGGCTCTTGCTCGCGGCTTTCGTTGGCGCCAATCTGGTTCAGGCGGCCTTTACCGGCCTTTGCCCCTTGGCGAGTGCGCTGAAGCGGCTCGGCGCCAAATCCGGGGCCGCCTTTTAGATTTTCATGCACATTCAGCCGCGCGCCGATGAATCCGCTTGTAGGCAGTGGGAATTCAGATCGCTAGCGAACCGAAGAGCCGACGATGCCGTCCGATTGGGTCGACGAAACGCCATCCCTGCGCAGCCTCGACGCCGCGACGAAGGCGCTTCTGCGCGAGGCCGCCATACGCAAGCACATACCGCGCGGCGCCGTGCTGTTTCGACCCGGCGATACATGCGCGCATTTTCCGCTGATCGTCTCGGGTTCGGTGCGGGTGCAGCGGGTCACCGAATCGGGCCGGGAGATCGTGCTTTATCGCGTCGGCGCGAATGAAACCTGCATTCTGACGACGGCCTCCCTGCTGTCGGACGACGCCTATGCCGCCGAAGGGATCGCCGAGGCCGATGTGACCGCCTATGTCGTCCCCGCCGATCGATTCAGCGCGCTGATGAACGCATCCCAAGGCTTTCGCGCGCTGGTGTTCGACGGCTACAGCAAGCGTCTCGCGACGCTGATGTCGCGCATCGAGGAAATCGTCTGCACGCGGATCAACGTGCGGCTGGCGGAACGCCTTCTCGCCCTTCGCGGCGCCGGCGATAAAATCGTCGCCACGCAGCAGGCGCTCGCCGCCGATCTCGGCACGGCGCGCGAAGTCGTCGGCCGAACGTTGAAGGCTTTCGAGCGCTCAGGCTGGGTGAAATTGTCGCGTGGCGGCGCCGAAATCGTCAATCTCGCGGCATTGCGTTCGCTCTGCGACGCGCAGCGTGACTAAGTCTCGGACACGCGCCACGCGATCGCGCATGTCCTCTCTTATGCGTGGCGCAAACCGTCAGCACGAATATTTATGCGCGCAAAGCGCGGGGGAGGATTGAATGGCGCATATCGTCATCATGGGCGCGGGGATCGGCGGCGTCGCCGCCGCGATCGAAGTTCGCGAGGGGCTTGGAAAGCAGCATCAGGTCACGGTCGTTTCCAATCTCGAGAATTTCCAGTTCACGCCGTCCAACCCCTGGCTCGCCGTGCAGTGGCGCAAGCCCGATGAACTCAAAGTGCCGCTCGCGCCGGTGTTCAAGCGAAAGAACATCGGCTTCATTCCGGTCGGCGCCAAGCGCGTCCTGCCCGACGAGAATCGGCTCGAATTGGAGAATGGCGAGAGCGTTCCTTATGATTATCTCGTCATCGCGACGGGTCCCAAGCTCGCCTTCGAGGAAGTGCCGGGGCTCGGACCGCATGGCGGACATACCCATTCGATCTGCACCTTGCAGCATGCGGAAACCGCCGCGAAGGCCTATGAGGATTTCTGCAAGGATCCCGGCCCGATCGTCATCGGCGCGGCGCCCGGCGTCTCCTGCTTCGGACCGGCCTATGAATTCGCCATGATCCTGTCCACCGACCTTTGCCGGCGCGGCATAAGGCACAAGGTTCCGATGACTTATGTCACGTCGGAGCCTTATGTCGGCCATCTCGGGCTCGGCGGCGTCGGCGACACAAAGGGGATGCTCGAATCGGCGTTTAGAAATCGCGACATCAAATGGATCGTCAACGCCAAGACGACCTCGATCGAGCCCGGCCTGCTCAAATGCGCCGAGCTCGACGACAGTGGACAGGTCAAGAAAGAGCACGAGACGCCATTCAAATTCGCGATGATCATGCCGGCTTTTAAAGGCGTCGATGCGCTGATGGGCGTTGAAGGACTCGTCAATCCGCGCGGTTTCGTCATCATCGACAAAAATCAGCGCAATCCCAAATATCGCAATGTCTTCGGCGTCGGCGTCTGCGTCGCCATCCCGCCCGTCGAGGCGACGCCGGTGCCGACCGGCACGCCCAAGACCGGCTATATGATCGAGTCGATGGTCACGGCGACCGCGCATAATATCGTCGCGCTGGTCGCCGGGCGCGAGGCGAAGGAAGAAGGCACATGGAATGCCGTTTGCTTGGCGGATTTCGGCGACAAGGGCGTCGCCTTTGTCGCAAAGCCGCAAATTCCGCCGCGTAACGTCAACTGGTCGAGCGAAGGACGCTGGGTGCATTTCGCGAAGGTCGCCTATGAAAAATACTTTCTTCGCAAGGTCCGCAAGGGACAAAGCGAACCCGTGTATGAGCGTTACATCATGAAGCTTCTCGGCATCGAACGGCTGCGTCGCGCCCTTTCGTGAGGGCGCTGGCGGCCAGGCAACACCAGGATGAGGCCATGCGGACACGGCCGCTCGCGCGCGAAATCGGCATCGCGCTCGCTTTCAAGCTGATCGCACTGATTGCGCTCTATGTCGCATTCTTCGGTCCAGCACATCGTACTAGGGTGACGCCGGCTCAGATGGCGGAAGCGCTCTCGGTCGCCGCGCCGCGTTGATATCTGGAGCTCAAAATGTTCGAACTCGACGTCGTCACCCTGTCGCGCCTCCAATTCGCGCTGACGGCGATGTATCACTTCCTGTTCGTGCCGCTGACGCTCGGCCTCGCCCTGCTGCTCGCCATCATGGAGAGCGTCTATGTGATGACCGGGCGAAAAGTCTGGAAGGAGGCGACGCAGTTCTGGGGCACGCTGTTTGGGATCAACTTCGCCATGGGCGTCGCCACCGGCGTCACCATGGAGTTCCAGTTCGGCACCAATTGGGCCTATTACTCCCACTATGTCGGCGACATTTTCGGCGCGCCGCTCGCCATCGAAGGTCTGATGGCGTTCTTCCTCGAGGCGACCTTCGTCGGCCTGTTCTTCTTCGGCTGGAAGCGCCTGAGCAAGGTGCAGCATCTCATCGTCACCTGGCTCGTCGCGCTCGGCGCCAATTTCTCGGCGCTGTGGATTCTCGTCGCCAACGCCTGGATGGAAAACCCGGTCGGCGCCGCCTTCAATCCGCAGACGATGCGCATGGAGCTGACCTCCTTCGCGGAGGTCTTGTTCAATCCCGTGGCGCAGTCGAAATTCGTGCACACGGTCAGCGCCGGCTATGTCACCGGCGCGATGTTCGTCCTGTCGATCGGCGCCTACTACATGTTGAATCGTCGCCATGTCGACATCGCGCGCCGCTCGCTGGCGGTCGCCGCGAGCTTCGGTCTCGCTTCGGCGCTGTCGGTCGTCGTGCTCGGCGACGAAAGCGGCTATACGGCGGGTGAAAGCCAGAAGATGAAGATCGCCGCGATCGAGGCGATGTGGCAAACCGAGCCGCCGCCGGCGTCCTTCACGCTCTTCGGCATTCCCGATCTCAAGAGCGAAACGACGAAATATGAGATCAAAATTCCTTGGGTCCTGGGCCTGATCGCGACGCGTTCGCTCGATAAGCCCGTCGAAGGCGTCAAGGCGCTCGTCGAACGTTCCGAAGCGCGCATCCGCAACGGCATGGCCGGCTATCAGTGGCTCGCGAAAGAAGGCGGCCGCCCCAACGCCGCCGTTCCGCCGGAACTCGAAGCCTCGATGCGCGACGTCGGCCATTCGCTGCTCGTCAAGCGCATCCGCCCGGATATCGAGAATGCGACCGACGCGCAGATTCACGAAGCGGCGCTGTCGACGATTCCCGACGTGCCGGTGTTGTTCTGGTCGTTCCGCATCATGGTGGCGCTCGGCTTCTATTTTATCGCGCTCTTCGCCGTGGCCTTCTATCTGTC
>JAKFXD010000111.1 GCA_021731565.1 Methylocystis sp. | reverse complement strand
TCAAGCTCATCTCCATCGACGTGCATTCGGGGCTGCGTTCGTCGGGACCGGGCACGATCCTCGAAGCGTTCAAGCCCGGAACGGCGCCGCCCGACGCCTATTCGTCCGGCGGCGGCCCGCGCGCGCTGGATACGCCGCATGACGTGGATCAGCAGGTCGGCAGCGGCACCGGCGGCCTTTATTAGATCGAGCGCGGCGGCAGGGACCTTTGGGCTTCCGGCCGCCGGCCTTATATGCCTGAACGATGACCTTCGACGCCGAGAAAAGCGCGCGCGTGACGCTGGAGATTGAGGCGGGCGTCGCGACCCTCGCGCTGAACAGCGCCGCCTCGCGCAACGCCCTCTCTCTCGCGATGATCGAGGCGCTCTCGCGCAGGTTCGACGCGATCGCCGGCCGGAACGATATTCGCGTCGTCGTGCTGCAGGCGGAAGGACCGGCCTTTTGCGCCGGCCATGACCTCAAGGAGCTGACGGCGCATCGCAACGATCCCGACCGCGGCCGCGCCTTCTTCGATACGACGATGCGCGCCTGCTCGGCGCTGATGCAGAGCATCGTGACATTGCCCCAGCCGGTCGTCGCGGCTGTCGACGAGATGGCCACGGCCGCCGGTTGCCAGCTCGTCGCCAGCTGCGATCTCGCTGTCGCCGGGCCGCGGGCGCGCTTCTGCACGCCGGGCGTCGACATCGGCCTGTTCTGTTCGACGCCGGCTGTGGCGCTCGCGCGCAATGTGGCGCCGAAACAGGCGATGGAAATGCTGCTGACCGGCGTTCCGATCGGCGCCGAAGCGGCGCTGCGCATCGGCCTTGTCAACCGCATTACAACTGACGGCGCGCGGGCCGGCGCGCGGACGCTGGCGGAATTGATCGCCAGGAAATCCCCGCAGGCGATCCGCTTTGGCAAGAAGGCGTTCTACGAACAGCGCGAAAAACCACTCGCCGAGGCCTATGAGCTGGCGAGCGCGGTGATGGTCGAAAATATGCTGACGGATGACGCCAAGGAGGGCGTCGCGGCCTTTCTGGAGAAGCGCCCAGCGAACTGGGGCGGATGAGCAAGCGAGAGGCTATTCGCCGAGATAGCGCAGCGCCGCCGCCGCCGCGAAGGGGCAGAGCGCCAGCGCGGCGAGCGTGATGGCGCAGAGAATCACGAAGGGCGCATAGAAGGGCACGGTTCCGCCGCTCGCCGCCTCGGCGGCGGAGACGCCGAAAATCAGCACCGGTATGGTCAGCGGCAGGACGAGCAGCGCCATCAACAGGCCGCCGCGCCGCACGGTGACGGTCGCCGCCGCGCCGATCGCGCCGATCAACGTCAGCGCCGGCGTGCCGACGAGGAGCGTCGCGACGACGCCGAGAAGCGCCATCGTCTCCTGCTGCAGCATCAGGCCGAGAAACGGCGCGGCGAGCACGAGCGGCAGGCCGGTCGCCGCCCAATGCGCGGCGCATTTGACCAGCACGGCGAGTTCGAGCGGCGTCTCGGAAAGATGGAAGAGATCGAGCGAGCCGTCCTCGGCGTCGGCCTGAAACAGCCGGTCGAGACAGAGCAGCGTCGCGAGCAGCGCCGCGATCCACAGGATCGCCGGTCCGATGCGGGCGAGAAGATGGGGGTCGGGCCCGACGGCGAAAGGCACGATCGCGACGAGCGTCAGGAAGAACACGACGCCCATCGCGCCGGAGCCGCCGATGCGACGCGCGACGCGCCATTCGCGCAGAAAAAGCTCGGCGAGCGGAGAACTCAATCTCGACTCCATGCTTTTACGGCATTTGAGCCAATCCCCCGGCCCCTCACCTCACCTCTCCCCGCTCTCGCGGGGAGAGGGGGCGGCAAGCGCGGCGCTGATGACCCCTCTCCCCGCTTGCGGGGAGAGGTGAGGTGAGGGGCTGAGGCAAGGAGCCGCGGAGCGCAACGCAGCATTATCCCGCGCTCCCTAGGGCCAGTTCCTTCGCTTCGTCCAATCCCAATGGCTCATGCGTCGCGGCGACGATGAGGCCGCCCTGTGCGCAATGATCGCGCATGGCGGCGGCGAATTTTTCGCGGGAGGCGCGATCCAGCGCGGTCAGCGGCTCGTCGAGCAGCCAGAGCGGCCGGAAGGCGACGAGAAGACGCGCCAGCGCCGCGCGGCGTTTCTGTCCCGCTGACAGCACGCCGAATGGCGCGCTAGCGACATGCCCAAGGCCGACGACGCCGAGCGCGGCCTCGACCGAGCGGCTGCGGCGGTCCGGCGCCTGAGCGAGATAGCGCGACCAGAAATCGAGATTCTCTTCGACCGTCAGCGCCGCCTTCATCCCGTCGCTATGCGCGAGATAATGGGCCTGCTGCGCCAATTCGGCCTCGGGCGCGCCGCCCGCCAGCGCCACGCCGCCGCTCGCGCGGGGAAGAAGACCCGCCAGCGCCCGCAGGAGCGTCGATTTTCCCGCGCCATTCGGGCCCGTCACCACCAGCGCCTGACCGGCGCAAACCGAAAAGCTCAGCCGATCGAGCACAAGCCGGCCCCCGCGCGACACGCAGAGATCATCGACGCTAAGGCGCATTGCGCCGTCGACGGGCGGCTGAGCGGGTGGAGCGACATCGCGCGGCATGCGCTTGGGGCATAGAGCTTTGCGATCGAATGCGCCAGCCTGCGCCCGGCGCGCCGGCCTGCCCGGGCGGGTCGCCCCGCTGGCGCAGACGGGGCGGGAATGATAAGCAGCCGGATCAATGCTTGGGCGCCTGAGGCCCGAGTTCTTCGCTCATCGCGCGCGGCGCGCCCGTGATTTTAGGGACTGCGGAATAAGTGACGAAGCATAAGAGCCTGGAAGATTACGCGGCGCGGCGCTTTCGTTTCGCCGGCAACGCCCTGCTGGAGTTCAGCGATCCGTTTTTCGCTCAGATCGACAGGCTGCGGGCCGAATTCGAAGCGCAGGGCAAGCATTTCGTCAGCTTCGCCAATTACGACTATCTCGGCCTCGCGAATCACCCTCGGATTCGCGAGGAGGCGAAACGCGAGATCGACGGCATCGGCATCGGCGCGCTGGCCTCGCGGCTCGTCGGCGGCGAGCGCACGACTCATCGGCCGTTCGAGGCCGAGATCGCCCAATTCCTCGGCATGGAAAGCGCGCTGACGCTGGTCTCGGGCTATCTCTCCAATGTCACGACGATCGCCTGGCTGATGAGCGGCAAGCGCGACGCGATTTTCATCGACGAACTCGCCCATAACAGCATCGTCGCCGGCGCCGACGGCGCGCCGGCGCATGTCGTCAAGTTCCGCCACAACGACTTCGATCATCTCGACCATCTGCTGGCGCGCCATCGCGAGGAATACCGCAACGTCCTGGTCGTCGTCGAAGGCGTCTACAGCATGGACGGCGATACCGCCGACCTGCCGCGGCTCCTTGAGATTAAGGAAAAATATCAGGTCTGGCTCCTGGTCGACGAAGCGCATTCGCTCGGCGTCCTGGGCGAGACGGGGCGCGGCCTCGCCGAACATCAGGGGGTCGATCCGGCGCGCATCGACCTCATCGTCGGCACTATGTCGAAGACTCTCGCCTCCTGCGGCGGCTATGTCTGCGGCAAGGCGCAGGTGATCGACTGGTTTCGCTATACGCTGCCGGGCTTCGTCTACAGCGTCGGCCTGTCGCCGGTCATTCTCGCCGCGGCGCGCACCGCGCTGCGCCTGATGCAGGAAGAGACCTGGCGCATCGCCAAACTCGCGAGCAACGCCGAACTCTTCCGCACCGCCGCGCATGAGGCGGGCTTCTCCACCGGTCCGGCGATCGGCCGCGGCGTCGTGCCGATTCTGTTCTCGAGCGACGTCGAGACGATGTGGGCGTCTCAACATTTGCTGGAGAACGGCTATTACGTGCCGCCGGTGGTGCGCATCGGCGTGCCGAAGGACGGGCCGAGACTGCGCTTCTTTTTCTCCGCCAATCACAATGAGGCGGAGATTCGCGGCGTGATCCAGACGCTGCGCGACATGCCGCCAGTGACCGAAGAGGCGCATCAAATCGTCGCCGCCGCGATGGCGGGCGGCTAGCGCGCTTTCCGATCGATAAGAAATCGCGCCAAGTTAACGGGCTGGAGAAGTTCCAATCGAATAATTTTATCGGAACTTGCTCCAGGCGCCCGCCTCCCGCGTCACTTTGACGCTTTCGATTAAGGCCGCGAGGCCGCTAGGACTTGCATATGGCGCGGATCGAGATTCTTCCGGTTGACGGCCCCTTGCGCTTTGCGGCGTTTTGCAAACTGCCGCGGCTGCTCTACGCGGGCGCGCCGGGCTTCGCGCCGCCGCTGGACGTCGAGCGCTGGAGCGTCTTCGCGCATAAGCTCAACCCGCATTACAAGCTGGTCGAGGAGCAAAAATTTCTTGCCCGCCGCGACGGCCAATGGGTCGGGCGGATCATGGCGCAGATCTATAAGCCGGAGATCACGCCGGTCGGCGCCTCCAACGCGCAGTTCGGCGCGCTCGACGCCGTCGACGACATCGAAGTCGTGCGCGCGCTGACTGAGGCCGCCGAGGACTGGCTGCGCGCCAAGGGCGCGGAACGGATCAACGGACCGTTCTCGCCGACGATCAACAAGGAATGCGGCCTGCTCATCGACGGCTTCGACGCCACGCCGATGTTCTTCATGCCCTGGCATCCGCCCTATCTGTCGCGCCATATCGAGGCGCTGGGCTATGAGAAGGCGCAGGACCTCCTCTCCTATCGCTTCGAAATCTCAAGCAAGGACATCGAGCAGCCGGCGCGCATTTCGACGCGGCGCGAATGGCGCGATCGCCTGAAGCTCAGGCCGTTGAACATGAAGGCCCTGAAGAAGGGCGAGACCGCGCTGATGGCCGAATTGTTCAACGACGGCTGGAGCGGCAATTGGGGCTTCGTGCCCTTCACCAAGGAAGAATTCGATTCCGACGCCGACGCGCTGCAATTTCTCGTGACCGAGGATTTCGGCATCGTCGTCGAGCTTGACGGCGTGCCGCAATCCTTCGCGATCGCGCTCCCCAATCTCAACGAGATTCTCGCCGATCTTGACGGCCGCCTGCTGCCCTTCGGCTGGCTGCGGGCGGTTATGCGATACCGTTCGCATAAGTTCAAATCGGCGCGGCTGCTGTTGCTTGGCACCCGCAAGACGCTGCAGAAAAGCGCGACCGGCGGCGCGATCTTCCTCGCGCTGATCGAGGAGATGCGGCGGCGCTATGCGAAATTCGCCGTTCCGCATCTTGAAGCCGGCTGGGTGTTGGAGAGCAACGCCGACATGCGCCGGCCGATCGAAATGTTCGGCGGCAAGGTCGACAAGATTCATCGCATCTATGAAAAGCGCCTCACCGTCGGCGGCGGCGGCGAGGACATGCGTATGCGCGACGGCGTCAGGGCAGTTCAGCTACAGGATGCAACGTCATGAACGGCATATCGGTCACGGCCAATGGCGCGGACCGCTCGCATGTCGAGCGGCGCAAGCTGATCCTTCAGAAATATCCGCAGGTGCGCGAGTTGTTCGGCAAGGACCCGCTGACCTTCAAGATCACGGCGGCAATTTTCGCCCTTCAGCTCGCCATCGCCGCGATTTTGGGGTCCCTCGGCCTCTCCTATTGGTGGCTGTCGCTCCTCTTAGCGATCTGCGTCGGCGCCTACGCCAATCACGCCAATTTCGTCATCATCCATGACGCGATCCATAATTGCGTCTTCGACAGCCCGCTCGCCAATAAATGGACGGCGATACTCGCCGATCTCCCCAACGCCTTTCCGACCGCGATGGGCTTTCGCTGCTATCACATCAAGCATCATTCGCATCTCTCAGCCTATGATTACGACGCCGACATCCCCAGCCGCTGGGAGGTCGAATGGGTCGGCGCCAGCGCCTGGCGCAAGGCCGCGTGGCTCTTCTTCTTCCCGGCGATCCAGCTTGCGCGCCTGTCGCGCCTGAAGGGCACGGTGCCGATCTGGGGAACCTGGACCTATATCAATGTCGCCGTCATCGCCCTCTTCGATCTTTTCGTGCTCTGGGCGTTCGGGTGGAACGCCCTGCTCTATCTTTTCTTCTCCTTCTGGTTCTCGGTCGGCGGCCTGCATCCGTTGAGCGCGCGCTGGCTGCAGGAGCATTTCGCCTTCGGGCCCGACCAGGGAACGTTCGATTATTACGGACCGCTCAACAAGCTCGCGCTGAACATCGGCTATCACAACGAGCATCACGATTTTCACGAGATTCCGTGGAACCGTCTGCCGGATTTGAAGGCGATGGCGCCGGAATTCTATGACGATCTGCGCTGCCATCGCTCCTGGACGGCGCTGCTCGTCACCTTCATCTTCGATCCGACCTATTCGCTCGGAACTCGGTCGGAAAATGTCACGCAGGCCGCGCGCGACGCGCATGCCCTGTCGCCGGCGGAGTAGCTGATGTCGCAGGACGCAAGAACGGAAGCGCTCGACGCTTCGCCCCGCCTCTTTGAGAGCGCTCTTCTCGACAAGCTCTCGCGCGTGCATCATTTGACGCCGGTGATCATCTATTGCCCGATCATTCTGGGACTCGTGATCTATTCCCTCACGCTCATCGGTCCGGCGCTCGTTCTTCTCGGCGTCGTCGTCGGCTATCTCGGCTGGACGCTCACCGAATATTTCGGCCACCGCTATCTCTTTCATACGGTGTTTGCGCTGCCCTTCGGACTGGGGCCGCGCTTTCAGTTCCTCATCCACGGCGTGCATCATATCTATCCAAACGATCCGCTAAGGCTGGTGATGCCGCCGCTGCTCTCGGGACCGATCATGCTGATCGCGCTGGTCTGCGCCCGTCTGATCTTCGGCGCGACCTTCGCGTGGCCAGTGCTCGCCGGCTTCATCAGTGGCTATGTGATCTATGACTGCGTGCATTTCTGGACGCATCACGGCCAGCCAAAATCCGACTTCGGCAGGATGGTGAAGCGGCTGCACATGCTGCATCACTTCCGCGACGCCGAGAAGGGCTTCGGCGTCCACGCCATCTGGTGGGATTACGTGTTCGGCACGGCCTATCGCAAGGATGAGACGCCAGGATCAAGGGCGGTGTGAACCCTCTCTTTCAGGGAGAGCGCGGCTGCGAAGCAGCCGGGAGAGGCGCAAACCACCGCCGACGCAAAACCAGCCGACCGCCGCCGAAACGGCCAAGGCCTCCGCCGCGAAGCGCGAGGCCGCCAATCGCCACGGGCGGCGCCATATGAAACTGCCGGGAAAGCGCTACGGCAAGGCCGTCCATCATCCCACGAAGCATAAGGCGGCGTGAGCGGCGCGGTTTTTCAAACTTCTCCGGAAAAGCCGCGGCGGCGGCCCCCGCGGCGCGGCACTTCTCCACAGCCCACTCGGCGCCCTTTCACAAAATCCCGCAACCCCCTATATTCATTTCGCCGTCGCTTGCGGCGGCTATGGCGATAAACGGACACCGTAATAAACCATTCGGACCCGGGGGCGGTACCCGGCGCCTCCACCCAAGCCCGTCGCCTGCGGCGGGTTTCGGCGGGGGCGAAATAGGATCGACGAGGGTGTAAAGGGTGATTTTTCGCTCGGCATGATACCGCCGTTATCGGGTCAAACCTTATAGTTGCCAACGACAACTATGCTCCGGTGGCCGTCGCTGCGTAATGCAGCGCCCAAACTGGGAATTAAGCCCTAGGGGTTTGCACTTCTAGGCGGGGTCAGGAGGCGCCTGGCAACAGAAGCCTCCACTTAATTCTTTTCGCGCCGCGCCGCGACGATGCAAAGCGCGGCAACATGATGGTCGGAAGCGGCAGCCGGACGACCATGCAGCTAGCGGTCTGGCGCGAGGCAATGACCAAGGACATTATTCGTTACGATCTTCTCGTCCAGGACGCCATGCGCGGCGTCATGCGCAGGGTGCTGGGCGACGTCGCCGAAAACGGCTATCTGCCGGGCGATCATCACTTCACCATCAGCTTCCGCACCGACGCGCCCGGCGTGACGATTTCGCGCCGCCTCGCCGAGCAATGGCCGCGCGAGCTGACGATCATCCTGCAGCATCAATATTCGAATCTCGAAGTCGACGACGAAGGCTTCGGCGTCACTCTGTCCTTCCGCTCGATCCCCGAGCATCTTTACGTGCCCTTCGCATCCGTCACCGGCTTCTTCGATCCCGCGGTCCAATTCGGGCTGAGCTTCGAGGAAGCGGAAGATGCGGATGAGGAGACGGAAGACGAGGCGCCTTCTGTCGGACCGAGCCTCGTCGCCAAGACGCCCGAGCCGGCGAAGGCGCCCAAGCCGGCGCCGGCGAAGGAGATCAAGCCGGTGAAGGCGGAGACCGGCAAGATCGAGTCGAGCAAGATTGAATCGACCAAGATTGAATCAACCAAGCCGGAGCCCGCCAAAGCGGCGAGCGGCGAGAAGCTAAGAAAGCTCAGGACCGTCGAAACGAAAGAGGAAGGCGACGAGAAGGTCGTCTCGATCGACGCCTTCCGCAAAAAGACCTGATGGGCGAAATCGTCAATCTGCGCCGCGCCCGCAAGGCCCGCGAGAAGCGCGCGA
>JAKFXD010000093.1 GCA_021731565.1 Methylocystis sp. | reverse complement strand
CGGTTCCTTCGGCGGTCTTGAGCGCGATATTGCCGGTAAAGCCCTCGGTGACGACGACGTCGACGGCGCCCTGTCCGATCCCGTCGCCCTCCACGAAGCCGCGATAATCGAAACCGGGCAGGGCGAGATCGCGCAGCATCGTCGAGGCGGCCTTCACCTCCTCGATGCCCTTGATTTCTTCGGCGCCGACATTGAGCAGGCCGACGGTCGGGCGCTCAACGCCCAGCATGACTCGCGCCATCGCCGCGCCCATGATCGCGAGATCGACAAGATGGCTGGCGTTGGCGCCCATCGATGCGCCGACGTCGAGCACCACCGACTGGCCCCTGAGCGTCGGCCACAGGCAGGCGAGGGCCGGCCGGTCGACGCGCGCCATCGTATGCAGGCAGATTTTCGCCATCGCCATCAGCGCGCCGGTGTTGCCGGCCGAGACGGCGACGTCGGCGTCGCCTTTCTTGACCGCCTCGATCGCGAGCCACATCGACGAGACCCGGCGGCCATAGCGCAGCGCCTGGCTCGGCTTGTCGTCCATGCGGATCGAGACGGCGGAATGACGCACTTCGGCGCAATCGGCAAGGCGTGGATGGCGTTCAAGCTGGGCGCGGATCGCCGGCTCGTCGCCGATCAGCAGGAAGCGGCTGTTGGGACGCTGTTCGAGCGCGCTGGCCGCGCCCGCGATGGTCACCTTCGGACCGAAATCGCCGCCCATCGCGTCGAGCGCGATCCGAACAGTTTGCGGCATTTATCCTGTTTCTCCCGACTGCGCGCCTCGATTAGCCGCTTTGTTTTATTGGCCGGCTTTTGTGACGCGTCCGAGAAGCGCATCCGCGCTTCTCGGCCCCGCGGGCGACTTGCCATTTGCCGGCCATGCGCGCAAGTGCCGATATGTCTCGCCTCAAGGTTCGCCGGACGGCTTGAGGCGCCTCAAGGCGGTGAAAGGCGAAAGGATTTGGGCTCCATCGCCGGAAGGCTCGGAGAAATGCGCGCCCGCCTTGCGCGGATAGGGATCCAGCGCCAGGGTCAGAAATTCGGAGATAAGGGCGCCGAGATCGACGGCGCCGCCGATCAGCGGATCGGGCGGGTCGTCGTCCATGGCGATTTCGGCGGGCTCCTCATGCCGCCTTCGGCTGCGCGGCGCCTCCTCGGCCGGCGGCGCGAAGCGCATGTGGATCGGCTCGACAATCTCCGAATCGAATTCCTCCAGAGTGGCGACGCAGGTTTGTCTGACGCTGGCGCGCAATTCGCCGTCGATTTTGAGCCCATCGCCGCGCCATCGCTGGGCCCGCAGCTCGGCGCGCAGCGCATGCACGGCGGGAATCGCGTTGTGCGACGCCAGGGCGGCGCATTCGGCCGGAGTGGCGCTGACGTCGATGTCGAGGCCCTCGGGCGGCGTGTCGGCAAATGCGAGCCGGCGCGACAGCGGCGGTTGAGATTTGGAAATCGCGGTCATGGCGTCTGGCCTCCCGGTCGCACGCTTGCCAATCAAATCAGATATGTGGGTTGGCGCACAAACTCTATCCCGATCGCCGTGCAAGGAAACGCCGTCTTGCTTTCGCTGCGATCGAAGATTACGGATTTGGCGAAAAGCTATAGGCCGGGCGCAGGCGCGCCGCGGCGAAGGATTGCGGAGAGACATATGGCGCGGGCGTTGCGCATCGCTTCTCGTTTGGCGGCAGCCGCGGCGCTGGCCGTTTCGCTGTCGGGTTGTCTTGGCTATGAGGGCGTCGTCAATCGGGGCGCTGTCCTCGACACGCGCAGCACCTCGCAGGTCAAGCCAGGCATGACGGCGCAGCAGGTGATGACGGCGCTCGGCACGCCTTCGACGACATCGACGGTCGGCGGCGACGCCTGGTATTACGTCAGCCAGCGCATCGAGCGCAAATTCGCCTTCATGCCGCAAAACATCACCGAACAGCGCGTCTATGCGGTCTATTTCGATAAGTCGAAGAAAGTTCAGCGCGTCGCCGATTACGGCATGGAAGACGGCAAGCCGATCGACTTCATTTCCCGCACGACGCCGACGGCCGGCCCCGAATATCACCTGCTGCAGGGCATGCTCTCCAAAGTGGGCAATCTCTTCTAAATCACGCTGCGTTTAGGCGGAATCGCCCAAATGCGGATGACGTGATCGATTCCATATGCTTGGAGCGCGCTTTGCGCGAAAATCCGGCATCCACTTTTTCGCGAGCCGCGCTCTAAAGCCGCCTCCGCCCGATTCGGGACGACGCGGGGGCATGCGCGGCGCGACTAGTGGCGTCAATGTGACGGCGGCGGCGCGTCAATCCAAATAACATGCTGTAAATATTTGTATTTCTATCGATAGCGCGTCTGCTGCCCAGCCGCAATTACGGCGCGAGCATGGCTCCGGCCGCCGATCTTTTGCCCCGCCTCGCCGGTAACCTTCTGTTTACGCAAACTTAGCGTAAATGTGGAGAACCCGCGAAGCATGACGGTCACGCTGACGAACGCCCCGGCGCCTGCCAAGGACGAAAAGGCCGCGTCGCCCTGCCCAGGCCGGCGGTCGAACCGGTCGCCCCGCGCGATCCTGTCGAATTTGCTGCTGGATCGATCCTGTTCGCCCTTGTTGCGCGCGCTCAGCGTCGCGACCCTGCTGTCAGTATTGGCCGTGCTGGCGTTGACCGGCGAGCGCGACGACGCGCGTCGTCCGGATCGGAGCGCGCGCGCCGCACGCTGGCGTGTCGCGGCATCTCCGCTGACCACGCTCACGACGGAGGCCGTTGGCGACGAGGAAACTGCCCTCGACTCCGACTTTTCGATCGAGCAGGCGGCGCTTACCTGGTCGCATCGTCTCGACGACGGCGATTTCGCCGAGACGCCGGGCATGGTGCGCTTCGGATCGGTCAAGGTGCAGCAGTCGATCGTCGAGCGCGTCGTCAAGGCCGCGCAGACGACCGAGATGGATCCGGCGCTGCTCATGGCGATCGCCGACAAGGAGTCGAATTTCTCCTCGACGGCGAAGGCGCGGACGTCTTCGGCGAGCGGGCTCTTCCAATTCGTCGAGAAGACATGGCTGAGGGCGCTGAAAACCTTCGGCTGGCGCCATGGACACAGCGACACGGCGGCGTCGATCGCGAGCGACGACGCGCCGCGCGTCAACGGCCAAAAGCGGGCGCAAATCCTCAATCTGCGCAATGATCCCTATCTGTCCGCCGTTCTCGCCGCGGAAATGCTCAAGAAGGACAGCGCCAGGATCGCCGAAAAGATCGGCCGTCCGCTCACATCAGGCGAGACCTATCTCATCCACTTCCTGGGTCCGGACGACGCCGAGCGCTTCATGAGAACCGTCGAGGAGGCCCCGCATACGTCCGCGGCGGCGCTGCTGCCGAGGCCGGCGCGCGCCAATAAGCCGATCTTCTACGAGCAGCAGGGGCGCCGGCTGAAGGTTCGCTCGGTCCGAGAAGTGCATGAAGCCTTCGAGACGATGATGGACAAGCGCACGAGCCGCTATGAGGACGTCGCCGCGAAGCTGCCCGGAGGCGCGACGGCTTACGCGGATTGAGTGGCGAATAGCGAGTAGAGAGCAGCGAATGGGCACCACTCGCTACTCTCTCGCTTTCCCCATCATCAGATCGAGGTTCTGCACGGCAGCGCCGGCCGCGCCCTTGCCGAGATTGTCGAGCCGGGCGACGAGCAGGGCATGGCCGTGCGCGTCATTGGCGATGGCGAAAACCTCCATCTCGTCGGTTCCATTCAACGCGAGAGCGTCGAGCCTTCCGTCCGCCGGCGCCGCGGCGCGCCGGACATGCGTCGCGCCGGCGTAGTGGCGCGCATAAGCCGCGTCGAGGTCCTGCGCCCTGGGCCTGCCGGGCAAAGCTTCGAGAACAAGCGGAATCGAGACGAGCATGCCCTGGCGGAAATTGCCGACCGAGGGAACGAACAGCGGCCGCGCCGTGAGCCGCCCATAGGCCATGATCTCCGGCACATGCTTATGCCCGAACCCGAGCGCGTAAAGCTCGAAGGCCGGCGCCTTGCCGCTCTCATAGGTTTCGATCATCTGCCGGCCGCCGCCCGAATAGCCGGAGACGGCGTTGATCGTCAGCGGCTGGTCCGGCCGGATCAAACCGGCGTCGACGAGCGGGCGGATGAGCGCGATCGCGCCCGTCGCATAGCAGCCGACATTGGCGACGCGGCGGCTTGCGGCGATCCTGGCCGCCTGTCCTTGGCAGAGTTCGGCGAAACCATAGACCCAGCCTTCCGCGACGCGATGGGCGGTGGAAGCGTCGAGCAGCTTCGGGCCGCGCTCGCCGAGGGCGTCGCAAAGCGCGACGGTTTCCTTCGCGGCGTCGTCCGGCAGACAGAGGATGGCGATGTCGACGGAGGCGAGAATGTCGCGCTTGGCGGCGACATCCTTGCGCTGCTCCTGCGGGAGCGCGAGGAGCGAAATGTCCAAGCGCCCGGCGAGCCGTTCGCGGATTTCGAGCCCGGTGGTGCCGGCGTCGCCGTCGATGAAGATTTTGGTCGTCATGGCCCCGAGCATCTAGTCGATTTCGTGAAGGAGAGAAAGATTGGCGGCGAAAGACGTCGGACGTTTTGACTCGAGCGGAGCTCGGGCCTATAGCGCGGCGGGAAGGGCGCGCCGCGCTCCGCGGCCAAAGCGGCGCCGATGATCGACAGTCCGTGCGTAAAAATTTGCGAACTCGACCGCGACGACGTGTGCGTCGGCTGCGGTCGCACGCGCGCCGAAATCGCCGGCTGGACTTCGATGTCCGAACCGCAAAAGGCCAAGGTCGTCGAACTGGCCGATGGGCGCAAGCGCACTGGGAACGCCAGCGACGAAGGCAGGCGTCGAGCAAACGGGCGCTGACGGCGACATTGCGTGCTCTATATTGTTTTTCAGCATCCAATTTTTGGCGCCTCCAAAGGGAGGAGAGATCATGGACAAGCAGGTAGCGGAAACGGACGGCGCGTTGCGGGCCTATGCGCTGCGGTTGGTGGATACGGTCTACAACGCCTCGGTCTATACGGTGATCGGCTATACCGCGCTCCTGGCCATGCTTGCGGTCATGGCTTTGGCGGTCTGCCTGAAAATCATTTACGTGCCTGAATTCCACCCCTGGTAGCCGCATTTCATCGCCAAAGCGCCTGCTGATCATCGCGCATGCGCCGTCGCGCAACACCGAGCGGCTGAGGGACGCGGTCGTCGCCGGCGCGCGCGCGTCCGAGATCCAGGGCGTTGAAGCGGAGGCGCTCAGCCCTTTTCTGACGACGCCCGAACATGTGCGCGCGGCGCAGGCCGTCATTCTCGGAACCACCGAGAATCTCGGCTATATGAGCGGCGCGCTCAAGGACTTCTTCGACCGCTGCTACTATCCCCTGCTGGACCGCACCGAGGGCCTGCCCTACGCGCTCTACATTCGGGCCGGCCATGACGGGACGGGCACAAGGCGCGGCGTCGAGTCGATCGTGACCGGCCTGCGCTGGCGCGCGGTCCGAGAGCCGCTCATCTGCCGCGGCGACTGGCGGGAAGATTTTGTCGACGAATGCCGCGAATTGGGGATGCTGGTCGCGGCGGGACTGGACGCGGGCGTGTTTTGAGCCGATCGAACCGTCATCCATAGACGCCGCGCGGGGCGATCGGGCGGCGCGGAATGAAGGTTTGGCGTGACGGAACCCATGCGGCGACGCGACGATTTTCTCGGCCATCCGCGCGGACTCGCCTTTCTCTTTTCTTCCGAAATGTGGGAGCGCTTTTCCTATTACGGGATGCGGGCGCTGCTCGTCCTCTATATGGTCGACTATCTTCTGACGCCGGAGCGGATGAACGCGGCGCTTGGCCTCGATACGCTCAAACGCGGCCTCGAGGCGCTTTCCGGTACGCTCGCGCCGCAGCCCTTCGCATCGCAAATCTACGGGCTCTATACCGGCCTCGTCTATCTGACGCCGATCCTCGGCGGGTTCCTCGCCGACCGCGCGCTCGGACGCGCGCGCACGATCGTGATCGGCGCCGCGCTGATGGCCGTCGGCCATTTCATGATGGCCTTCGATCGGCTGTTTCTGATCGCGCTGTTTCTCATCGCGCTCGGCTGCGGCGGTTTCAAGCCGAATATTTCGGTTCAGGTCGGCGAGCTTTATGCGCTAAAGGACGCGCGCCGCGATCGCGCCTATTCGATCTTCTATGTCGGCATCAATATCGGCGCCTTCTTCGCGCCGCTCGTCTGCGGAACGGTCGGCGAGACGATCGGCTGGCATTACGGATTCGCCTGCGCCGGCGCCGGCATGGTCGTCGGTCTCGTGACTTACGTGATGGGTCTGCCCAATCTGCCGCCTGAGCCGCCATCACGTGAAAGGCGCGCGCCGACGGCGCACGCGCGCGCGCGGTTTCGCCGGTCCGTCGGCGCGCTGATGCTGCTCTTCGCGCCTTCGGCGCTGTTCTGGGCCGCCTTCGAACAGCAGGGCAATACGATCGCGCTGTGGGCGGCGCAGTCCACCGACCGCGGCGTCGATCTCTTCGGATGGCGCGCCGACATTCCAGTGACCTGGTTTCAGGCGTTCAATCCGCTGATGATCTTTCTCTTCACGCCGCCGCTCGTCTCGCTTTGGGCTTGGCTGGCGCGGTTCGGACGCGAGCCCTCGACGATTCGCAAAATGACGCTCGGCTGTCTTGGCGTTGCGGCGAGTTACGGCGTCCTGGCGCTCGCGGCCTGGACGAGCGATGGCGGCAAGTCGAGCTGGCTCTGGCTTCTCGCCTATTTCAGCGTGATCACCATCTCCGAACTGCATTTCTCGCCGATCGCGCTCTCGCTTGTGTCGCATGTCGCGCCGGAGGGCGCGCGCTCGGCGTTGATGGGCTTGTGGTTCACCTCGATGTTTCTCGGCAATCTGCTGGCGGGATGGCTCGGCGGTTTGTGGTCGAGCCTTGCAAGCGTGTATTTCTTCCTGCTGATGAGCGTTCTCGGCCTCGCCGGCGCGCTCATCGTCGAGGCGGCGCGGCGACCGCTCGGCGATCTCCTGACTTTTCGCGAAAGCCCTCGAAACTTGAAAGTTGGATGAACCTACGCCAAGCGAGAACGCCAGCGCCCAAGCAGATCGCCGCCGCCGTCATCGGCAATGCGCTCGAATGGTATGATTTCGTCGTCTACGGCTTTTTTGCTTCCGTGCTGGCGCGGGCGTTCTTTCCGAGCGGAGACGACACGGCGGCGCTGCTGCTGGCGCTCGCCACCTTCGGCGCCGGCTTCTGCACGCGACCGCTCGGCGGGCTCTTCTTCGGATTTTACGCGGATCGCAAGGGCCGCAAGGCGGCGCTGCAACTCATCATCTTCGTGATGACCGGTGCGGTGGCGGTCATCGCCTTCGCGCCGACCTATGCGACGATCGGCGTCTACGCGCCGATGCTCGTGGTCATCGGCCGATTGCTGCAGGGATTCGCGACGGGCGGCGAATTCGCCAGTTCGACCGCTTATCTGATCGAAGTGTCGCCTCAAGCCCGGCGCGGACTCTATGGCTCTTTGCAGATGGTCGGGCAGGGCGCGTCGATTCTGCTCGGGACGCTCGCCGGCATCATTGTCGCGAGCGTGTTTTCGGCCGAAGCGCTGAATGAGTGGGCCTGGCGGCTGCCCTTCGTCGCCGGCCTGCTGATTGGGCCGGTCGGCGTCTATATCCGGCGCAGTCTCGATGAAACGCTTGCCTTCGAAGCGTCGCCTCGAAGCGGCGGCGCGATGGACGCCTTTCTCGATCTGGTGCGGCGGCAAGGCGACAGGCTTCTCGCCTGTTTCGCCGCCACGGCCGGCGCGACGATCTCCTTCTATGTGATCCTTGTTTATATGCCGACCTATGGAAAGACCGAGATGGGGCTCAGTCTGACGCAGTCCTTTATCGCTCAGGCGCCCGGTCTGCTCTTGCTGATTGCGCTGACGCCATTGATCGGCGCCTTGTCCGACAAAATTGGCCGGCGGCCCTTGCTCCTGGCCTCCTATGGCATGCTTCTCCTTTGCGTCTATCCGCTGTTCGCATGGTTGCAGGTCGCGCCGTCGCTTGCGAAATTGACCATCGCGCAGACTGCCTTCTGCGTCATTCTCTCGGGCCTCTTCGGCGCGCTGTCGACGGCGCTCGCCGAACAGTTTCCGACGCATCTCCGCTCGTCGGGGCTGGCGATCGCCTATAATGTCGCGGTCATGATGTTCGGCGGTTTCGCGCCGTTTATCGTCGCCTGGCTGATCGGCTTTCTCGTCACGCCGGTCGCGCCGGCCTTCTATCTGATGTTCGGCGCCGCCGTCGGGCTCCTTGGCGTCGCGGGTCTGCGCGAGCGGCGCGGAGAACGGCTCGATTAGAAGCGCCGCGCCGCGATGATTGTTGAACGAGTTTGGAGAGACGGGAGGTTTCGATGAAGAGAATTGCTGCTTTGATCGCCTTGATCGTCATGGCGCAGCCGATCCTGGCTCAGGAGGCGGCCGCAAGACCCGCGAGATGCGTCGTGCTCGGCAACGGCATGACGCCCTATAGGGGGACGTGCAAATTCACGCCTGACGATGGCGGCAGCTTCGCGGTCGAGCCGATCGGCAAGTCTGGGTTTGAC
>JAKFXD010000094.1 GCA_021731565.1 Methylocystis sp. | reverse complement strand
GGCGCCGTTCATCGTCGACTGCGATTTCGACTCCGCGAAAGCGCTGCTCGAACAGATCTACGGCCCGCTCAATCCGCCGAGCGCGCAGACCGCCGGAAAATATGTCGAATTCGACCAGAAGGAATTTCTGCCCGACGGCAACGCCTATGTTCACAGCATGAACGATGTCGGCTACGCCTATATTCCGCATGTCTGCGCCATGGAGCCATGCCGCGTGCATGTCGCGCTGCATGGCTGCAAGCAGCAGGTCGCCGAAATCGGCGAGGCCTTCTACAAGCATGCGGGCTACAATCGCTGGGCGGATACGAACCGCATCATCGTGGTCTATCCGCAAACCATCAGCCGCCTGGGCTGGGGCTTCCCGTTCTACACGCTGAATTTCGTATGGAACCCCAACGCCTGCTGGGACTGGTGGGGCTATGACAGCGTCGACTACCATACGAAAAAGGGACCGCAGATCGCCGCGATCCGCGCGATCGTGGACAGGCTCGCGACGAAGCCGTGAATTGGGCGCATTCCCTTCTCCCGTTTCACGGGGAGAAGGGAAGCGCCTTACGTTGCAGCCGCCTTAAACCCCTTCTCCAGATCGGCGATGATGTCGTCGATATGTTCGAGGCCGATGGCAAGCCGCACATAGCCGGGCGTGACGCCGGAGGCGAGCTGCGCCTCCTCGGCGAGCTGCGAATGGGTCGTCGTCGCGGGATGGATGGCGAGGCTGCGGGCGTCGCCGATATTGGCGACGTGGTAGAACATTTCCAGCGCGTCGATGAAACGGCGGCCCGCCTCGAGGCCGCCCTTCAGTTCGAAGCCGATAAGCGCGCCATAGCCGCCTTTCAGATAGGCGTCGGCGCGCCGGCGCATCTCGCCGCTCTGCTGCGATGGATGAATGACCCGCGTCACCTCGCTGCGCTTGACCAGGAAGTCGACGACCTTCTGCGTGTTCTGCACGTGGCGCTCCATGCGCAGCGTCACCGTCTCGATCCCCTGCAGCGTCAGAAAGGCGTTGAACGGCGCGGGCGCGGGACCAAGATCGCGCAACAGCGTGGCGCGCGCCTTGATGATATAGGCGACCGGTCCGATCGGCTTGACCGCCTCGACCCAGATTGCGCCGTGATAGCTTGGATCGGGCGTATTCAAGGCCGGCTGTCGCTGCGGAAATTTCTCCCAGTCGAAATTGCCGGCGTCGATGATCGCGCCGCCGATCGAATTGCCGTGGCCGCCAAGATATTTCGTCGTCGAATAAACCACGATCGCCGCGCCATGATCGATCGGCCGGCAGAGTATTGGCGCCGCGGTATTGTCCATGATCAGCGGCACGCCGAGTTCGCGGCCGATCGTCGCGACTTCGGCGATCGGAAATACGGTGAGTTTGGGATTGGGCAGAGTCTCGGCGTAATAGGCGCGGGTGCGCGCGTCGGTGGCGCGGCGGAAATTCTCCGGGTCGGATGGATCGACGAAGCGCACCTCGAGGCCCTGATCCTTCAGCGTATTGGCGAAGAGATTCCAGGTGCCCCCGTAAAGATCGGTGGACGAGACGATATTGTCGCCGACGCGCGCGAGATTCTGAATCGACAGCGCCGAAGCCGCCTGTCCGGAGCCGAGCGCCAGCCCCGCGACGCCGCCTTCCAGCGCCGCCAATCGCGCCTCCAAGACGCTCGTCGTCGGATTGCCGATGCGCGTATAGATATGGCCGAGCTCCTTGAGCGCGAACAGACTGGCGGCGTGCTCGGTGTCGCGAAACTGATAGGAAGTCGTCTGATAGATCGGGACGGCGACGGCGCCGTTGGTCTCATCCGCGCGCCATCCGGCGTGGAGCGCAATTGTTTCGGCATGCGTGCTGTCGACGGCCATCATCCACCTCCCGGCGTGAGCGTAAGCTGCATAAAACAAAGCGAAGGCGCGCGCCACACCTCCCATTGCTCGATCAATCCGCGCCGCCATTTACCTGCGGGGGCCGATCCTTCGATCATCGAAAGCTCTCGCAGGAGTTCGATATGAAGAAACCAATCGCCGTCATCGCAGGCCTTGCGCTCGCCATTGCCGCGCCCGCGGCGCTGGCCGCCGAGGAGCAACCGCAACAGCAGGACCAGGGCGTCACCTCTGGACCGGCGACCGGCAACCCGGTCGAGCCGTCCGGCTCAGTGCAGAAGGACAATCCGCAAGCGGCGGAAATCAACGACAGCGGCCTGTCCGGACCGAGCGGCACCTCCGCCGGCGCCCCCGCCGTCGAAGGCAAGAAAGGCACGCAAAGCGGCCAGGAATGGACGCCGCCCGAAGAGATCCGGCGCAAGAAGGCGCCAAACTCATAGCGTCGGCGTAAACACGTCCCGCCGGGAAAGAGCGGCGTAACAAGCGCGGCGCATTTGCGCGGAGTCGGCGGCGTCTCGAGGCATGGGCGACTGAGCTCTGCATCGCGAGTGTCGCCGATCGCTCTTCGATGCGAATCCAAGCTTGACGCTCTTTCTTGAATTGTATCGTTCCACGACTATAATCCGCCTCGGCCAAGATTGAGCGCAACCCCGCGACTCGGGCCACAAAGGGGGAATCGCCATATGAGGAAAATACTGCTGTTGACGGCCGCCATCGCTGTGGGCGCAACTTTCGCCGCGCCAGTTCGCGCTGAGGATGCGAGCGAAACGGCCGCTGCGCCGAGCGCGGCGCCGGCTCAGGTGGCGGCGCCCGGCGCGCCCGCTGAACCGACCCCGGCGCCCGCCGCTGAAAGCAAACCCGCAATCCCTCCCGATTCCGAATGGGTGCATCCGACGAAATGAGTTTTTCGCGCTGCATTTCCCATCTGGGAAATGCAGCGTCTCGCGAGCGCGACAGGCTTGGTTCGCGCCGGCGAACGCCGATTGATGCGGCGACGGCGATAGAGCCTCAGCTACTTGGCGGCAAATCCTCAGCGTCTTTGAGGAGGCGCGCGGCGCAGGCGAGCGCGAAGGCGTATTCGAGCGCGGTGTCTTCCAGCGCCTCGAAACGGCCAGAGGCGCCGGCGTGACCGGCGCCCATATGGGTGAACAGCAGCACGGGTCCGCCGCCGCTCATGGTTGCGCGAAGTTTCGCAACCCATTTGAGCGGCTCCCAATAAGTGACGCGAGGATCGGTGACGCCGGCGACGGCGAGAATCGGCGGATAGGTTTGCGCGCGCACATTGTCGTAGGGCGAATAGGAGGCGATGCGATCATAGGCTTCGACGCTGGCGATCGGATTTCCCCATTCCAGCCATTCCGGCGGCGTCAGCGGAAGATCGTCGCGCAGCATCGTGTTGAGCGTATCGACGAAGGGCACGCTGGCGACGACGCCGGCGAAGAGTTCGGGCGCCGCATTGGCGACGGCGCCCATCAGCAGCCCGCCCGCCGACCCGCCCTGCGCCACGATGGCGCCCTCATGGGTATAGCCGGCGGAGACGAGATGGCGCGCGCAATCGATGAAGTCGAAGAAGCTGTTTTGCTTGTTCTCGAGCTTGCCGCTCTCGTACCAGCGCCAGCCCTTGTCGGTTCCGCCGCGAATATGGGCGCGGGCGTAGACGAAGCCGCGATCGACCAGCGACAGGGCGTCTTCGTTGAAGCTTGCCGAGAGCGCATAGCCATAGGCGCCATAGCCATAGAGCAGCAGCGGCGCGCCTTCCCCGCCGGGCGTGAAGTCGGCGCGGTGCAGAAGCGTGATCGGCACGCGCTCGCCGTCGCGCGCCATCGCGAAGAGCCGTCGCGTGACATAATTCTTAGGGTCATGTCCCGATGGAATCTCCTGGCGCTTGCGCAACACGCGCGTGCGCGTCCTCATGTCGTAGTCGTAGATCTCGTCGGGCGTCGTCATCGATGAATAGGTGAAACGGAGCACATCCGTATCGAATTCGAGCCCCGGGTCGAGCGACAGCGCATAGGCGTCCTCTTCGAAACGGATCGCATGTTCGTCGCCGGTCGCGAGCGCGCGGATGACGAGCTTCGGCAGCGAGTTCTCGCGAAGCAGCCAGACGAGATGACGCGCATAGACCGTGAAGCCGTCGATCATCGCGCCGTCGCGATGGCAGACGACGTCTTTCCAGTTCTCGCGGCCGGGCTCCGCCAGCGGCGCGACGGAGATTCGGAAATCATCGGCGCCGTCGGCGTTGTTGCGAATATAGATAAGATCGCCGTGCGGTTCGACGTCGTAGCGCAGGCGCGGTTCGCGCGGCGCGACGATACGCGGCGTCGGATTATTCTCGCGAAGGTCGATGAGCCAGCTTTCCGTCGCGTCATGGCCGTGGATCGACGCGATCGCGAAACGCCGGCAACGGCTTTCGTGCAGGCCGACGAACCAGGCGCTGTCGGTTTCTTCGAGGATCAGCGCATCATGGGCGGGATCGGTTCCAAGTTCGTGCCGAAAAATCTGCGAGGTGCGATGGTTCTCGTCGATCAGCACATAGTAATAGGCTTTCGAATCGGCGCGCCAGACGATCGAGCCGTCGCTGTCGCTCACCACGTCGGCGCGATCGATTCCGTCGCTCAGCGCCCGCGTGCGGATATCGTAGAGTTCCGAGCCCGCATCATCGACGCTCCAGGCGAGTTGCGTATGATCCGGGGCATGCGCCGCGTCGCCGATGTCGAAGAACTCATGGCCTTCGGCGAGCGCGTCGCCGTCGAGAAGAACGGTTTCCGCCCCGCCTTCGCGCGGCGTGCGGCAGTAGCGCGGATGTTCCGCGCCTTCATGGAAGCGTTCGTAATAGGCGAAAGGCCCGTCCGGATCGGGAACGTCGCTGTCGTCTTCCTTGATGCGCGCGCGCATCTCGGCGACGAGCGTCTTTCGCAAACTTTCAAGCGGCGCCATCACGCGATCGCAGTATGCATTCTCCGCCTTGATCAGCGTGGCGATGTCGCTCGGAAGCGCGTCGGGATCGCGCAGCACCTCGCGCCAGTTCTTCGCGGCGAGCCAGTCGTAAGGATCGTCGAGCGCGCGGCCATGGACGACTCGGCGCGTGTCGCGCCGCGCGGCGACAGGCGGCTTTGCGCCCACGAAATCGAACCGCCAATCCGATGCTTTGTCGCGCGTCATGTCGTCCTCCGCCACTCTCGTCGCCGGTTTTTATCATTGCTCGCACTGCAGCACAGAGATCTCTCCAGGCGGAGTGAAATCGAAGCAATTTGTCAATCCTTCGCGCCTTAGCCTTGCCTCAAACGACCTGTTCACTTTCGGCCAAGGAGCGATTCATGCGCTATTCTCATGCTGCGCTCAGTCCGGTTTCCGTCGGCGAGCGAAAGATCGACCGCCGCAGCGACGTTCCATTGCGCCGTGCGTCGGCGCCGCGCCGGCTGATGTGGAAGATCGTCTATTCGGGCGTCGTCGCCGGCGTCGCCGTCTACGTCTGGTGGCGGCGTTAGCCATAATCCGGGCGCTGCTGCGCTGCGTCAAAGACAGGCTGTCATAAATCAGTTAAGTTTGAGCCGCGGAAGACTGCGGATGCGCGCGCGTGCGCGATGAGCGGCGCCGCGACGGTTCAACACGCGGCGTTGCGGCGCGCCTCAAAACATAGAAGAAACGTAAATGTTCACGAGCGTTAAATGCATTGCCGCCGGCGTTGTTTGCGCCAGCCTGTCCCTTGGCGCCGCGCTCGCGGAGCCGAAGTCCCCGGCGTCCGCCGGAGACGCGCCGACGACCTGGGCGCCGCCCGCCGAGATCGCGCCGAAGGCTGCACCCGCAGAAACGCCTCCGAAGGCGGAAACGCCCGCCGCCGCGGCGCAGCCGGCGCCCGCCGCCGCTGCGCCGAAGACCCATGCTGAGAGGGAGAAGGACTGCCGTGCGCAAGCCGACGCCAAGGGGCTTCACGGCAAGGAGCGCAAGCATTTCAAGTCGGACTGTCTGAAGGTCTGACGAGATCCGCCGGTCGCTGTCCTACAGTCGGCCGGCGGCGCGTTAGAGAAGGTTCTCTTCGAAAAAGTTGACAGACTTTTTCGAAGAGAACCTTCTCCAGCGTTTTGATTTTGAGCGATTCCTTATCGATCACATGATTCCATGTGATCGGGAAGCGCTCTAATAGACGCGATCGATGCAGAAGTCGACGACTTCGAGCAGCGCACTCTTCCATGGCGAGGCGGGGAATATCTCCATCGCGTCGCGCGCGATGGCGCCGTAATGCGTCGCGCGCTCGATCGTGTCGTCGAGCGCCTTGTGCTTCTTCATCAGCCCGCAGGCGGTCTCGACGTCGCCGTCCTTGATCTCGCCCTTCTCCAGCGTGCGCCGCCAGAATTCGCGTTCCTTCTCATTGCCGCGACGGAAGGCGAGCACCACGGGGAGCGTGATCTTGCCCTCTCTAAAATCGTCGCCGACATTCTTGCCGAGCTTGGCCGACGAGCCGCCGTAATCGAGCGCGTCGTCGATGAGCTGGAAGGCGATGCCGAGATTCATCCCATAGCTGCGCGCCGCGGCTTCATCGGCCTTCGGCTTGCCGCCGAGCATTACCCCGACTTCGGCGGCGGCGGCGAAGAGCTCCGCCGTCTTGCGGCGGATGACGCCCATATAGGCGTCCTCGGTGGTGGTGGTGTCCTTGGCGGCGTTGAGCTGCATGATCTCGCCCTCGGCGATCACGGCGGCCGCTTGCGACACGACGGTGAGCGGCGCGATGACGCCGGGCTCGACCATCATCTTGAAGGCGTGGCCGAGCAGGAAGTCGCCGACGAGCACGCAAGTCTGATTGCCCCACAGCATCCGCGCGGCGATCTTGCCGCGGCGCATGTCGCTTTCGTCGACGACGTCGTCGTGGAGCAGCGTCGCCGTATGCATGAATTCGATGCCGGCGGCGAATTTCAGATGGCCGTCGCCCCTGTAGCCGCACATGCCGGCGGTGGCGAGAACGAGCATCGGCCGCAGGCGCTTGCCGCCGGCGGAAATGAGATGGTTGGCGACTTCGGGAATCGTCGTGACGTCGGAGCCCATGCGCTGGATGATCAGCTGATTGGTGCGCTCGAGGTCTGGCTTGATGAGTTCGAGGAGACTGTCGAGGCCGGCGTCCTTTTTCTCATCGAGCGGAATGACGATACCCACGGACCCCCCTTAAGCCTTGCGCTTTGTCGCGCGAACTTACGGCTTTGGGATGGAGGCGGCAAGTCGCGGCGGAGGCTATCGCAATCACCCTCCCCTTGAGGGGGAGGGTCGCATTGCGATAGCAATGCGGGGTGGGGTGACAGGCGGCAAAGACTTTGGGTTCACCCCACCCCGGCGCTGCGCGCCGACCATCCCCTCAAGGGGAGGGTGGAGCGCGCGGGATGTGAGTCTCTCGGCTCCTATGAAAAACGCGAGTTTGGACGGTTTTCTCGGCGGGCGCCTGCGCCTGCGTCAAAGCGCCGCCGGCCACCGCTCGGGGACGGAGGCCGAACTGCTCGCCGCCGCGACGCCGCAACATCAGCAAGGGCTCATTCTCGACATCGGCGCCGGGGCGGGCGCGGTCGGACTGATGGCGGCGCTGCGCGCCCCTGGCGCGACCGTTGGACTCGTGGAGATTGACCCCGAGTCCTGCGCGCTCGCGCGTGCAAACGTCGCTGAAAATGCGCTCGACGCAAGGGCGACAGTTTACGAAGCCGACGCGCTTGCCGCGAAATCGCGCCGCGCCGCTGGACTGATCGACGAAAAGGCGGCGCTCGTTCTCACCAATCCGCCGTTTCATAACGCCGGCAAGGTGCGCGTCACGCCCGACGCCGCGAAGGCGCGCGCCCATGTCGCCAGCGCGCCGCTGATTGATTGGGTCCGCGCCTGTCTCGCGCTGCTCGCGCCGGGCGGAACCTTCGTGATGATTCATCGCGCCGACGCGCTCGCCGAATGTCTCGCGGCTGTGGAGGGAAGGCTAGGGGGCGTGTCGATCCAGCCGATCCACACCCGCGCCGACGCGCCGGCGACGCGCATTCTTCTCGCCGGCGTCAAGGGCTCGAAAGCGCCGCTGGCGGTGTTGAAAGGGATAGACGCGTAACGGTGCAATCAGCATCCCGCGGACTGCAGTCCTCACCCTCATCCTGAGGCGCCGTTTCGGTCTCGGGCTTGCGCGAGATCGAAACGGCGTCTCGAAGGAGCAGGGTGAGGAACGGGTTATGGCTTCCTCGTCCTTCGAGACGCGAGCTTCGCGCGCTCCTCAGGACGAGGAAGCCCACGACGCGCTTTTGCGCTCGATAAGAGACTTACGCCGCGCGCTGCGGCGCGATCGGCGGGCTCGCGAGCTGCGGCTCCCAATAATTGCCCTTGTCGAACATGTGCCGCGCCTGTGCATATTGGAACATGATGCGCGCGGCGATGGTGATGGTCTCGGGCTTGCGCACGGCGGCGCCCCAGACCTTGTTCCACATGCGGCCTTCCGCTTCGCCCATCTTGCGCACGTCCATGCCGACCTGCATCGCCTGCTGTTCCACTTCGCGCAGCGATTTGGGATCGAAGGGCTGCGGCGCCGGCCCCTTGCGGTGGCGGCCGAAGGTTCTGATCATGTTCAGCATGCGCTCGCCGAAGGCGGCCGGCGAATAAAGCGCGTTGCAGAGATTCTGCATGCCGTCATGCAGCTCCTCCATGCTCATCGTCTGGCACTGGATGTTGGAGCTCCACGGCACCGCCTGGGTCTCGACGCCGCCGGTGATGAGACGCCCCTCGCGGGTGATGCGGTCGA
>JAKFXD010000069.1 GCA_021731565.1 Methylocystis sp. | reverse complement strand
GCCATAATACCTCTGCCCCATCCGAAAAAAGACCTTGGCCCTGGCCTGGTCTGGAAAATCTACAAGGCGGCGGGGTGGCCGAAGGACTGACGCGAATGACGCATTACGTCGCCATTGTCGAAGAGGAAGAAGGAAAGGCGATCGGCGTCTGGTTTCCAGACTTGCCCGGCTGCGTCTCCGCCGGCGACTCATTGGATGAGGCGATGATGAACGCCGCCGAGGCGCTCGCTCTGTGGATCGATGTCGCGAAAGAGCACGGCGATGAAGTTCCGCCGGCACGCGCGTTGACAGAGTTGAAGCGCGATCCCGAAATCGCGGAAGACATTGCGCGCTACATGGTCGCGCTCATCGAACATCATCCGTTGCGTCAGGCCGCTTGATCGGTCGACTGAACGGCGGATCGATCGCGAAGATAAACGCCGCGTCCGCGAAATCATCCGCCCATCGAGGATCGGCCTTCAATTCGGAAAGAAAGCGCAAAGTTGGGATGGCGCTTCCGTCCTCACGCATCCCCTCCGCCCAAAGCGCCAGCGCCTCGCTGGCCATGGCGAAAATATCGTCGATTTCGTCGGCGGCGGAAAAACATCCCGGCGCGTCGGGAAAGCTCATGCCATAGGCGCTGTGTTCGTCCTTATGGACAATGACGATATAGGGCTTCATCGGCGGCCTCGGGGATAAACGCCAAATCATAGCGCGTTCGCGCGCCGCCCGCCATCGGCGCCACTGTAGCGCAGCCGCCACAGTCCGGCTTTTTCGCCGTCCGAGCGGCGACGGCGGGTCCTCGCCGATTCACAAGCCCCGCGCCGCGCCTTATCTTTACGTCGAAGCAATGGCCAAGCGCCGCGCGCTTGCGTCATCGCACGGACTTTCACCCAAAAGACGCTCAGACCTCGCTGCACGAGGTAGACGCGAGGACGAGCTATGACTGCTGGCGCAAAAGCCGGGCGAATTTTCTATGTTGCGGCCGCGATCGCTTCGGCGTTCGCCGCGCCGGCGCTGGCGCATCAATATCCGCCGCGCCGCGCCGAAATCTTCGAGCCGCCGCCGCTCGTCGCGCTGTTTGGCGCGACGCGCGTTCCGACACGCGCGCCGCTGGATCATCCCGATTTCGCCGTCGCGGAGGCCGCGCCCGCCGCCGTCCTGCTCGACGCCGCGCCGCGCGCCGCGCCCATCGAGCCGGACCCGCTCGACCTCGCCTGGAGCCTCCAGCCCGCGCAAAGCCGCGACCTCGCCTCGGCCCTCGACGCCTGGGCCGGCGACGCCGCCGTGGCGCCGGAGCGCCGCCGCCTGCGCGCGGCGCTGGCCGCCGCCTACGCCGCCAAGAATTTCGCGCCCTTGTGGATCGAGAATGGCGAATGGCGCGCTTCGGCGCGGGCGGCGCTGGCGCGGCTCGCGCGCGCCGCCGACGATGGTCTCGATCTTCGCGCCTACGCCGCGCCGGACGCGGAGCGGACCGCGCTTGGCGCGGCGGACGATCTCGCCCTCTCGGAAGCGGTCGCCGCCTATGCGCTGCAGGCGCGCGGGTTCCGGGTGAACCCCGAGAGCATCTCGAAGCTCATCGGCGCGAAGACCACCCTGCCCGACCCGGCGCAAGCGGTCGCGGACATCGCCGGCGCCGGCGAAACCGCGGGCGAAGCGCTGCAGGCCTATAATCCCGCGCATTACGGCTATCAGCAGCTGCGCGACAAGCTGATCGAGCTGAGGGCGCAGCGCGCCGGCGCGCCGGTCGCCGACGGACGTTACGCCGCCGCCGAAAGCGGCTCGCAAAGCGACGCTCTGCCGCCAGCTGGTAAATCCAAGCGGCGCCGCGCCGCCGCGCCCGCCAAAGCTTCGACCGCGCGCGTCGAGGCTGAAATCATCGCCAATATGGAGCGCTGGCGCTGGCTGCCGCGCGACCTCGGCGAAGAACGGGTCGAGGTGAATATTCCCGACTTTGAACTCGCCGTCGTGCGCAACGGCGAGGTGACGCATCGCACGCGCATCATCGTCGGCAAGGAGACGACGCCGACGCCGATCTTCTCCAATGCGCTGCAATACATCATCGTCAATCCCTATTGGAACGTGCCGCCGTCGATCCTGAACAAGGAGATGCTGCCGAAAGCCAATGGCGACCCCGCCGCCATCGCGGCGAGCGGCTTCGACGTGTCCTATCGCCACGGCAGGCTGGTGGTGCGCCAGCCGCCGGGCGAACGCAATGCGCTGGGCCGCATCAAATTCATGTTCCCCAATGATTTTTCCGTCTATCTGCACGATACGCCGTCGCGCAATCTGTTCGCCGCTTCGCATCGCGCCTTCAGCCACGGCTGCATGCGCGTCGACGCGCCCTTCGCGCTCGCCGAAGCCGTGCTCGGCCCCGGCGGCGGCTGGTCGGAGAGCCGCGTGCGCCGGCTGATCGGCGGCTCGGAACGCTACATCAATCTCTCAAAACCGCTGCCGATCCACATCGAATATTTCACCGCTTACGTCGATGAAGGCGGACGCCTCGTGCTGCGCCCCGATCTCTACGGCTATTCGGCGCGGGTGCGAACGGCGTTGGGACTAGGCGGTTGAGTCCTGCGTATTCGCAGTAACGGACGGCAAGCATTCGCGGCAAGGCCGGCGCGCCAATGCAGGGGGTGACAGCGGCGCGGCCACATGGAACAAGCCTATATCATGCCCATGAGACGACGCCGCTAAGCTGCAATGGCCCCGCCGCCCCTCCTCGCTCTGCAAGGCGTCATGCTGACTCTCGGCGGCAAGCCGCTGTTGGAGGGCGCCGATCTCTCGGTTGCGCCGGGCGCGCGGCTTTGCGTCGTCGGCCGCAACGGCTCCGGCAAGTCGACGCTGCTCAAGATCGCGGCGGGCGACATCGAACCCGACGGCGGGACGCGCTTTCTGCAGCCCGGCGCGAGTTTACGCTATCTGCCGCAGGAGCCGGATTTCTCCGGCTTCGCCACCGCGCTCGCCTATGTCGAAGCCGGACTCGGCCCGCTGGACGATCCTCATGTCGCCAGGACGCTGCTCAATGATCTCGGACTGCAGGGCGATGAAGACCCCGCGCGTCTCTCCGGGGGCGAAGCGCGCCGCGCCGCGCTCGCCCGCGTTCTCGCGCCCGAGCCCGACATTCTGCTGCTCGACGAGCCGACGAACCACCTCGATCTGCCGACGATCCTCTGGCTTGAGGAAAAGCTTGCCGCGCTTCGCTCGGCGCTGGTGCTCATCAGCCACGACCGCCGCTTTCTGCAGGACCTGACCCGGGAAACGCTGTGGATCGACCGGGGCCAAACGCGCCATCTGGCGCGCGGCTTCAAGGAATTCGAAGCGTGGCGCGACCGCGAACTCGAGGAAGAGGACAAGCAGCAGCATAAATTGGCGCGCAAAATCGTCGCCGAGGAACATTGGCTGCGCCACGGCGTCTCGGGCCGGCGCAAGCGCAATGTGAAACGGCTTGCCGGCCTGCATCATCTGCGCGCCGAGCGGCGCAACCGCGTGATGCCGACAGGCGACGTGAAGCTTGAAGCGAGCGAAGCGCAGCTTTCCGGCAAGCTCGTCATCGAGGCGATCAAGATCGGCAAGTCCTTCGACGCGCGCGTCATCGTCGAGAATTTCACGACGCGCATTCTGCGCGGCGATCGACTCGGAATCGTCGGCGCGAACGGCGCCGGCAAGACCACGCTGATCAATCTTCTGACCGGCGCGCTCGCGCCTGACGGCGGCAAGATTCGCCATGGCGCCAATATCGAGATGGCGACTCTCGAGCAAAGCCGCGCGAGCCTCGATCCGACGACGACATTGCAGGACGCGCTGACCGGCGGCGGCTCCGACACGATCGAGATCAATGGCGAGCGGCGTCACGTCGTCGGCTATATGAAGGATTTCCTGTTCAAGCCCGAACAGGCGCGCACGCCGATCGGCAGATTGTCGGGCGGCGAACGCGGCCGCTTATTGCTGGCGCGCGCGCTGGCCAAGCCGTCCAATCTTCTCGTGCTCGACGAGCCGACCAACGACCTCGATCTTGAAACGCTCGATCTCTTGGAAGAAATGCTCGCCGATTATCCAGGCACGCTCATCGTCGTCAGCCACGATCGCGATTTTCTCGATCGCGTCGCGACGAGCGTGCTGATGAGCGAAGGCGACGGCCGCTGGATCGAATATGCCGGCGGCTACAGCGACATGGTCGCGCAACGCGGCAAGGGCGTCGAGACGCGGGCCGCAACGGCGTCAGCGCGGGAGACGAAGGAAAAGCCGGCGCCGCGCGAGAAGGCGGCGGGCAAACAGAAGCTTTCCTTTAAGGAGCAGCATGCGCTCGCGACCCTGCCCGGCAGGATCGACGAATTGCGCGAGAAATGCGGGAAGCTGCAGAGCATGCTCGACGACCCTGAACTCTATTCTCGGGACCCGGCGAAGTTCGCCAAGGCGAGCGAGGCTTTCGCTGCGCTTCAGGCCGACATCGCCAAGTCGGAAGACGAATGGCTTGCGCTCGAAATCAAGCGCGAGGAAGAGCGTTCAAACTAATTTAATTCCACTCTCCAGTATTCGTCAGAATGGAAATCTTCCATTTGTAGATTCGACACTGGTTATTGCTGGTCGAAATCAGCACAGCTAGATGTCACCTGTTCTCTTCGAAGAGAAACGCCAGAGCAAAATTCCGCATTGGCGCGCAGATAACAATAGTTCCAGGGAGAAAGCATCGTGACACGCGCATATCTCACGCCGCATCGCGCCTTGCGGGCGGCCACATTGGCGCTTGCGGTCTCAATCGCAGGTTCGAGCCTTTCGATGGCGGGCGAAACCGTCGAGATCAAAATGCTCAACAAGGGCGCGGATCGCTACATGGTGTTCGAGCCGGAGGTCGTGCGGATCAAACCGGGCGATACGATCAAATTCGTCGCGGCCGACAAGGGGCATAACGCCGTCACGATAAAGGAACTGCTTCCCACCGGCGCGGAGCCGTTCCGCGGCAAGATCAATGAGGAATTGGCGATCACGCTGTCGACGCCCGGCGTCTACGGTTTTCGCTGCGATCCGCATTACACGCTGGGAATGGTCGGCGTCGTGGTCGTCGGAGAGCCCGCCAATCTCGACGCCGCCAAACAGGCGAAGCTGCCCGGCAAGGCCGGCGAAGTCATGACGCGACTCTTAGGGACGCTCTGATCCTCGGGCCGTAATCGACATCAGGCGCGAGAAGATCTCATCCTGGCGATGCGGCGAATGAGAACGGCCGTGACGAGCGGCCCCACGGCGAGCGCGAGCAGCGCGTCAGAAAATTCGCCGGTCGCGCCTTTGATGAGGCCGACGAGGTAGGGACCGGCGAAGCCCGAAATATTGCCGATCGAATTGATCACCGCGACGCCGACGACGCCGTCCCCCGAACCGAGCGCCAAAGTCGCGAAGCTCCAGAAGGTCGGCAGCGCCGCGATCGCGCCGATGGCGGCGACGGACAGCGCGATCATCGACAGCAATGGCGTCGGCGCATAGGCGGCGCAGGCCAGTCCGATTGCGCCGATCACGCCGGCAAGCGCCGTGTGGCCGACGGTCTCGCGCCGCCGATCTGAGCTGCGGCTCCACGCCCACATTGCGAACGCGGCGCAAATGTAGGGAATTGACGCCAACAGGCTGGTGGCGATGACGCCATATCCGAAGGCTTTGATGATTTGCGGCAGCCAGAAGCTCAGGCCGTAAAGCGCGATGACGATTCCGAAATAGGCGACGCCGAGAATAAGCACGCGCTTGTCGGTCAGCGCGCGCCAATGGTCGCCATGGTCTCGCCCCGCATCTTTCTCGAGCGCGGCGCGCAGAGACGCCTTTTCGCCGGACGTCAGCCATTTCGCCGACTCCGGACCATCGGGCAGATAGAAGACGCAGACAATCCCGAGGATGACCGACGGCAGCGCCTCCATCAAAAACAGCCAGCGCCAGCCGCTGATCCCGCCGACGCCGTCCATCGACGCCAGGATGAGCCCGGAGATCGGCGATCCGATCGCGCTCGACACCGGCACCGCGATGAGGAAGCCGGCGAGAACGCGCGCGCGCTGCGCGGCCGGTATCCAATAGGTGAGATAGAGAATGACGCCCGGCGCAAAACCGGCTTCCATCACGCCGAGCAGCAGACGCAGGACGACGAAGCTCGCCTCGTTCCAGATGAAGGCGGTGAGCGCCGATACGAGGCCCCAGCTGACCATGATCCGCGCGATCCACATGCGCGCGCCGACGCGGTGCATGATGTAATTGCTCGGCGCTTCGAACAGGCAATAGCCGATGAAGAAGACGCCGGCGCCCCAGCCGAAGAATTCCGGCGTGAACCCGAGTTCGCCGTTCATCGTCAGCGCCGCGAAACCCATATTCACGCGGTCGAGATAGGCGACGATAAAGGCCATGACGAGAAAGGGGACCAGTCGCCGCGCCGCCTTCGCGACGACGCGATCGGCGGCGATCTCTTGCGGCGCGCGCGGCTTTGGCGGGGCTGCGACCGCCGTATCCGACATCGGCTAGGCCCGCTCGAAGCGCATGAGATGGTGCCAGCGATGCGGGACGTCGCCGGACAAGCGCTTGAGGCCCGCCGCACGCGCCTGTCGCTCCAGAAGCGACAATGGCTCGGGGAAGTCGCTGCTCGAAATATGCTCGTAAACCGCATCCTTTTCGGTGCGCGAAAGGCCGGTCCAATCCTTCTCGATCCAATCGAAATAATGCCTCAGATAGTCGTCGCGGGTTTCGTCCTCCTCGCGCATCGTGTCGACCAGCAACAGAACGCCGCCGGGCGCGAGCGCGCGCGACGCGCGGCGGAAGAATTCCGCTTTGTCCTCGGTCGACAGGTGATGCAGAACGAAACTGCTGTGAAGGACATCATAGGAGACGCCGTCGGAAAGAGCCGACAGCATGTCGCTGTGCGCGAGCTGCACGGGGCATGGCAGAGATTTCAGATTTTCGGCTGCGAGCCCGAGCGCGGTCTCCGAAAGATCGATCCCCTTGTAGCTCGACGGCGGGATACGGCGCAGGATCGGCGCAAAGACATGCGCGTCGCCGCAACCGAGATCGAGCAGGGAAAAGTCGCCGCCCTGAAAACGCCCGCGCATGGCGCGCTCGACCTCTTCGCCGAGCGCCGCGTGAAACATGAAATCCTTGACGACGACTTTCTCATAAGTGTCCCAGAGATCGAAAATCTCGCCTGAGTATGCGCGCTTTACATCGGCGTCCATGAGCCAGCCTTTTTGTCGATTCACTTAAGAGCGAAGCCCAATGCGTTGAGAGCTTCGCGCATGCGGTCGCGACCGCTCAGCGCGTCCGGACCGCGCACGCGCGACAGCGCCTGACGAATCCAGCCCTGATCCGGCAAGCCTTGCTCCTTCTGGAAGTCCTTGAACTTTTCATCGAGCGTTTCGATCGCCTCGCGCTGCGCCTCGCCCCATTCATATTGCTCGTGATGAAGCACCGCCGCCTGACCGAGGCGAGGTTTAACGGCGGCGTTGGCGGCCGGATCGGGAACGCCGACAACCATGCCGAAGACGGCAAAGACGTTCGGCGGCAGATTCAATTCCTTGGCGACCTCTTCCGGCTTGTTGCGCATCGCGCCGATATAGCAGCAGCCGAGACCGATCGATTCGAGCGCGGTGACGGCGTTCTGCGCGGCGAGCGCGGCGTCGACGACGCCGGTGAGAAAGATTTCGAGATAAGGCAGCGCCGCCGCGTCGCGCCCCCTTTCGCGCCCGACATTTTCGAGACGCGCGAGATCGCAAAGCCAGACGAGGAACAGCGGGGCTCTATGAATATGCTTCTGTCCGCCGGCAAGATCGGCGAGACGGGTCTTGCGCGCCTCGTCCTGCACCGCGACGACGCTCCAGACTTGCAGATTTGACGATGTCGACGCCGACTGCGCGGCCGCGACGATGATCTCCAGCGCGCCCTCGGGCAGCGGCTGATGCAGGAAATTGCGATGCGAGCGATGCGCGAGAATAAGGTCGAGCGTGTCGTTCCACTGCGTCGGTTTTGGCGAATCGTCGCGACGATAGCGCTCAAACATCGCCGCCGCGCCGCGCGGATCGATGGGCTCCGGGCTTAAAGGCTTGTTCATGGGCTTCCCTTAGGCGCGTTGCCCGGCTGGCGCAACACTCCGCATCTACGCTTTATTGACTTTCCTGTATATTATGGACATATACACAAATGGTCAATTTCGAACATGTCGTCGGGTTCGAATGGGATCAGGGCAATGCGCGCAAAAGCGTCGAAAAGCACGGCGTCAGCCAAGCGGAGGCCGAGCAGATTTTCGCCAACGATCCGCTGATCGTGACGGACGATTTGGCGCACAATGATAGGCAGCCGCGCGATCACGCGCTCGGTCGAACGGACGCAACGCGGTTGCTGCATGTCACATTCACGCTCCGCTGTAACGGGACGCGCATTCGAGTCATCTCCGCGCGCGACATGAGCCGCAAGGAACGGTTACGCTATGAGCAAGACGACTAAGCCGCTCCCGACCTTCGCAACGGAAGCGGAGGAGCGCGCCTATTGGGAACGTCACGACTCGGCGGAACATGTCGACTGGAGCAAGGCGAAGCGCGTTCGACTGCCCAATCTCAAGCCTTCGACGACGTCGATCTCTCTGCGGCTTCCGGTCGGTCTGCTGGAGCAGATCAAGATCGCCGCCAACAAACGCGACGTGCCCTATCAGTCGCTCATCAAAATCTGGCTCGCCGAGA
>JAKFXD010000068.1 GCA_021731565.1 Methylocystis sp. | reverse complement strand
CGGCGGCGATCCCCGCTTCGATCTTGCCGACCTGCCACGCGTTGAGCGCGATGTAATCCTCGATGGCTTTGGCGACGATCCAGTTGCGCGAGCGTTCGGTTTTCTCGGCAAGCTGATCGAGCGCGCCGAGCGTCGTCTCATCGAGACGCACGGTGAAGGCTGCGGACATCGGATTGCTCGTATCGGTTAGTATGGCGCGATTAGGTTCATTTGTAGTCTATCCGAACCGACGACATGAAACCACAAAAAGAAAGATTATCCAGCGATTGCTTTCGGCCGCGCCGACGACGCGCGACAGACCCTCCGGCGGCGGCGGCGCGAGAATGAGATGCTTGAGGCGATCGGCCCAACAGGCGACGCCATTGGCCTTGCGGCGCGCGGGGAGAGACCGCGATAGAGCGCGTATTCGTCGGGCTCGGCGAAGATCGACTGGCGCCGATCGCCGCGCTGGGTGACGGCGTCCCACATCATGGCGCCTAACCCGGCTTGCTAACTTAGAAGCGCTGCAAAGCCAGCGTGCTTTGCTTAACTGGGTTTCGAACTCAAGGATTGAACCGCTTCACGTTGATTTCCCCGGCGCGCTGGCGCATGGCGTAGCTGTCGTGCCACGCCTGCATACGCAGCAGCGTGTCCATGCTGACGCCGAAAGCCTTCTCGACGCGCAGGGCCATTTCCGGCGACAAGGCCGCTTTTTCGTTCACAAGATCGGACAGGGTGGCGCGGCGCACGCCCAGCACGTCGGCGGCGCGGGCCACGGACAGCCCGAGTTCGTTCAAGACTTCCTCGCGGATGAATTCGCCGGGATGCGAGGGCTTCATGCCGATTTTCGCAGGCGCGTCGCGGGTCAATGGTAGTCCTCCAGATTCAGGTTTGCGATTTCTCCGTCTTCGAGCGTGAAAGTGATCCGCCAATTGCCGGAAACCGAAATGCTCCACGTTCCGGCGCGGTCGCCAGTGAGCTGGTGAATGCGCCAGCCGGGTGGTCCCTCCACCCCGGTTATGTCCGGGGCGGCGATCAGGACGGTCAGAATGCGGCGCACCCTGTTGACGAGATCGCGCCGGATTTCACGGTCGTCGTCGTCCTCGATGAAGCGTTTCAAACCCCTGTGGCGGACGCTCCGAATTCTCATGCCATCCAAGTGTACGGCAAAGCCGTACAGACGCAAGCCAATTCGGTGACCATTACGATGACATGCTGCTGATTCCCATTATCCCAGCGCCCGCTCTCCCCCGCCTTGCGCGGCCCGCGCCCAGCGCCTATCAAACTTTCCCATGCCCACCTATGTGTCCCACGACGGCTTTCCCACCGCAAAATCTGACTTCCTGCGCGCGCTGATCGAGCGCGGCTTCGTCCATCAATGCTCAGACTTTGCGGGGTTGGACGAGAAGGCGCGGTCGGGGACGCTTGCCGCCTATATCGGCTTCGACTGCACGGCGCCCTCGCTTCATGTCGGCTCGCTGCTGCCGATCATGCTGCTCGCCTGGCTGCAGCGCACGGGCGGCAAGCCGCTGCCGCTGATGGGCGGCGGCACCACGCGGGTCGGCGATCCTTCCGGCAAGGACGAGAGCCGCAAGCTGCTCACCGTCGAGCAGATCGACGCCAATAAAGCCTCGATCAGGACCGTCTTCGAGCGCTTCCTCACATTCGGCGACGGCGCGACGGATGCGCTGATGCTCGACAATGCCGACTGGCTCGCGGGACTGAACTATATCGATTTCCTGCGCGACGTCGGCCGTCACTTCTCCGTCAACCGCATGCTGACGATGGATTCGGTGAAGCTGCGGCTCGAACGCGAGCATGAGCTCTCCTTCATCGAGTTCAACTATATGTGCCTGCAGGCCTATGATTTCGTCGAAATCAACCGGCGCCATGGCGCGCTGCTGCAGATGGGCGGCTCCGACCAATGGGGCAATATCGTCACCGGCCTCGATCTCGGGCGGCGCATGGGCTGCCCGCAGCTTTACGCGCTCACCTCGCCGCTGCTGACCACGTCGTCGGGCGCCAAGATGGGCAAGACCGCCGCCGGCGCCGTCTGGCTCAACGCCGACATGCTGTCGCCCTATGACTATTGGCAATATTGGCGCAACACCGAAGACGCCGACGTTGTGCGCTTTCTAAAACTCTTCACCTTCCTGCCGATGGCGGAGATCGCCCGCCTCGCGGCGCTGCAGGGCGCCGAGATCAACGAGGCGAAGAAAACGCTCGCAACCGAAGCGACGGCGCTCATTCACGGCCGCCCGGCGGCGGAGCAAGCGGCGGAAACCGCGCGCGCGACCTTCGAGGAAGGCGCGCTCGCGCTGTCGCTGCCAAAGGTCGCCGTTTCAGCTGACGAAGTCGCCGCCGGCCTCGGCGTGCTGACCGCCTTCGTCAAAGCGGGGCTCGTCGCCTCGACCGGCGAGGCGCGGCGCCAGATCAAATCCGGCGGCCTGCGCGTCAATGACGCGCCGGTGACGGACGAACGCGGAATCATCGGCGAAGCTGAGTTTGCGAGCGACGGCGTCGTCAAACTCTCGCTCGGCAAGAAGAAGCATGTGCTGCTTGAAATCTTATAAGCCTCCAACTTGAGGGTTTAAAAGATGATTATGGAATTGATTGAAAATGTTGAATTTTTGAAGACTATTAGCGCTTCGTTTTGGCCTGTAACTGTGATTACTATATTTTTTGTCGCGAGATCACACATATTTAAGCTTTTCAACAAAGAAGGCTTAACAATTAAGGTTGCAGGAATGGAAATAAGCGTAGCCGATGCCACAAAAAGTATCGGCAATTCTGTATCTGATTTACAGAAGAAAGTCGCAGCATTAGAGGAAACAGTAAGAAAATTGCATCCAGATACCGAATTTGGAGCGGATGACATACCAGAATTGGTTGATGATCTCACAACAATAACCAAAAATACAAGCGAAATTCCGCACAATGAGTTTTCTATATTGTGGGTTGACGACTACCCAATAAACAATGCTTTCTTAATAGACAGCTTCAGAAACGAACGCATAGATGTAAAAATTTCACTAAACACGCAAGATGCGCTAAAGTACTTAGAGAATGACGATATAGATTTGATTATTACAGACCTCGGTAGAAAAGAAAACGGGCGAGAAAATCCATTTGCCGGATCTGAACTGATCAAGGCGATACGCTCTAGCAACAAACAGATTCCGATCATAGTTTTTGCGGGACAACGGGGAGTTGCAAACAAAGAAAGATTGTTACGCGAAGGAGCGAACGCAGTCACGGCATCGGGTGTCGAAGTTCAAGCCTTTGTAGATATGCACAAAGGATAAAACCGATCATCACCTACCGCTGCTGCGGCATGCGCGCGGTGCCGTCGATGACGCCCATGATCTTGCGCATCAGGCCGGGCGCGATCGCCGACAGCGGATTGACGTTGATCGACGGCGACGACAGCGCGCCATAGAGCCGATAGCTCAGGCCGAAGACGCCCTCATGCTGCCCGCCGGCGAGCACCACGCCGACGACCGGAATGTTCGACAACAGGCTGTTCAGCGCATAGGCCGGCACATAGGTGCCGACGAGATCGAGCCGCTCGTGCTGGAAGTCGATATAGCCGTCGAAGGTGAGGCCGATCTCGGGACCCGACAGGACGCCGTCGCGCACCGCGAGCTGTCCGCCGGACCAGCCGAATTCGCTCTCCAATCTGCCGACCCGCACGAGGTCGGGGTCGAAGCGGTAATTGCCGCGATCGTCGGTTCGCGCCGTTCCGCTTTGCGCCATCAGCTGGCGCACGGTCGGCTCGCCGCGCACAAAGAAGTCGCGGATGCGCAAGGCGCCGTCGGCGCGGTTCTGGCCCAGCTGCACCGTCGCGCTCAGCGCGCCGCTGTCCATCTTTCGATAAATGTCGAGAAAGGAGAGCAGCGAGCCCCCGTCATTGGTCGAAATCTCCAGCTGCGGCTGGCCGGTTGCGCTGCGGCCCATGCCGACCGAGATTTGTTCGCGGCCAAAAGCGCCGGTCAACGTCAGCGCGCGCGGCTTGCCGCCGCGCCGCTCCATTTTCAGCTCCACATTGGAGAGAATTTGCTTGTTGTGGCCGGTGACGACCGGCGCCTTGAAGTCGAGATCGAGGTCTTCGATCGAGCCCTTGCCGCCGCGGTCGGCGCGCAGCAGGCCCTGCAACATCGGCCGCGCGTCAAAATTCGCGCCGCGCGCGACGATTTTCACGGCGTCGCCGCTGCGCTGCACCTCGATGCGCATGTCGTCTCCCGGCGAGAGCCGCGCCTGGGTCAGACGGACGGCGCGGAAGGCGCCGTCGCGGGCGAATTCGATGACGCCCTGCGCCTGGGTCGGCCCCGCGTCGAAGACGAATTGTTCGAGCGCCATCGCCTCGCCGCGGCGCGTCAGGTTGAATGAGGCTTTCGCCGGCTTGCCCGCCGGCTTCACCAGGCCCGGCAGCGGATTGTCGAAATTCGTCCGCGAAAGATCGAGTTCGATCTGCGTATCGACGTTCTCGACCGGGATCGGCGTGCGTATCGTCGCCAGGATCGGGCCGCTGACGCCGGCGATGGCGTAGCCGGCGCGCTGGCGCGCCGAATCGTCGAAGGTGAAGGCGACATGCGCCTGGGCGGGGCCCTTGTCGCTAAAGCCGCGGCGCAGATCGAGCGTGGCCGGCGCATTGAAGAGACGGCCCGTTCCGCTGACGCGCAATCCGGTCCGATCGGCGACGACATGGAGCGCGCCGCCCTCGAGTTTCTCCTTGCCGATCAGATTGTCGACCACGAGATTCTGCGTCGTCGCGTCGATGGCGAAAGTCGTCGCCGCGTCGCGAGCGGCCGAGCCGGTCTCGAAATCGACGCGCAGACGCCCTTCAAGCGTCCCTTTCAGCGTTCCAGGCGCGACGGGAATGGACGCATGTTCGGCGATCGCCGGCAGGGTCAGAAGGTCGGCGACGGCTTCGACCTCGCCGGCCACGTCGACCTCCACCATGGCGGGCGTCGGGCGCAGCGCGCTGTCGACGACAACGAAGCGGCCTGAGGAGAGCGCGAGCCGCCGGCTCGGCCTCGTTTCCATGACGCCTGACGTCGCGGCGAAAGACACTGTCCGCCCGGTGACGCGCAAGCGTCCGTTGATGCCGCTGAGCGGCGCCATGCCCGGCAGAATATCTGTGACGGCGCCGTCGACAATGTCGCCTTCGGCGAGCAGCGAATCATCCGGCGGCGCCTGTTCGTAGCGCATCGCCGTCAGCGCCGCGCCGTCGAAATCCGCGGCGTAGCGCGCCTGCTTCAACACGCCCGCCGGCACATGATCGACAAACCAGGCGCGCACGGCGGGCGCGACATGGGTCGGCCACAGCCGCGACAGCGCGCGGATCTGCGTTTCCTCGACGCCCATTTTGAGCGTGACGCGAATGTCGTCGCGCCAGCCCAACGCGCCGCTGAGGTCGATGTTCGCGTCCGGGCCGGCGAAGGCGAATTTGTCGAAAACAATCTGGCGTTCGTCGTGGAACAGGCGCGCGTCGAGCGATCCGCTGTCGATCCGAATGTTCCTCTCGCCGGCGCGTTCGGGCGTGACCACCGTCGGCGCTTTCAGCCGGAGCGCGAGCGTCCATGGCCCGTCAAGCCGCGCCGCGTCGGCGATGCTCGTCGCCCCCGCGGGCGGGCGCGCTTCGCCGACGACCGTCATGTCGAAGCCGCCTGCTTTGAACACAATGGGCGCGATCGCCACTTTCCGCGCGGCCCTGTCCCAGGTCGCGACGGCGGCGATCTTCTCGATCATCACCGGCTCATGGTCCGGTTCGTCGAAACGGAAATAGCCCCGGCCCACCTCCGCCTGGCCCGACGCTTCGAGAACTTCATCGCCGGCGCCGAGCGCAAATTGCAGATCGAAAGAGAACGGCGCGTCGGTGTCGAAGCGGGCGGTGCGAAAACCGCCGGCAAGCGCGATTTCGTCGATCGACAGATCGCGAAACTGCGCATGGAACTCGCGCCGTCCTCCCGGCGCGCCCTTGGCGACGGCGATCGCCGTCCAGCGGCCGGAGGGACCATTGGCCGCCGCCGAGAAGCGCATGCCGTTGCCGCCCTTGTCGAGACTGAGCGTCACGTCGTCATAGCGAATCGCGCGATCGATCGTGCGATCGTCGATGGTCAGCCGGCCGTGCGCGACGCCGAGACGATCGAGCGCGCCGATCGGACTGTCCGGACTGGTGGCGAGGTCCATGAGCCCGCGCAAGGCTCCCGCCGCGCCGCGCAGCAAAGTGGCGCGCTGCGTCCCCGCCCCTGCCGGCGCAGGTCCCGGCGACGGCGCCGGAACGGGCGGAGCGCCGGCCGAAATCGCTACGGCGCCGTCATGATCGACGGAGAGCCGCAAATCCAGATCGAGAACCTCCAGCCGCCGCAGCTTTACACGGCCGATCAGCAAGGATTGAAAATCGACCGACAGCTCCGCGCGCGGCGCGGCCAAAATCGGTCGGCCCTCCTTCTTGACGATGAAATTGTCGACTGAGAGCGTCGGTCCATGATCGCTATTGCCGATCGAGACGGTGGCGAGCGAAAATTCATACCGTCCGCCGGCGAGTTCATCGAGGGAGCTGGCGATTTGCGGCGCGAGCCAGGCGAAAGAGATGGGACCCTGCGCCAGGAGCAGGAAGAAACCGCCGATCGTCACCGCGCAGAGCAGCGCCGCGGCAAGCCCGCTCAGCAGGATCAGGCGGAGAAGTCCGCTGCGCGGCGCAGAAAACTTCGGCCGCCACGCCGCGCGACAGGCCCGCAGCATCGCATGCCGCGCCATGTCGACGACGGCGTCGCCGCTCGGCTTGCGCCCCGTCCTGTCGGTCAATTGGCCTCGCTCTCGGCTCACTGCAGCCTGGGCGCAGAAAATGACGCCGGTCTTGCCGGTTGGCGCGCAGTCTGCATTCTAAGGTCTGATTTTAGCTGCGGATGCGACGAAAGGAAGGCGCCATGAGCACGACCGTCGGGAAGGCGGACGCTAAACCTAAGCAGGCGGGTCTGAAAGAGGGCGACCCGGCGCCCGCCTTCGATCTTCCGGGCGCTGGCGGGGAAAAGCTCTCGCTCGCCGCGCTCAAGGGCAAGAAAGTCGCGCTCTATTTCTACCCCAAGGACGACACCTCGGGCTGCACCAAGGAAGCCATTGATTTCAATTCGTTGCGCGACAAATTCGCCAAGGCGAAGACCATCGTCGTCGGCATGTCGCCGGACCCGGTCAAGAGCCATGACAAGTTTCGTACAAAATATGAATTGTCGCTGCCGCTCGCGTCGGACGAGAACAAGGAGACGCTCGGCGCTTATGGGGTCTGGGTCGAGAAAAGCATGTATGGCCGCAAATATATGGGGGTCGAACGCACGACGGTGCTGATCGGCGCCGATGGCCGCATCGCCAGAATATGGCGCAAAGTCAAGGTGCCGGGCCATGCCGAGGAGGTCCTGGCGGCGGCAAAGGCGCTGTAGCGCGCCTTTCGCCGCCTGGGACTTTACCTGGGACTTTAGTTGTGGTCGTGCTCGGCGGCGGGCGCCGCGTCGGCCGGCGTCGCCGCGCCAGAACCCTGTTTGGCGATGAGCCGCGCCATGTCCGCAGCCCCTTTCTTCGCCGCGACAAGATCGGGTTTCGCCGCCAGCGCCGCGTCGTAATCGGCCTTGGCGTGGGCGAAATCCTTCTTGGCGCGCCAGGCGTTGGCGCGATTGACCAGCGCGCTGACATAGCCGGCGTCGATTTTCAGCGCGGCGTCGAAATCGGCGATCGCCTTGTCGAATTCGCCCTTGGCGTAATGGCAGGCGCCGCGTCCGTTGCGGGCGGCGGCGAGTTTCGCATCGCGCTTGGCCGCCTCAGAAAAGGCGGCGATGGCGCGGTCATGATCGCTCTTGGCATGGTGCAGCGCGCCGGCGGTAAGAAGCGGCGCGGTCGATTTAGGATCGACTTTCGCGGCCTCTTCGAGGTCGGCGAGCGCCTTTTCGACATCGCCCTTGGCGCGCCAGATCTGGGCGCGCGCCAGAAGCGCCGCGCCGTTTTTCCTGTCGAGCGCGATCGCCCGGTCATAGTCGGCAAGCGCGCCGTCGAGATCGCCCTTCGCGTGATTCGCGGCGCCGCGCGCGGCAAAAATCACCGACGATTTGGGATCGATCTCCAGCGCCTTGCCGAAATCCTCGAAGGCGTGGGCGAAATCGCCCTTCGCCTGATAGGCGCCGGCGCGATTGACATAGGCCGCCGCCTGATTGTGCGGGTTCTCCTTTTCGATCTCCTGAATGACCTGCGTGCATCCGGCGATGCGGTCGTCGGCATCGGGGGCGCGGCATTGGCTCCAGCCCGGGCTGACGCCGCCCTTATGCTCGGCGAGGGCCGGCGCGCCGGTCAGCGCCGAGGAGAGGATGACGGCCGCTATAATCCGCGCCCGCGCGGCCGCTCGCGCAGCGGAATTGAGACGTTCATACATTTGTCGGACGTGGCTCCCCGATAGAGTGGCGGCGCATGCTACCTTAAGGAGCGCCGCCCGCAACTCGGAAATAACCCTTTATGACGCTCCGGCCGGCTCTCAGGGACGAAACAAATATGCGCGCCGGCGCTGCCCGGTTTGCGGCTCGAACGGGGCCGAAACCGCCTAAGCGCCGCCAAGACGAGGTAAAGACGCCTTAGGACTTCAGACCGGGGAGAAAAACGTTTAAAACAAATCTGAAATGAGTCTCCTCACCACCAATGCGGAACTGAACGCGGTCTGCGACCGCTTCGCGCAGCAT
>JAKFXD010000088.1 GCA_021731565.1 Methylocystis sp. | reverse complement strand
CGCAAAGCTGCTGCGCCTTCGGACAGGACGTGATGGCGAATTACTGGATGCATAATGGCTTCCTGCAGGTCGAGGGCGAGAAAATGTCCAAGAGCCTGGGGAATTTCGTGACGATCCATGAGTTGCTGCATACGGAGAAGTTCGGGGGACGGAAGTGGCCGGGTGTCGTTCTGCGATACGCGATGTTGACGACGCATTATCGTCAGCCAATCGATTGGACTGTGGAGAGACTCAAAGTCTCATTGAAGCACCTCAGCGATATGTACGACCGCACGCAGCACGCGAATACGGGCGCGCTTCCGAATGAACGAGTCATTCTGGCTTTATGCGACGACCTTAATACACACGAAGCTGTTGTCGCACTTGGAAAGCTTGTTGGGGACGCCATCCGTGACGCAAAACAGTCCGAGGAGTTATTGGCCACCTGCGCTTTTCTTGGACTCGATTTAGAAGAACTCGATCCTAAGAAAATGATCGCGAGTGAAACGCAAATTCTCGTTAATAGCAGAATCCACGATCGCCTCGCTGCCCGCGCGTCAAAAAACTGGGCCGAATCCGACCGCATCCGCGACGAACTCGCCGCCATGGGCATCGCGCTGAAGGACAATAAGGACGGCACCACGACTTGGGAGGTGAAGCGGTGAGCGCGCCTCTCTCAAATAAGCGCGCGCAACCCTCTCCCATAGGGAGAGGGTGGCCGCGGAGCGGCCGGGAGAGGGGTATCCGCGCCGGTCGTTTGAGCGCGCCCTTGCGCCCAAGATTGTTTCCCCTCACCCCGGTCCTTCGGACCGACCCTCTCCCTCTGGGAGAGGGTGGCGCCGCGCGTAACCTGCGTCGTCGGGCGCGCCCTTCTCTCTCAAATAAGCGCGTGCAACCCTCTCCCATAGGGAGAGGGTGGCCGCGAAGCGGCCGGGAGAGGGGTTGCGGCGCTGGTCGTTTGAGCGCGCCCTTGCGCCCAAGATCGTTTCCCCTCACCCCGGTCCTCCGGACCGACCCTCTCCCTCTGGGAGAGGGTGGCGCCGCGCGTAACTTGCGTGGCCGGGCAAGCCCTTCTCTTTTAAAAAAAGGCGCGCCACCCTCTCCCTTAGGGAGAGGGTGGCCGCGGAGCGGCCGGGAGAGGGGTTACGCTGCTGATCGTTTTAATCCGCCTTCGGCCCGAAGATCGTATCCCCTCACCCCGGACCTCCGGACCGACCCTCTCCCTCTGGGAGAGGGTGGCGCCGCGCCAGACCAAAATTCACTGCAGGCGGGGCAGGGGCGCTCGCGGCGCGCGGGCGCGCGCAATATCCGCGGCGCGAAGGATTTCCTGCAGCGCCCAATCCAATCGTTCTTTCACCTCGTCATTGGTGAAGCGCAATTCCAGATAACCGTGGCTTTCGATCACAGCGCGGCGGGCGGCGTCAGAAAGCGGTTGATCCGCATGATGGCCGCCGTCGAGTTCGATGGTGAGTCCGTGGCTGTAACAGCAGAAGTCTGCGATATATCCCGCAATCGGAACCTGACGGCGAAACTTGAGCCCATGGAAACGCGAGGCGCGCAATTCGCGCCAGAGTATTTCCTCGGGACCCGTGCTTTCGCGTCGCAGTCTGCGCGCGATGGAAATGTTCTTGCCCGCCATTTATCGATCAAATCGCAAAATTCGATAGCGGGAAACCCCTCTCCCGGCCGCTCCGCGGCCACCCTCTCCCATCGGGAGAGGGTTACCTCCGCGAGGTAGTAGAAATGTCCAATAACGACTGGAAGAAGACGCTTCCCTTCAAACGCCATTGGGCGGTCTATCTCGTGATCAAGCTGCTCGTGCTGGCGCTTGCGGCCTTCATCGCTTGGCATCTGCTGCGCGCCTTCGAGGTCGTCTGACGATGGCGCGCGGTTCGCCAACGCCCGGCCTGCGGCCGTTTCTTCCGGCGGACGCCGCGATGCTGGCAGCGCTCTTTCGCGAGAGCGTCGACGAACTCGCCGCCGATGATTATGACGAGGCGCAGCGGGAAGCCTGGGCGTCAAAGGCCGATGACCAAGAAGCCTTCGGCGCGCTGCTCGCAGGCGACCTGACGATCGTCGCGCTCGTCGACGGGGAGATCGCCGGTTTCGCGTCGCTCAAGGACAACGCCGATTTTCATATGCTCTATGTGCGACCCGAGCTGGCGCGACGCGGCGTCGGCACGGCGCTTGCCGACGCCATCGAGAAAATCGCCGCCGGACGGGGGACGAAGACATTGACCGTCGACGCCTCCGACGCCGCCCGCGATTTCTTCGCCGCGCGCGGCTATGCCGCCACAACGCGCAACACGATCGAGATCGGCGGTCAGTGGCTCGGCAATACCACGATGACCAAGGCGCTGGCGGCGCCCGTCGCCGGGAGCGCGCATTGATGGCCAAAGAGCCGGCAAAGGAGCGGTTGACGCTCTACGATACGACGCTGCGCGACGGCGCGCAGACGACGGGCGTCGATTTTTCGCTCGACGACAAGCGTCAGATCGCCGCCATGCTCGACGATCTCGGCATCGACTATGTCGAGGGCGGCTATCCCGGCGCCAATCCGCTCGACACGGAGTTTTTCGCCAAGCCGCCGAAGCTGCGCGCGCGCTTCGCCGCCTTCGGCATGACGCGGCGTCAGGGCCGCTCGGTCGAGAATGATCCGGGGGTCGCGGCGCTTCTCGACAGCGGCGCCGACGCCGTCACCTTCGTCGCCAAGAGCTGGGACTTTCAAGTCCGAGTCGCCTTACGCTCCACGGAAGAGGACAATCTCGCAAGCGTTACGCAATCCGTAAGAGCCGCCGTCGCGCGCGGTAAAGAGGTCGCGGTCGATTGCGAGCATTTCTTTGACGGCTTCAAGGCCAATCGCGACTATGCGCTGGCCTGCGCCAGAGCCGCCTATGACGCGGGCGCGCAATGGATCGTGCTGTGCGACACCAATGGCGGCGCGCTGCCGCATGAGATCGAAGCCATCGTCGCGGAAGTGGTCAGGCATATTCCCGGAGACCGCGTCGGCGTGCATTGCCATGACGACACGGGGCAGGCGGTGGCGAATTCGCTTGCCGCCGTACGCGCTGGCGCGCGGCAGATTCAGGGCACGCTCAACGGGCTTGGCGAGCGCTGCGGCAACGCCAATCTCACGACGATCATTCCGACGCTGTTGCTCAAGAGCGAATTTTCCGAGCGCTTCGAGATCGGCGTGACGCAAGAGAAGCTGGCCCATCTCACGCGCGTGAGCCACGCGCTCGATGAGCTTCTCAACCGCGCGCCGAACCGCCACGCGCCCTATGTCGGCGCCAGCGCCTTCGCGACCAAGGCCGGCATTCACGCTTCGGCGGTGCTCACCGATCCGCGCACCTATGAGCACGTCACGCCGGAATCGGTCGGCAATATGCGCCGCGTGCTCGTGTCGGATCAGGCGGGGCGCTCCAACATCGTTTCCGAACTCGCGCGGCTTGGCGTCGTCCTCGACAAGGACGATCCGCGGCTGGCGCGACTGCTCGACGAGGTGAAGGAGAAGGAAGCGCAAGGCTATGCCTATGAAGGCGCCGACGCCTCGTTCTTTCTTCTGGCGAAGCGCGTGCTCGGCGAGGCGCCGCATTTCTTCGACATCGAGCGCTACAGCGTCGCGGTCGATCGGCGCTTCGCCAGAAACGGCGGCTTTGAGGACCAGGGCGCCGAGGCCATCGTCAAAATCAACGTGCATGGCGAGAGCCGGATTTCCGCCGCCGAAGGCAATGGGCCCATCAATGCGCTCGATCTCGCTTTGCGCAAGGATCTCGGCGCCTATCAGCGATTCATCGAGGACGTTCGGCTCGTCGACTATCGCGTTCGCGTCTTCCAGGGCGGCACCGACGCGGTGACTCGCGTTCTGGTCGAATGCGCCGATGCGCATGGCGCGCGCTGGTCGACGGTCGGCGTCTCGGCCAATGTCATCGACGCGTCCTTCGAGGCGCTGGTCGACGCGATCAATTACAAGCTGCTGGTTTCAGTGCGGCAAGCCGAAGGCGAGAAAATTTTCTGAGAACCTGAAAGAGTCCATCTACAGGCCCCGTTTCTGAATCTTTCTCGCGGGTCATTCCCGACGCGCGCAACGCGCGCGATCGGGAATCCAGAGCAAGACCAGCGGTCCTGGATTGGCTCTGGATTCCCGGTCAGGCCTTCGGCCTGCCGGGAATGACAATGGTCCAAGCGAACGGATCGTTAGGCATTCGTATTAAAGTCGCTCGGTCATCGCGGTTTCGCTGATGTCGGGGGCGTGTCGCGCCGCCGCGAAAATCATCGGCAGAATGTCCTCGACGCGTTCGGCGACGAGATAGCGCACGTCATAGCCTTCGCGGATGAATTCCTGATTATGCATGTGGGCGAACAGCGAGAGAAGCGGGCGCCAGAAGCCGGCGATGTCGGCGATGACAAGCGGTTTGGCGTGCCGGCCAAGCTGAATCCAGGTCAGCTGCTCCGTCAATTCCTCCAGCGTGCCGACGCCGCCGGGCAGCGCGACAAAGGCGTCGGAGCGTTCGAACATCAGGCGTTTGCGCGTATGCATGTCCTTGACGACGATGAGGTCGGTTGCGCCCGTGAAGGGGATTTCCCGATCGTCGAGGAATTCGGGGATGATTCCGGTGACGACGCCGCCGGCGGCGATCGTCGCCTTCGCCAATACGCCCATCAGGCCGATCGCGCCGCCGCCATAGACGAGTCCGATCCCGGCGTGGGCGAGCGCTGCGCCCAAGGCGCGCGCCGCCGCCGTGTGACGCGGATCGGCGCCGATCGAGGAGCCGCAATAGACGCAGACGTTCTTGATTTCTCGCATGTCCATTCTCATGCAGCGTTCGACGGCGCCTCGCGCGGGGTGCGCAACGCTTCTAAACGTCATATATGACGCCAAGTCACCCATGACGCCAAAGGCCGCGACGACGGCCCCATTCATTCGGAGACATATGATTAGACCCGATCAAGGCGAATCGAGCGATCCCCACGCGCTCGATCCGGACGACGCCGCGCCTCCGCCCGTTCCTGAGCAGCAATTGTCGGAATCGTCTCTAATCAGGACGATACGGCATTTGTGGCCCTATATCTGGCCGCGCGGCCGCCGCGATCTCGAACTGCGCGTGGCGGCGGTGTTTGCGCTGCTCGTCTTGAGCAAGCTGTTCAACGCCGCGACGCCTTTCGCTTTCAAATGGGCGACCGACGCGCTTGCCGAGGGCGGCGCCGGCGCCTGGGCCAAGGCGGGGGCCGCGGCGATCTATTTCACGCTGCTGATGGGCGCCATGCGCATCGTTACCGTCGTGCTGATGCAGATGCGCGACGGCATTTTCGCCGCCGTGGCGATGCACGCCGTGCGCCGGCTGGCGACCGATCTCTTCGTTCACATGCATGAGCTGTCGCTGCGCTTCCATATCGGCAGAAAGACCGGCGGGCTGACGCGCGTGCTCGAGCGCGGGCGGGCGGGCATCGAAACGCTGTCGCGTCTCATCATGTCGACCGGCGCGCCAACCGTGCTGGAGATGGCGCTGGTTCTCGGCATTTTCGTCTATCAGTTCGATTGGCGCTATGGGCTGGTGCTGCTCGCCACTCTCGCCGGATATTTTCTATACACGATGCTCGCCACCAATTGGCGGATCGCCATTCGGCGCAGAATGAACGACAGCGACACCGACGCCAATCAGAAGGCGATCGACAGCCTGTTGAATTACGAGACGGTCAAATATTTCGGCGCGGAGCGGCGGGAGGCGGCGCGTTACGACGGATCGATGATCCGCTACGAGCAGGCGAGCACGCAGTCGTATGTCTCGCTGGCGGTGCTCAACGCCGGCCAGACCGTGATCTACATCATCGGGCTCACCGCGATGATGGTGATGTGCGTCTATGGCATCGAGGCTGGCCGCAACACGGTCGGCGATTTCGTTCTGATCAATCTGATGATGGGGCAGCTGGCGCAGCCGTTGAATTTCATGGGCACCTTCTATCGCGAGGTGCGGCAGGCGATCATCGACATCGAGACGATGTTCTCGATCCTGGCGCAGAGCCCCGAGATATTGGACAGGCCCGGCGCCGCGCCGCTCGTCGTGCGCGAAGGGCGGATCGTTTTCGACAATGTCTCGTTCCACTATGAGCCGAACCGGCCGATTCTCAAGGGCGTGAGCTTTGAAGCGGCGCCCGGACAGACGGTCGCGATCGTCGGCCCTTCGGGGGCAGGGAAGTCGACGATCTCCCGGCTGATGTATCGCTTCTACGAGCCGCAAGGCGGGCGCATCATGATCGACGGCCAGAATATTCTCGACGTGACGCAGGAGAGCCTGCGCGCGGCGATCGGCATGGTGCCGCAGGACACGGTGCTGTTTAACGATTCGATCGGCTACAATATTCGCTACGGACGGTGGGATGCGGGCGATGAGGAGGTGCGCGACGCGGCGCGGCTTGCGCAGATCGACCGCTTCATCGAAAGCGTGCCGGAGGCCTATAGCGCGCAGGTCGGCGAGCGCGGGCTGAAGCTTTCGGGTGGCGAGAAGCAGCGCGTGGCGATCGCGCGCACCATTCTCAAAGGCCCGCCGATCCTCATTCTCGACGAAGCGACGTCGGCGCTCGACAGCTTGACGGAACATGAGATTCAGGAGGCGCTGCGCAGCGTCGCCAAGGGCCGCACCACGCTGGTCATCGCGCATCGGCTGTCGACCATCGTCGACGCCGATGACATCCTGTTTCTCGATCATGGCCGCATCGTCGAGCGCGGGACGCATAAGGAGTTGCTGGCGCTTGGAGGCCATTACGCCGGCATGTGGAACCGCCAGCGCGAGGCGGCGGAGGCGCGCGCTAAGCTTCTGGAGGCGGAGCGCGAGGAGTTGGAGACATGAGCCGGGCGCTTCTCTCCCGCTCTGGTCGGACCGCGTCTCGCGTCCCGGTTTTCAGCAAATGATGCATCCATAGACGCGGCGGTCGTGTAGGCTGAAGGGCGGCGTTGTCGTCATGCCCGGAGGGTCCGATGACGAGGAAACGCATTCTCGTCCCGTTTGTCGTCGCGGTCTGCCTGGGAGCGGGCGCCGCCCGGGCGCAGATCAGGGCGGAGCATCCCCGCCACTGCGTGATGAGCGTCGGTCCGACGCAAATGATGTTCAGCGCCTTTCAGGAGAACGGGACCGACGCGATATTTTGCCGGCATGTGCCGACGCTGGGCCCGACGATGATCATCCTCGATGCGCAGCAGGTCGAGCTGCGCGACATGAACATCGAAATTCGCGTGCTGCGAAACGTCGGGCAGAAGGATTGGCGCGACGATCTCGACGCCAACACGGTCGTCGTCTTGCCGCCGAAGAAATATCTGGCGGACAACGGCACGGCGAGCTTCACCCATGATTTCGTCAGCGACGGCGATTATATCGCGCTGGTCAGGGCGACGAGCGATGACGGCGCCAAGGAATATGTCGGACAATATGACTTCTCCGTCGGCGAGACGGCGGAATGGTATGTCGCGCTCGGACTGATGTCGCTCGTCGGCGCCGGCGCCGCGCTGGGCATGTGGCGCCGCCGCCGCAAGGCGCCGCGACCAGATGCGGGAAAGCGGGTCGGATAGTCGTTAGCCCTTCGTCAATCGCTTGTGATTGCGATTGACGCGCTTGGCGTAAACGGCGAGGGCGCGATCGGCGGCGAGATGCGGCTGGCCGGCCGCTATGCTCTTCGCGGCCTCCATGCCGGCGTCGGTTGCGGCTTTGATCTTTTCATCGACCATCAGCTGGCTCTCGCGCCTGCCATGCGCGCCGCCGGTGGCGATTTTCAGCAGTCGCAAGCCGATCACCTGATTGGCCACGAAGCTCATCTTGAGCGCGTCGGAGAAAAACTTGTTCATTCTCATTCGACTTCTGCGAATCGCCGCCTCCTGTCAAGGTAAATAGCGCGGCCGGAGCATTGGCCAACAGACCAGTTGGCGATGTTGCAAGGAAGTTGCGTGAAACGCGCTACGCCATCACCGAGCGCAAACCGAGGCGCTCGACGAAGGGGTCGAAATCCCTGTCGCTGTAGAGCAGCGGCAGATCGCTTTCGATGCAGCACGTGGCGATGATCGTGTCGATGGTTTTCCTCGGCGTCACGCCGAGCGCGCGCAGCTTGCGAAAATTCCCTGCGGCGCGCAGGGCGATTTCCCTGCCGCCGAGTTCGACGATGGTCAGCGCGGTCAGGAATTTCCGGGCGCGGTTGAAATCGCGGTCGCGATCGAAGCCTTGCAGCACTTCGGTCAGGATCAAATCGCCGATCGCGATCAATTCCTCGTCGAGCAGCCGATCCAGACGATCGGTCTGTGGCGTAAAGACGCCGCGGAAATAATCGATCCAGACGCTCGAATCGACGAGGATCATTTATTTGACGGCTTGTCTAAACGCATGGCGTCGAGATCGCCGCGCCAGTCGAGCTTGCCGCGCAGACTTCGGATTTGCTTTTGCCGCTGAAGGCGCAGCAGCGTCCGCAGTGCGAGTTCGACGGCTTCCTTCTTGGTCTTGAGGCCCGTCGCGCGCAGCGTTTCCTGCATCAATCTGTCGTCGATAACGATATTGGTCCGCATGTGTATAAACCTCAATTTGTATACACATACTATGCCAGCGCGCCGCCGCCTTCAAGAGCAATGAGCGCGTTCGAGTAGCCCCCTCCCCAACCCTCCCCCGCTTCGCGGGAGAGGGAGTAGCTTCGGGAAGCGGGGAGGGTCCGCTTCCATCCCGGGCGCGTCTCCCCCATATTGCCGCCATGGCCTCTCCCCCTAAAAAGCCCAGAGACCCGGCGCGGCCGACGCGCGCCAAGGCGGCAAAGCCGGAGGTCGCGCCGCTCGCGCCGCATCTCGTGCAGCTGCTCAATCCGGCGCTCGCGCCGGGATTCGGCGAGGCGCCGCAGGCCGCCTATGACGCCGCCTCGATCCAGGGTCTCGATGAGGAAGACATCGAGAAATACGCTCTTGGCGAGGGCTTCCAGGCGGGCGGCGGGGTGCAGGCGACCGCCGACAGACTCGCCGAACTGCTGCGGCTCGGCGATCCCAATATCCGCGACCAAAAGCCCTGGACGCCGCATCGGCCCGAGCGGCCGCCGAAGTCCGAAGGCGGCGTGCGGTTCGAACTGGTCTCGGACTATACGCCGAAGGGCGATCAGCCGGCGGCGATCGAGGAACTGGTCAAGGGAATCGCCGCGCAGGAACGCGATCAGGTGCTGCTCGGCGTCACCGGCTCCGGCAAGACCTTCACCATGGCGAGCGTGATCGAACGCGTGCAGCGGCCGGCGCTGATTCTTGCGCCCA
>JAKFXD010000086.1 GCA_021731565.1 Methylocystis sp. | reverse complement strand
GGTCATCGAGAAAGCTGTGCTCGGCGTCACCGGCGCCTTCGATCGCGGAAAGTTTGTCGCCGCCTTGCAGGAGAGTTTCGCCGCGATCTCCTGGTCGCGGATTTTCACCCTGCTTCGACTGCCGACACGGCTGCCGTTTCCGGGGTCATCGAAGATCAATCGGGACATGCGCTACCTCTACGACGAGACCGCGCGCCTCCTGGCGTCGCGGCGTGCATCAGGCGGGCAAACGCAGGCGATCATCGATCGGCTGCTTGCCGCCAAGGATCCCGAAAGCGGCCGGTCGATGACCGACGCCGAACTCATCGCCAATCTCTACGGCTTTCTGGTCGCGGGGCATGAAACGTCGGCGGTCGCGCTCGGCTGGAGCCTGTGGCTGCTGGCCAAGGATCAGGCCTCGCAGGACCGCCTGCGCGACGAAGTGCGCGCGATCGCCGGCGACGCCGACATCAGCGGCGAGACGATCGAAAAACTGCAATTTACAAAGCAAGTGATACAGGAATCGATGCGTCTCTTCCCGCCGGCCGCCGCGATCGGGCGACAGCCGCGCGAAGACATGTTGCTCGGGCCGCATAAAATCTCGAAGAACGAGCCGGTCTATGCGGCGCTCTGGGCGCTCCATCGTCACGAGAAACTCTGGGACGCGCCCAACGCTTTCGACCCCGACCGCTTCGCGCCGGAAAAAGCCAAGACGCGCCATCGCTGCGCGTACCTGCCGTTCGGCGCCGGCCCCCGCATCTGCATCGGCATGGGGTTCGCGATGCTGGAGATGGTCGCCATTCTCGCCACGCTCATTCGCGACTTTCGGTTCACGCCGGTCGAGGGTCATCGGCTGGAGCTCGCGCCCGATTTCACGACGCGGCCCAAAGGCGGGTTGCCGCTTCATGTCCGGCCGCTATAAGCGGCGGTGCTCCACTTCCGATTGCGCCGCGATAGGGCGTCGCCGGTAGTGGCCTCAGTTCGAATTTCGGCGTACGATTGGGCGCCGGCATTCGTGTCAGCTCGGCCTGATCGCGAGGTATACGTGGAGCGATGGCGGCATCGTTGCGCCAACGTAGCCCGGCAACATCTCCACTTGGAAACCGCAGGAGCCAAGCTGTTCGACCACGCTGGCGGACGGCCACAAACGCAGCCGATGCTCTTCGTATGATCGACGCCAGATCCCCGCGTCGACATCGCGAAACGTGCTGATCTTCCGTAGCAACTCGTTATCGCATTCCGTCGCGACCAGGCCAACGGCCCACTTCATCCCCTCGACGAAGCTCCGGCCGGCTCCCGCGCGCCCAGGGCCCGCGAGATCGAAGAGAAACACGCCCCCAGGGGCCAAAGCCTCGAAGACACGCTCAAATACGGCGCTGAGGGCGGTGGGATCACGCGCGGTCGCATAGTTGAGCGTCTCGCCGACCGCTGTGGCGGCCGCCGCCTTCGGCAGACGCACGTCAAGGATTGAGCCGCATTGGAACTCGGCGCCCGGCAATCGCGTTCGCGCCACAGCGATCATTGCCGGCGAAAGGTCCAGCCCCCAGGTGGAGAACCCCTGCTCGCTGAGCCGCCAGCTCAGAGGACCGGCTCCGCATCCAAGATCGAGCACCCGTCTTGAAGGCGCGCCTCGCCCAAGTAACTGCAGCAATGTCTCTGCCGCCGACGCCGCCAGCGCCTCGAAGGCCTCCGCGTGAATGGCGGCGAGGTCCTGTCCGTAGAAGTCATCCATGGCGATTGGATAGCACGGCGTGACCACCCCCCACCCCAAGCCGAAATTCAAACTGAGATACTATCCCGCTCCGGGTCCGGTTGCGCGGCGGGCGAAATGACGGCATGTAGGGCGCGAATTTTACCCGCGCCTGAGGGGCGCCTCGACCCCCGGACAAGAAAGAATGACCGCAGCCGTCGCGACGAAACTTGCAGCCGCCGATTGGACCAGCGACGCGAAAGAGGCGCTCGCCGCCGTCGAGGCGCTTTACAAGGATGCGCTCGCGAGCCTGCGCGCTCGCGACTCCCGCGACGGCAAAATCGCCAATGATCTGTTCGAGGCCGACCAGCACGCCGCGCACGGGCTCGCCTGGCTCGCGACCTATGTCCAGGGGCTGCGCGAACTCATCGATTACGCCGAGCGACTCTCCGCCGAGGGCGCCTATGGCGAGACCGAGGAGCTTTTGAACCAGATCGGCTTCGCCGAATTCCTCGCTCAGGTTTACGGCGGCATCCCGATGAGCCAGGGCGAGATCGTCCGGCTCAGCGATTTCGGGCTTTCAAGCCAGCGGATCGCCGAACGGCGTCCCGCCTGCGTCGACCGGCTGATCCTTTCCGGCAATACGCCGGCGAACCGCGCCCGCCTCGCCGAACTCATCGACCATCATGCGGCGGCGGAAACCATCGGCGCGTCGGGCCTCGACGAGACGCTCGAAGCCATCCGCAGCGAAATGCGCAAATTCGCTTCCGCCAATGTCACGCCCTATGCGCACGATTGGCACTCGAAGAATGACTACATCCCGCTGGACGTCATCTCCGGCCTCGCCGAACTCGGCGTCTTCGGCCTGACGATTCCGGAGGAGTTTGGCGGCTCCGGCATGGGCAAGATCGCCATGTGCGTCGTCTCCGAGGAATTGTCGCGCGCCTATATCGGCGTCGGCTCGCTTGGCACGCGTTCGGAGATCGCGGCGGAACTGATCCTGGTCGGCGGGACAGAGGCGCAGAAGGAGAAATATCTGCCCAAGATCGCGAGCGGAGAAATCCTGCCGACCGCCGTCTTTACGGAGCCGAACAACGGCTCCGATCTCGCCGGCCTGCGCACCCGCGCGACGCTGGAGGGCGGCGTCTACAAGGTCTTCGGCAACAAGACCTGGATCACCCATCCGGTGCGCGCCGATCTGATGACGCTGCTCGTGCGCACCAACCCGAACGAGAAGGGTTACAAGGGCCTCTCGATGCTGCTCGCCGAGAAGCCGCGCGGAACCGACAGCGAGCCTTTCCCCGCCAAGGGCATGACCGGCGGCGAGATCGAAGTGCTCGGCTATCGCGGCATGAAGGAGTTCGAGATCGGCTTCGACAATTTCGAAGTGCCGGCGGAAAATCTTCTCGGCGGCGAGGAGGGCAAGGGCTTCAAGCAGCTCATGGAGACCTTCGAGTCGGCGCGCATCCAGACCGCGGCGCGCGCGCTCGGCGTCGCCCAATGCGCCCTCGACCTCGGATTGAAATACGCCAGGGAGCGCATCCAGTTCGGCAAGCCGCTGTTTTCCTTCCCGCGCGTCTTCAACAAGATCGTCTCGATGGCGGTCGAAATCCACATCGCCCGCCAGATCACCTATTTCGCCGCGCGCGAGAAGGACGAGGGCAAGCGCTGCGACCTTGAGGCCGGCATGGCGAAGCTCCTGGGCGCCCGCGTCGCCTGGGCGGCGGCCGACAACGCCCTGCAGATACACGGCGGCAACGGCTTCGCGCTTGAATATCCCGTGTCGCGCGTGCTCTGCGACGCCCGCATCCTCAACATCTTCGAGGGCGCGGCGGAGATTCAGGCGCAGGTGATCGCGCGAAGGCTGCTGGAGGGGTGAGCGGGCGCGCGGCATCGACGGAAATTTCGTGGATGGCCGGGACAAGCCCGGCCATGACGGTGGTAAGGCGCGCGATAAGCCAAAAGCGCGACGACTGAATCGAAGACGCGCAACCTCTCCACGTCATGCCCGCGCTTGTCGCGGGCATCCACGCGCTCTCATCTGCTGCCGTCTCAAAAGACTGAAGCTTTTCTTCGCGCATTCGTGAGCGCTCTGGAATAAACCGGCGTCCGCGCGCATAATGCGGCCATGCGCGAAACAGATATCTTTACGTCGAAAATTGAGCCTGACCCGCTCCGCGCTGGGCGGTTTCGTTGGACGGTCTGCGAGGGGTCACAGATTCATCTGCGGTCCCCGCATGCCTACGACACGAAGCGCGAAGCCGAGCAGGAAGCAGATAAGGCTCTGCAAAAACTCGCTTCCACATGGACGGGCAAGCGCTGACCAGAGCAAAAGCTTTCTCGCTCCTCTCCGGCGCCTTACCTTCCGCTCATGACCAAGCGCATCTATCGCCTCGTCGACGGCTCGCGCGGGCCGCGGCGGGATTTCCGCATCACCGTCGGGCTGCGCGAAGGCTGGGAGGCGGAGGGCCGCGTCTATGACGTTTCAGAAGCGGTGCGCTGCGCGCGCGCCTGGATGCGCCGACGGGTCGAGGCGGGGCGGCCGGCGCTCTCCGGCATGTTCACCCGCGGCGAGGTGACCTACGCCTGGCGCAAGGACGACGGCTCGGTCGGATCGGACCGCGAGCCGGTCGCGATTTTCACCGGCGAGGCGGTGCATGCCTATCTCGGCGACCTACCGGACGCGCAGATCGAGGCAATGCTGAACGAACTCGCCGGCGAACTCGGCGCGGCGCTCGGCCAGGAGCGCCTCTATGTCGCCCTTTGCGACAAGACCTGGATTCTCGACTGCGGCGAGGGATAGGGCGACCAGCCCGCCCTATTCTATGAGCGACGCCCTCAACCGGAGGCCCATCATGCTCAAGCTCTACTATCACACTGGCGCTTGTTCGCTCGCGCCGCATATCCTTCTCGAATGGATCGGCGAGCCTTACGAGACCAAGGAGGTCGAGTTCGGCGACAAGGACTATTTGAAGATCAATCCGGCGGGCGCGGTGCCGGCGCTCGACACCGGCGAAGGCTGGATACTGACCCAGGCCGCCGCCGTCCTGCGCTATCTCGCGCATCGTTTTCCGCTCGCCGGCCTCGGGGCGGAGAATTCGCCGCGCGAGGCGGCCGAGGCCGACCGTTGGTCTTCCTTTATCACCGGCGACCTGCACCCGGCCTTTTTTCCGCTGTTCTCGCCCAACCGCTATACGCGCGCCCGTGAGAAAGAGGCGTTCGACGATGTGCGCGAGGCCGCCAAGGCGCTCGTGCGCAAGAAGTTCGACATTCTCGAAGCGCATCTTGCGGGGCGGCGCTACATTGTGGGCGACAAGCGTAGCTATCTCGACGCCTATGTATTTCCGATGGAGCGCTGGGCCGCGTCGATGCTGGAGGACGGGCTGTCGAAATATCCGAGCGTTCACAAGCATCATGAGATGATGGCGGCGGACGAGGGGGTGAAACGGGCCCTGGCGGCGGAAGGCGCTTGACCGTCCCGACAAGCTCTCTGCCTTGACCGCGAAGGCGGCGGGTGAAAGCCTCCGCCGGCGTTCAGGCGGGAGAAACACATGGGTCGGTTTAGCGGCAAAGTCGCGCTGGTCACTGGTGCGGCGCGCGGCCTTGGCCGGGTAACGGCGCTCGCCTTTGCGCGCGAGGGCGCGAGGGTCGCGCTCGCCGACATCGACGAGGCTGGCGGGCGCGAGACGCTCGACATGATCCGCGCCGAGGGTGGCGAGGGGCGGTTCACGCTTGCCGACATGCGGATCGAAAGGGACGTCGAAGCCATGGTGGCGACGACAGTCGAAGCCTATGGTCGCCTCGACTGCGCGGTGAACAACGCCGGAGTCGTGCGCTTCAAGCCGATCGTCGAGGAGACGGAGGAAGGCTTCAATTTCCACATCGACGTCAATCTGCGCGGCGTGTTCTTTTGCATGAAACACGAGATCCGGCAGATGCGCCAAAACGGCGGCGGCGCCATCGTCAACCAGTCGTCGATCACCGGCAGCCTCACCGGCAATCCGGCGGAAGGCGCCTATGCCGCCTCCAAAGGCGGCGTCGACGGACTGACCAAGACGGTCGCGCTCGAGGTCGCCAGGGACAATATCAGCGTCAATGCGATCTGCGCCTGCGGCATCGACGCGCCGGGCGACGTGTTCCATCAATGGATGGAGAAGGAGGGAGTCACGCCCGAAGAGGCCGGGAAGCTCTTTCCGATCGGACGCATGGGCAGGGCCGAAGAGCTGACCGAGGCCGTGCTGTTCCTGTGTTCGGAACAGTCGCGCTTCATCGTCGGCCACCTGCTTGTCGTCGACGGCGGATGGATCGCCCGGTGAAGACTTATTCCACCCTTGATTATCAGGCCGGCGTCCCGTAACGTCGTTCCCTTAGCAGGGAAACGCATACATGCGCGCCATTCTCGTATCTGAAGCGCCAGGAGCGGAGCGGGGCTAGGCCCGGCCTCCGCCAGCGGCGCTTGACCCAAGGCCCCAAGAGGGCCTTTTTTGTTGCCCGAAACCCAGTCCATGCCGCGCGTAGCAAGACGGAAAGTGACGATGTCAAAGGAAATGACCGGCGCCGAAATGGTGGTCGAAGCCCTGAAGGACCAGGGCGTGGAGATTATTTTCGGCTATCCCGGCGGCGCCGTCCTTCCGATCTATGACGCGCTGTTCCATCAGGACAAGGTGCAGCACATTCTCGTGCGCCATGAGCAGGGCGCGGCGCACGCGGCGGAAGGCTATGCGCGCTCATCCGGCAAGGTCGGCGTGCTGCTCGTCACCTCGGGACCAGGGGCCACCAATACGGTGACGGGCCTCACCGACGCGCTGATGGATTCGATCCCGGTGGTCTGCATCACCGGCCAGGTGCCGACGCATCTCATCGGCTCCGACGCCTTTCAGGAATGCGACACGGTCGGCATTACCCGCCATTGCACGAAGCACAATTACCTCGTCAAGAACATCGCCGATCTGCCGCGCGTGCTGCACGAGGCCTTTTACGTGGCGTCGTCGGGCCGGCCCGGCCCCGTGGTCATCGACATCCCCAAGGACGTGCAGTTTGCGCGCGGCCTCTACGCGCCGCCGCGCAGCGCCGCGCACAAGACCTATCATCCCAGGCTCGACGCCGACGTTGAGACGATCAGGCAGGCGGTGCGAATGATGGCGGCGGCCGAGCGTCCGATCTTCTATACCGGCGGCGGCGTCATCAATTCGGGACCTGCGGCCTCGACCCTGTTGCGTGAACTCGTCGCCCTCACTGGTTTTCCGATCACCTCGACGCTGATGGGGCTCGGCGCCTATCCGGGATCAGGCGAGAACTGGCTCGGCATGCTCGGCATGCACGGCACCTGGGAAGCCAATCACGCCATGCATGACTGCGATCTGATGATCGCGGTCGGCGCGCGTTTCGACGACCGCATCACCGGACGTCTCGACGCCTTTTCGCCGGGTTCGAAAAAAATCCATATCGACATCGATCGTTCGTCGATCAACAAGAACGTCAAGGTCGATCTCGCCATCGTCGGCGATTGCGGCCATGTGCTCGAAGCTATGGCGCGCCTGTGGCGCTCGGAAGCCATGAGCGCCGAGAAACAGCCGCTCGACCAATGGTGGGCGAAGATCAACGAGTGGCGGGCCAGAAAATCGCTGGCGTTCCGCAATTCGGAAACGGCGATCAAGCCGCAGCATGCGGTGCAACGGCTCTATGCGCTGACCAAGGACCGCGATGTGTACATTACGACCGAGGTCGGACAGCATCAGATGTGGGCGGCCCAGCACTATCATTTTGAAGCGCCCAACCGCTGGATGACGTCGGGCGGCCTCGGCACGATGGGCTATGGTCTGCCGGCGGCGATCGGCGCGCAGCTCGCGCATCCGGGGTCGCTCGTCATCGACATCGCCGGAGAAGCCTCGATCCTGATGTGCATTCAGGAAATGTCGACGGCGATTCAATACCGCCTGCCAGTGAAAATCTTCATCCTCAATAACGAATATATGGGCATGGTGCGCCAGTGGCAGGAGCTGCTGCATGGCGGCCGCTATTCCCACAGCTACTCGGAGGCGCTGCCCGATTTCGTCAAGCTCGCCGAAGCCTTCGGCGCCAAGGGCATCCGCTGTTCCGATCCTGCCTCGCTCGACGCCGCGATAATCGAGATGATCGACTATGACGGACCGGTGATTTTCGACTGCGTCGTCGACAAGATCGAAAACTGCTTCCCGATGATCCCGTCGGGCAAGGCGCATAACGACATGCTGCTCGCCGATCTTTCCGACGACGCTGGGATCGAGATCGGCGCGGTGATCGATGAAAAGGGAAAGATGCTTGTCTAGGCAGTCGGGCTTCGGCTGTCGGCAGTCGAAGGAACAACGCCGATTGCCGACTGCCGATCTGCCGATTGCCGAAGGACCGAAATGAACGCCCCTGCTGCTCCGCCATCTCCCTATTCCGCCGCCGCGCCGAACGCCAAGGTCGAGTCGCATACGCTCTCCGTGCTCGTCGACAATGAGCCGGGCGTCTTGGCGCGGGTCGTCGGCCTGTTTTCGGGCCGGGGATACAATATCGAAAGCCTTACGGTCGCCGAAGTCGCCCACGCCGAACATCTCTCGCGCATCACCATTCTGACCTCCGGCGCGCCGGAAACGATCGATCAGATCCATCATCAGCTCGAGCGCCTCGTCCCGGTGCACCAGGTGACCGATCTCACCGTGTCGCAACGCTCGCTCGAACGCGAGCTCGCCATGGTCAAGGTCAAGGGCAGGGGGGAACATCGCACCTTTGCGCTGCAGCTCGCGAAGGCGTTTCGCGCCCGCATCGTCGACGCGACCACCGAGAGCTTCATCTTTGAACTGACCGGCAAGCCGCACAAGATCGACGAATTTGTCGACCTGATGCGTCCGATCGGACTCGTCGAGGTGTCCCGCACCGGAGTCGCGGCGATCTCGCGCGGGCCGGAGCCGATCTAAAGCGCGAGAATTTTGACCTTCCGGGGCGGCCCGCGTAGAAGGAGCCGCCAGCGAATTCGACGGCGCGGGGGCGCGCCGTTCCCCCAAAAGAGCGCACGCACACCAAGGGAAGCAGAGCACATGCGCGTTTATTACGATCGGGACGCCGACATCAATCTGATCAAAGGCAAGAAAGTCGCCATCGTCGGCTACGGCAGCCAGGGCTTCGCGCATGCGCTCAATCTCAAGGAGTCCGGCGTCCAGGAAGTGGCGGTCGCGCTGCGCCCCGGCTCCGCCTCGGCCGCCAAAGCGGAAGCCGCTGGCCTCAAGGTCATGACCGTCGCCGAGGCCTCCAAATGGGCGGACGTCATCATGATGCTGACGCCCGACGAGCTGCAGGGCGAGATCTACGCCAATGAGATGGCGCCGAACCTGAAGCCGGGCGCGCTGCTGCTCTTCGCCCACGGCCTCAACATTCATTTCAACCTGATCGAGCCGCGCAAAGATATCGACGTCGCCATGATCGCGCCGAAAGGCCCGGGCCATACGGTGCGCGGCGAATATCTCAAGGGCGGCGGCGTGCCCTGCCTGATCGCGGTGCATCAGGACGCTTCCGGCAACGCCAAGCAGATCGCGCTCTCCTATGCCTCCGCGATCGGCGGCGGCCGCGCCGGCATCATCGAAACGACTTTCCGGGAAGAATGCGAGACCGATCTTTTCGGCGAGCAGGTCGTGCTTTGCGGCGGCCTCGTCGAACTGATCCGGGCCGGATTCGAGACGCTGGTCGAGGCCGGCTATGCCCCGGAAATGGCCTATTTCGAATGTCTGCACGAAGTGAAGCTCATCGTCGACCTCATCTATGAGGGCGGCATCGCCAACATGAATTACTCGGTGTCCAACACGGCCGAATATGGCGAATATGTCACCGGTCCGCGCATCATCACCAAGGAAACCAAGGCCGAGATGAAGC
>JAKFXD010000092.1 GCA_021731565.1 Methylocystis sp. | reverse complement strand
CCGCGTCGCCCCGCCGCCTTGACGAAACCGCTCCGCCTATGCCTTTTGGCCGCGATTAAGCCCGCGCCGGCGCGAGATTCCGCCAGGGAGACGTAGCCCATGAACATCCATGAATATCAGGCCAAGGCCGTTTTGCGCGCATTCGGCGCGCCCGTCGCTGACGGCGTCGCCGTGCTGCGCGCCGAGGACGCGCGCGCGGCGGCCGAAAAGCTTCCGGGCCCGGTCTATGTGGTGAAGGCGCAAATCCATGCCGGGGGGCGCGGCAAGGGCAAATTCAAGGAGGCGTCCGCGGGCGACAAGGGCGGCGTGCGGATCACCAAATCGATCGACGAGGCGGAAGCCTTCGCCAAGGAAATGCTCGGCGCGACGCTCGTGACCCTCCAGACCGGCGAGGCCGGCAAGCAGGTCAACCGCCTCTACATCGAAGACGGCGCCGCGATCGACAAGGAATTCTACCTCTCGATGCTGATCGACCGCTCGACCTCGCGCATCGCCTATGTGGTCTCGACCGAAGGCGGCATGGACATCGAGAAGGTCGCCCATGACACGCCGGAGAAGATCGTGACCTTTTCGGTCGATCCGGCGACCGGGCTGATGCCGCATCACGGCCGCCAGGTCGCCGCGGCGCTCGGCCTCACCGGCGATCTCGCCAAGCAGGCGGGGGAGCTGACCGAAAAGCTCTACGCAGCGTTCGTCGCCAAGGACATGGAGCTTCTCGAAATCAATCCGCTGATCGTCACCAAGGACGGCAAGCTGCGCTGCCTCGACGCCAAGGTCAGCTTCGAGAACAACGCGCTCTATCGCCATCCCGACATGGTCGAGCTGCGCGACAAGAGCGAAGAGGATGAAAAGGAGATCGAGGCGTCGAAATACGACCTCGCTTATATCTCGCTTCCGGGCAATATCGGCTGCATGGTCAATGGCGCCGGCCTCGCCATGGCGACGATGGACATCATCAAGCTCTATGGCGAGTTTCCGGCGAACTTCCTCGACGTCGGCGGCGGCGCCACGACCGAAAAGGTGACGGCCGCGTTCAAGATCATCACCGCCGATCCGAACGTGAAGGGCATTCTCGTCAATATTTTCGGCGGCATCATGCGCTGCGATACCATCGCCGAGGGCGTGATCGCGGCCGTGAAGGAGGTGGGCCTCAAAGTGCCGCTCGTGGTGCGCCTCGAAGGCACCAATGTCGACCTCGGCAAGAAGATCATCAATGAGTCCGGGCTCAACGTCATTCCCGCCGACGATCTCGACGACGCCGCGCAAAAGATCGTCGCGGCGATCCGGGGGGCGTGATCGGCGCGCCTTGCTCGCGGCGTTTTATGCGCTGGACGCTTATGCTATAAGCGCCTCATGCCCATTACGCTCACGGCCGAACAGGAAGCTTGGTTTAGAGCCCATGTCGCGCGCGGTGATTTCGCCTCGGTCGAGGAGGCCGCGCGGCAATTGATCGACGAGCGCATCGCTGAGCGGATGGCGCAGGAGGCGCGCCGGCATGCGCTGCCGGTCGGCGCACTCAGCGACGCCGACCTTGAATCCATCGCCCAGACGGAAATGGACCCGCGTCACCGCCATCTTGATCGCGAATTGGACTAGATTCGCTTTTGGCCGTTCCCGCTCCCGAGGCCGGCTTGGTCATTAGCTATGCCTATCTGTGGCATTCCGAACATCTACGAGGCAGACAAGAAGGGATCAAGGCGCGACCCTGCGCGATCGTCTTGACGAGCGCCGCTTCAAAAGGGGGGCTGGCTGTCGCCGTCGTCCCGATCACGCATAGCCTGCCTGCTGGCTTCGACGAAGCGGTCGAAATTCCTCGGGCGACGAAACGCCGTCTCGGTCTTGACGACGCGTCCTCCTGGGCGATCGTGAACGAGGTCAATCTCTTTCTTTGGCCGGGGTCTGATCTTTGCCCTGTTTCGCGAGACGAGCCGGGCAAATATGACTATGGGTTCCTGCCTCCCGCCCTTTTTCGACAAATCAAGGAACGATTGTTGGCCTGCGCGAGGACTCAGCGCCTGACGGGCGTGAACAGATCGGATTGAATGCGGGCCACCCCCTCTCTTTCGCCTTGCGGGACCGGCGCAAAAGGGCCATGTTTGGCGGCGACTTTAGCCCTTCCCGGCGACCGCGCCGCGGGCGCAGCCAGTTTTCGCGCCTCGCTCGGCCCGCCGCCTTTTAGGAAAGCGCCAGTGCCCAAATCAGCCTTGTTGCCTGCGTCCTCCGCCAGCCGCGCGAGACGCGCTCTGGCGCGCCTGTCCTGCGCTTTCCTTGCCGGAACCGGCGCTTTCGCGCTCTCCTGCGAGGGCAGCCTCGCGGCGCGGGAAAACATTGTCGTCGCCCGGCCCTTCGAAGTCGGGTCCAGCCTCTCGGGCAATTATCTCGCCGCGATCGTCGCCGGCGCGCAGCGCGACACGCTGGCCGCCTCGACGTTTTTCCGCGAGGCGCTGCGCGACGATCCCAAGAACCACGATCTCGCCGACCGCGCCTTCGTCGCGGCCCTCGCCAACGGCAACATGGCCGAGGGTCTCTCGCTCACCGGTCGGGTGATCGCGCATGACCGCGCCAATGGCCTCGCGCATCTCACGCGCGGCGTCGACATGCTCAAGAGCCGGAAATACGCCGGCGCGCGCGCCGAACTCGCGAAAGGCGGCGGCGACCGGCGCCGCGACATCACCTCGACCCTGCTGTCGGCCTGGAGCTACGCCGGCGCCAAGGACACGCGTCGCGCGCTCGCGACGCTCGACACGCTCACCGACGACGCCTTTGTGGTGTTCCGCGACTATCACGCGGGAATGATCGCCGATCTCGGCGGCGACAAGGCCGAGGCTGAAAAGCGATTCAAATCGGCCTATAGCGCCGAGAAGAACACGCTACGGCTTGTCGACGCCTATGCGCGCTTTCTCGCGACGCATGGACGGCGCGACGAAGCCAAGCAGCTCTATCTGACCTTTAACGAGGTCGCGCCCAATCATCCGATCGTCGTTGCAAGCCTCGCGGCGCTCGACGAAGGAAAGCCGCTGCCGCCATTCGTGCGCAGCGCCGACGAGGGCGCGGGCGAGGTGCTTTATGGGCTCGGCGCCGTCGGCGGACGTCAAGGCGACGAACTCGCCTCGCTGATCTATCTGCGCCTGTCGCTCTATCTTGCGCCGGAAAATGCGCTCGCGCTCGTCACGCTTGGCGATGTCTATGAGCGCATGAAGCAGGAAGAGGCGGCGATCGATCTTTATCAGAGCGTCGCGAAGGATGATCCGCTGCGGGTCAACGCCGACGTGCAGGCGGCGCTGCTTCTCGAAGCGCTCGGGAAATCGAAAGAGGCGACCGACGCGCTTTCCGCCATCGTCGCCGCGCATCCGCAGAATCAGGAAGCGCTGACCGCGCTCGGCAATCTTCAGCGCTCGCGCAAGGCCTTCGCCGACGCCGCGGCGACCTACACGCGCGTGCTGGATTTGCGCGCCCAGCCCGACAGGAGCCAGTGGCTGCTTTATTATTATCGCGGCATCGCCAATGAACGGCGCAAGGACTGGCCGGCGGCCGAGGCCGATCTCAAAAAGGCGCTGGAGCTCAATCCCGATCAGCCGCTCGTGCTGAACTATCTCGGCTACTCATGGGTCGACCAAGGCGCCAATCTCGACGAGGCCTTCAAGATGCTACGCCGCGCCGTCGATCTGCGGCAGCGCGACGGTTATGTCGTCGACAGTCTGGGCTGGGCCTATTTCCGCCTCGGCCGCTATGACGACGCCGTGCGCGAATTGGAAAAGGCGATCGACCTGAAGCCGTCCGACCCGGTGATCAACGACCATCTCGGCGACGCTTATTGGCGCATCGGCCGCAAGCTCGAAGCGCATTTCCAATGGAATCATGCGCGCGATCTCAATCCGGACCCGGACGATTTGCCGAAGATTCTCGACAAGATCAAGAACGGCATGGCGGAGAAGCCGGAAATCGCCGGAAATAGCGGCAAGACGGGCGCACTCTAATTGGGCGCGTCCGGCGCGCGATTCCACCAGCCGCCGCCGAGCGCCATGAACAGCGCCGCCGTATCGGCGAGGCGCGTCGCTTCGGCCTGCACCCGCAACAGCGACGCCGAGAAATAGATGCGCTGCGCGGTGAACACCGCGATCTGGGAGACCTGGCCGTATTTCAGCTGCATGCGCACGATGTCGAGGCTGCGTTTCGCGGCGTCCTCGCTCTTGCGCGCGGTTTCGACCGCCCGCGCGTCCGACTGCAAGGATCGCAGCGCATCGGTCACATTCTGAAACGCGTTGATGACCGTGCTCCGATATTGCGCGTCGGCCTGCTCCAGCGCGGCGACGGCCGAACGCTCCTTGTTCAGCAGCGTCATGCCGTCGAACAGCGGCTGCGCCGCATTCGCGGCGAGCGTGTAGAAACCCGTGCCCGGCGCGAAGAGCTGCGCGAGATGAAAGGCGCTCGCGCCCAGATTGGCGGAGAGCGTGATGTTGGGCAGCCGGGAGGCGCGCGCGACGCCGACCGCGGCGGTCGCGGCGTGAAGATTAGCCTCGGCGGCGCGAATGTCCGGACGTTGCTCGACCACCATCGAGGGCACGCTGACCGGAATCGTCACCGGGAGCTTCAGTCGCGCAAGGCTGAATTTCTGCTCGATCTCATCGAAGGAAAAGCGGCCGGCCAGGGCCGTGAGAAGGTCGCGCTGGAGCGCGAGCTGCTTTTCCAGCGGCGGCAGCGCCTGCTCGGCCTGCGCGAGCGCCGCCTCCTGCGCGACGACATCGGCCTTGGCGATCGAGCCGAAGGAATATTGTCGATTGAGGATTTCGAGCGAGTCCTTGAGAATCGCGATAATGTTCTTCGTCGCCTCGATCTGTCCTCTAATCGACGCCTCCTGAATGGCCGCGACGACGACGTTGGAGGTCAGCGCCAGCCGCGCCGCCTCCATCTGAAACCCCGCCTGTTCGGTCTGCGCCTCGAGCGACTCCAGCCCTCGCCGGTTCAGCCCCCAGACGTCGGGCGCGTAGCTGATCGAGAGCTGCTTCAGGAACAGGCCGTAAGGCGCGTTCGGATTGGTCGTCCACGGGCTCGGAGTCGCTTGTCCCGTGACGATGTTATAGGGGCTCGGGAAATATTGGTTGAAGAGTGACTGGTTGATCGCGCCAAGCGAACGATTGTTCGACAGCAGGTTCTGACTTTCGTTGGCGAGTATTCCCACCTGAGGCAGCAGCGCCCCCCGTTGCGCTTCGGCGTTGAAATAAGCGATGCGAATCGCCGCCTCGGCGGATTCGAGCGAGGGATTATGTTCGAGCGCCTCGCGCACCAGAGCGTCGAGCGGCTTCGACCGATACAGCGCCCACCAGTCCTCCGGAATGTCGCGCCCTTCGGCGAAACGCTGACCCAACCCGGGCGACGCCGTCTTTTCCGGCGTGAAATGCGGCGCGTCAGGCGCGGGCGGCTGGACAAAGTCAGGGCCGACCATGCACCCGGACAGCGATGCGGCGAGCCACGCGACGCGCAGGATCCGCGCTGCGCCGGCCCGCTGCCCCGAAAAGTCGCTGGTCTCGCCCATCGTCAGATATCAGACCCGAAGCGCTTCTCTCGCGCCGCCGCTCATGCGACTTTCCATAAAGCGTTCGATGACGAAATGCAGCGTTGGAATGACGAAGAGGATCAACCCCGTCGCCGCGAACAATCCGCCGACGATGACGGTGCCGAGGCCGCGCTGGACGTCGCTGCCGACGCCCGTCGCCAGCGCCGCGGGCAGCATGCCGACCATCGGCACGGCCGAAGTCATCAGCACCGAGCGGAAACGCTCCGCCGCGCCCTCAAGAACCTGATCGCGGAAATTCCCCTGATCATCGCCGATGATGTCCTCGTCGAGGGAATCCGCCCCGAGACGGCGCGCGCGGGCCGACGCGACATGCACCGCGGTGACGCGATTGAGATGCGACACCATGATGATGCCGTTTTGCACCGCGACGCCGAAGAGCGCCAAGAACCCCACGCCTGTCGCCACATTCAACGTCTCTCGCGTCATGATCAGCAGGATCAGACCGCCCAACGCCGACAGCGGCACCACTCCCAGGATGAGCAGCGCGTTTCGCAGCTTGGCGAAACCGATGTAAAGGATCAACAGCATCAACAGCAGCACGACGCCGACGATGATCATCAGCCGCGCCTGCGCCCGCTGCTGGTTTTCGAATTTTCCGCTCCAGACGACGCTGTTCGCCTGCTTGTCGTAGGAAACGGCTTCGGCGACCTTCTTTCGCGCCTCCGCGAGATAGGAGCTGAGATCCCGGTCGGCATAGTCGAGACGAATGGTGAGCACGCGCTTTGTCTTCTCGTGCGAGATGGCGCTTTCGCCGTTCTGCAGCGTAATTTTTGATATCGCGGACAGGGGAATCTGCGCGTTGGAGGAAGAAGATTTCACCAGAAGATCGCTGAGTTCCTCCGGACTGCTGCGCGACTGAAGAGGAAAGCGCACCGTCACATCGTAGCTTCGGTCGTTCACATAGACCTGTCCGATGGCGGCGCCGCCGACCCCGATCTGGATCATGTTCGAAACGTCGGCGACGTTTATGCCGTAGCGGGCGGCGGCGGCGCGATCGATATGAAAGGCAATCTGCGGAATCGGCGGCTCCTGTACGATCGACGTCTGGGTGGTGCCCTTCACCGTCTTCAGCGCGGCGACGATTTCATTGCCGATGCGGCGCGTCTCCTTGAGGTCCTCACCGAAAACCTTGACCACCATCGCGCTATGCGCGCCGCTGACAAGATCGTTGACGTTGTCGATGATCGGCTGGCTCACGCCGACATCCATCCCGGGAATCTGACTGAGTCGCCTTGTCAGTTTGGCGATGAATTGCTCTTTCGTTTCGCGTCCGGGCCATGAATCATAGGGGTTCAGTCCGACCGGCGCTTCGATGTGACTCGTCGTCCAGGGATCCGTGCGGTCGTCGTTTCGGCCGATCTGCGTGATGACGTATGAGACCTCCGGAAACTCCATCACTGCGTGACGCAAATCTCTCGCCATGTCCGACGCCTTTTCGAACGATATCCCGCTCGGCAGCTGCACTTGCAGCCAAAGCGAGCCTTCATCGAGATTGGGAAGGAAGTCGCGTCCGACCGCGCCGGCGGCCATGACGAGGCCCCAGATCGCCAGCGCTGTCGCGACATAGATGATCGCCGGCCGATCGAGGCACCGACCGAGCATATCCCTGTAGCGCCGCTCCAACCATTCGAGCACGAGATTGCGAAACGGCTTCGAGGGATGGCGCAGCGCCATATAGGCGAGGCCGGGCACGAGCATCAACGTGCAGAGAAGAGCGCCGATCAGCGCGTAGGCGATGGTATAGGCGACGGGCGCGAAGAGTCTGGCCTCGACGCGCTCCAGTCCCAACAGCGGCACATAGCCGGCGATGATGATCAGGGTGGCGAAAAAAATCGGCCGAACGACCTGGCTGACGACGAATTGAACATCGACGACCTGAAGCTCTCGGTCGGGATTATGCTCCCGCAACCTGAGAATCGACTCGGTCACAATGATTGCGCCGTCGACGATAATACCGAAGTCGATCGACCCGAGTGACAGGAGATTCGCCGGCAGCTTAGTGAAATTCATCAGGATGAAGGCGAAGGCCAAGGACAGCGGAATCGTCGCCGCGACGACGAGCGAACTGCGCGGGCTGCCGAGAAAAAGCATCAGCACCACGACGACCAGGACAATGCCTTCCGTCACCGTGTGCGCGACCTTCGAGACGGTGAGCTGCACCAATTCGTTGCGGTCCATGTAGGGAACGATTGACACCTCTTGCGTCGCGAGTTGCGCATTCAACTCGTCAATTCTGTCGTGTACCGCCTTCAAAACGACCGTGGCGTTCTCGCCTTTCAGCATCTGCACGACGCCCTGAATGGCGTTCGAGTTGTAGTCCTTGCCGAGCATGCCTTCGCGCTCTTGCGCGCTGTAGCGCGGGGTCCCGACGTCCTTGGTCAGCACCGGCACGCCGCCATGTTCGGCAATGACGATATTTCCGAGGTCGTCTTTCGTGCGCACAAGGCCGATGCTGCGAATGACGTAAGACTGTTCGCCGCGCGTGATGCGGCTGCCGCCGGCGCTGGCGCTGTTGGCGACGATGGAATTGGTGACGTCGGTCAATCCAAGCCCATAACGCTGCATCGCGACCGGATCGAGCTGGAGCTGAAACTGACGCGTAACGCCGCCGAAATTAGCGACGCTTGCGACGCCGGCGACCTGGTTGAGCGCAGGGATGACGATCCAGCGCTGGATTTCCGATAGTTCTTCAATGTTCTTGGCGTCGGACTCCAAAGTGTATCTGAGGATTTCCCCGGTCGGGCCGGTCAGCGGACCGAGCGCCGGCTGAATATTGGCGGGAAGCGACACTTGCGCGATGCGCTCCAAGACGCGCTGGCGCGCCCAATAGTCCTCGACGCCGTCCTTGAATACCATGGTGATCAGCGACAGCGCGAAGGTGCTGGTCGAGCGTATCGTTAGCAGACCCGGCGTGCTCGCCAAAACGCGCTCCAAGGGCACGGTGATTTGCTGCTCCACCTCCTCGGCGGCAAGGCCCGTGGCCTTGGTCGTGACGATCACCGTCACGTCGCCGATTTCGGGATAGGCTTCGATCTTGAGTTGCGTCCATGAGTAGACGCCGAAGGCGAAGAGGATCGCCGTCGCCAGTATCACCGCGACGCGATGCTTGAGACAAAACTCGACGACGCGCTCAATCATTCAAGAGGACCCCGCCGCGCACAACGATGCGCCGGCCGGCGTTCAGTCCAAACACGACCGTAACGCCATCGACGTCGGCGTCAGGCTGGACCGACCGTCGCTCGAAGGTCCAAGGCGCGACTTCGACAAAAACGCTTGACGTGTCGTTGACCATCATCAGCGCCGACGCCGGGACCACGACGCGTTGCGCCGGCGGCGAGAAAAAGCGCACCGTCGCGAACATGTTCAATTTGAACATGCCATTCGGATTGTCGAAGGCGATGCGGACCTTATTGCGGCGCGTATCGGCTTCGAGCAATTGACTGATGATTTCGACTTTGCCGGCAAACACCTCGCTCGGATAGGCCACCAGCGAAACTTCAACGCGCTCACCCTTTTGCACAAAGGAGAGATCCTTCTCCTGCACGCTCGCCGTAACCCATATGCGATCGAGGTTGGAGATGGTCATCATTGGTGAGGTTGTGTTGTCGATGAAGTCTCCGGGCGCCGTATCGAGCGCGGTGATGGTGCCGTCGATCGGCGCATTGAGGGTGATCTTGCGCTGGCCGGTGACTTTGCTGTTGTCGCCGATCACGTCGAGCCGGGCTTCGGCGCGCTTCAGTTCCGAAGTCGCCTGCAGATAGTCGTTCTGCGCCTGCTCCAATTCTCTTAGCGCAAGGCCGCCCGCCTTGTTCAATCCGGTGGCCCGATCGAAGGCGCTCTTGGTCAGTTTTGCGGAGGCGCGGGCCTTTTCCGCGTCGGCCACAGCCTGCGCCAGATCGCCCGAATCAATGGTCGCCAGGGGCTGGCCCCTTTTGACATTGTCGCCAAGCTCGACGTCGAGTTCGCTGACGCGTCCGTTGACCGGCGCCAACACTCTCACCGTCCGGGCCGGATCGGCTTCGACCGCGCCCGGCACGACCCGACTGAGGCTGAGATTGCGAGCTTCGACCGGCGCCACGACGATATGGGCGCGATAGGGCGAACCCTCGGGAATGAAGATCGTTTTTCCCTTGCGCA
>JAKFXD010000013.1 GCA_021731565.1 Methylocystis sp. | reverse complement strand
TGGCGCGAGACGGAAGGGTCGTCGCCTTCCCAGATGATCGCGGTTTGATGCGCGCGCGCCGGCAGATGCCGGTCGATGCAATTCATCGCGACATTGGTCGTGCCGTCCTCGAACCAGCGTATCGAGACATTATGCATGTCGAAGCTGGTGCGCTTCACTTTTGTAAAGGGCGTGATCCAGTCGATGCGCTGCGCCTGCTCGGCCCAGAAGCCGTCCGGGTCTTTGATCGAACGCTCGTAGAGCCGGCGGTAGCTCTCTTCGTCGATGCGCGCCTTCTTCTTCCAGTCGTCCGAAACGGGATAGAGTTTTTGCGACATTCTCTTTTCTGACGCCTTCGAGTTCGTCATGGCCGGGCTTGTCCGAGTACTGCGCAATCCCCGGTCAGCGAAGCGTGATACAGGTTTTTCGCCATAGCCGAAACGTCGGCGTGGGCGCCTGCGGCAAGCGCGGGCATGACGCGCATGGGATGGAACCGCGGCCTCAGCCCTTGCCGGAGCGGGCGAGATCGACATTATGCTGCATGCGCCGAACCATAAGCCGCATCAGGTAAAAGCCGAATTGCGGCGTCTGCGCCGCGAGCTGCAGCAGTTCGTCATAGCGCACGCAGAGAAGTTCGACGTCGGTCGCGGCGACGGCGGTGGCGGTGCGGCGATTTTCATTGGTGAACATGCCCATCTCGCCAAACAGGGCGCCGGGCTTCAGGGTGACGTCGGGCTCGCGCAAATAAATGTCGCCGCGCACCAAAAGATAGGCTTCCTCCGACAGATCGCCCTTGCGATGCAGAATGAAGCCTTCGGAAAGTTTGAGCGGCTTCATATAGGGGCGCAGCCATTCGAAATCGAAATCCTCCGAGGCGGCGGCGCGAATATCCTGAACGAGGCGCTGCATCTGGCGCAGCCGCAGCATGTTGACCGGAACCAGAAAGGCGTTGAGCGCGAAGAGCGGATAGAGTCCCTTGAGAAAGAAATAGAAGGCGAACAGCGCATTGGCGAGGATCGCCGCGATCCGCAAGGGGATCATGGTGTTCGACACATAGACGAACACGCTCGCCGCGGCGGCGAGATAGCCGACCGCTTCGACCGGCCAATTGTAATTCTGCGGAATGAGATGCTGCAGGATCATTTTACCAGCGACGCGCCATTTATTGCCGACATGTTAGCAGAAGGCCGCGCGCCCGCGCGAGCGGTCAGGCTGGCCCGGCGCGAGCGCCGCGCACGCAAGAAGACGGGCCGGCCCCGAACGGCGCTTTGCGGCCGACCGGCCGATTTGCTACATGGGCGCGGGGCAGTGTCGTCCCAGGCCAGAGGACAATGGAAAAATTCGTCAAGCTTGTCGGCGTCGCCGCGCCGCTGCCGATCATGAACGTCGATACGGACATGATCATTCCCAAGCAATATCTCAAAACCATTCAGCGCACCGGCCTCGGCAAGGGGCTCTTCTCGGAAATGCGCTATCGCGAAGACGGTTCCGAAAACCCCGATTTCGTGCTGAACCGGCCGGCCTACCGCAAGGCCGGCATTCTCGTCGCCGGCGACAATTTCGGCTGCGGCTCGTCGCGGGAGCACGCCCCCTGGGCGCTGCTCGATTTCGGCGTCCGCTGCGTCATCTCGACGAGCTTCGCCGACATTTTCTACAACAATTGCTTCAAGAACGGCATTTTGCCGATCACGGTCGGCCAGTCGGATCTCGACAAGCTCATGGACGACGCCAGCCGCGGCGCCAACGCCACCTTGACCATCGACCTTGAAGCGCAGGAGATTCGCGGGCCCGACGGGGGCGTGATCGCATTCGAGATCGATCCGTTTCGTAAGCATTGTCTGCTGAACGGTCTCGACGACATTGGTCTGACGCTCCAAAAGGCCGACAAGATTGGCGATTATGAAAAGCAGGCCGCAGCAAAACGCCCTTGGGCTTGATGGCGACTCGCGGCGAGGCGAGTCGCATCACATATCTCAGAAGCGGCGCTCGTCGGAGAGAGCGCGGTTGACGCTTCCAAACCCTGGATGCCCGAAGCGACGGACAAGGCGCGCTTGAGCTATATTTCCGCCCTTTCGACGCGTTTTCGCGCCGCCGGCCGATCGCTGGCGCGGCTCGCCGAAGGCGTCCGCCGGTCACGGAAACCGGATGAAATCGCCGAAAGCCAATGGCTCGAGGCCGGCGCCCAAAATTTGGGCGCCGATTCCGAAGAAGCGGCGCGCGACAAGGACTTCTGGGGAGCCGCGCCGGCGCTCCAACAGGCCGAGCCGGCGGGCTTCGAGCCGCATTCCGCCTATCGGGAGCCAGCCGGGTTCGACGGCCAGGGCCTGCTGTCGATCCATAATCTGGCGAAATCCTACAAATCTCGACGCGTCGTGGAGGATGTGAGCCTGCATGTCGCGCGCGGCGAGGCGGTCGGCCTGCTGGGCCCGAACGGGGCCGGCAAGACCACGGTCTTTTATATGATCACCGGGCTGGTGAAGCCCGACAAGGGCGTGATTTCGCTCGACGGCTATGACGTGACGCCGCTGCCCATGTATCGCCGCGCGCGGCTTGGAATCGGCTATCTGCCGCAGGAGGCGTCCGTATTCCGGGGCCTTTCGGTCGAGGACAATATCCGCGCCGTGCTCGAGATCACTCAGCCGGACGCCAAGAAGCGGGACGAGGAGGTCGAGGCGCTGTTGGAAGAATTCCGCCTCACCCGCATGCGCCATACGCCGGCCGTGGCGCTGTCGGGCGGCGAACGGCGGCGATGCGAGATCGCCCGCGCGCTCGCCGGCCATCCCTCCTTCATGCTGCTCGACGAGCCCTTCGCCGGCATCGATCCCATCGCCGTCGGCGGGATTCAGGATCTCGTGCGGCATCTCAAGGCGCGCGGCATCGGCGTGCTCATCACCGATCACAGCGTCCGCGAGACGCTCGGCCTCACCGACCGCGCCTATATTATTTACAATGGTCATGTCCTGACCGAAGGCGCGCCCGAGGACATCGTCGCCAATCCGGACGTCCGGCGCATTTATCTTGGCGAAGATTTCCGGATGTAGCGACCTTATGACGCTGTTTTTTCAGGTCGCTTCTCGCGCCAGCGGCAATCCGCAACGCTGACCAACGCTTGGGCATAATGCTCGGCGGAACGCTGCTTTTTTGGCCCTGTGCAGGCTCGGTCGAAGTGATATAAGCAAAAATCGGGCCGCAGAGAAGCGGTTGGAAGCGTTCGCGTGGGTCGGGCGAAATGGCGATTTCCACCAAATTGATGATGCGACAGGGCCAGGCCCTGGTGATGACGCCGCAGCTGCTGCAGGCGATCAAGCTGTTGCAGTTCTCCAATATCGAGTTGTCCGCCTTCTTGCATGACGAACTCGAGCGCAATCCGCTGCTCGAGGCGCAGGAAGCCGACGGCGGCGTTGACGCGGCGGAGTCGCCGCCAGGCGACGATTCGAGCGCCGCGGACGCCTTTGAGGGGCCTCAGGAGGGCGACTGGGCCCGCCAGGAGCTTGCCGTCGACTCAGCGACGCTCTCCGCCGATCTCGGCGCCGACATGAGCAACGCCTTCGAAGCCGAGGGTCCGGCGGTCGGCGCGCAACCGCGCGACGAAGCCCCTGACGGCGCAGGTCTTTCGGCCACGTCCTGGACAGGCGCCGCGGGCGGCGGATCGGCCGACGGCGAGGCGCCCAATCTCGAAGCCTATATCGCCGACCGGCAGAATCTCCACGAGCATCTCGCCCAACAGCTGGCGCTCGCCTGCCCCGATCCGCGGCATCGATTCATCGGGCAGGCGGTCATCGACGGGATCGACGACAGCGGCTATCTGCGCGAGGATTTGGGCGAGATCGCCGCCCGTCTCGAGGCCGACATTGCGGAGGCCGAGCGCGTGCTCGCGATCATCCAAGGCTTCGACCCGTCCGGCGTCGGCGCGCGCGATCTGGCGGAATGTCTCGCCATCCAGCTCAAGGAGCGCGATCGCTATGATCCGGCGATGCAGGCCTTCGTCGCCAACCTGCCGCTCGTCGCCCGCCGCGATTTTGCCCAGCTCGCCAAGCTTTGCGGCGTCGACCACGAAGACATCGTGGACATGGCGGCGGAGCTGCGCCGGCTGGAGCCCAAGCCGGGCCGCGCCTTCGGCGGCGCGCCGATCCAGCCGCTGGTCGCCGACGTCATCGTGCGGGCGGCGGCCGACGGCGGCTGGCACGTCGAACTCAACGCCGACGCGCTGCCGCGGGTGCTGGTCAACCACAATTATGCGGCGCAGGTCAGCGCCGCCGCCACGAGCGCCACGAGCGCCACGGACAAGAGCTTCATTTCGAATTGCCTGCAGAACGCCAACTGGCTGACCAAGAGCCTCGAACAGCGGGCCCGCACCATTTTGCGCGTCGCCTCCGAAATCGTGCGCCTGCAGGACGCGTTCCTGACGCGTGGCGTCGAACATCTGCGTCCGCTGAACTTGCGCACCGTCGCCGATGCGATCGGCATGCATGAATCGACGGTGTCGCGGGTCACGTCGAACAAATATATGATGACCCCGCGCGGCGTGTTCGAACTGAAATATTTCTTCTCCGCCTCGATCGCGACGACGAGCGGCGGAGCGGCGCATTCCGCCGAGGCGGTGCGCTTTCGTATCAAGCAGATGATCGAGCGTGAGACGCCGGACGACATTCTGTCGGACGACGCCATCGTCGAGCGGCTGAAGGCGAACGACATCGACATCGCGAGGCGAACGGTCGCGAAATACCGCGACAGCCTGCGGATTCCCTCTTCGGTCGATCGCCGCCGCGCCAAGCTTGCGCAGACGCGTCTCACAGCCCATTAATGTGCGTCGGCCGCGCAGCGGGCAAGCCGCGCCAGACAGAAGACTCCATTGACTTCGCGCGCCGAGGCTTCTAACGCTGCGCGCAATTTCCGCGCTTTGGCCAGATAATCGGCGATCCGCCGACGCCACAGGCGGAAATTTCAGGGCGGAAGGCGCATCAAGCGGTAGGTCCGACGGCGGCGCGGCAGGCGCGCGGCCGTTCTTTCCGCGACCGAATCGGCGCTCGCAAAGAAAGTTCGGATTGGAACATGTCTCTCAGGGTCTCCGGTAAGAACATCAACATCGGCGAAGCCCTGCGCGTCCACGTGACGCAGCGGCTGGAGACGGCGGCGGCCAAATATTTCGACGGCCGCGTCGCCGGCCATGTCACCATCTCGCCCGAGGGTTCGGGCTATCGGGCCGATTGCAGCCTGCATCTCGCCTCGGGAATCGTGCTGCAGGCCGACGGCCGCGCGCAGGAGCCTTACGCCTGTTTCGATCAGGCGGCGGAGCGCATCGAAAAACGCCTGCGCCGCTATAAAAGCCGGCTCAAGAGCCATCATGAACACGGCCATGACGCGGGCGACGGCGCACAGGCGGAGGTCGTCGCCTATCATGTGCTCGCGGCCCCCGATCAGGAAAATGAGGCGCCGGCGGAGTTCAGCCCGGCGATCATCGCCGAATCGACCACGCAATTGCGCCGGCTGTCGGTGTCGGCGGCGGTGCTCGACCTCGATCTCTCCGGCGCGCCGGTCGTGGTGTTTCGGCACGCCAACACCGGCCGGGTGAATGTGGTCTATCGGCGCGGCGACGAGAATATCGGCTGGATCGACACGCCGGCGTCAGAGGGCTAGATCACGCTGCATTTGGGCGGAATCGCCCAAATGCAGATAACGTGATCGAATCCAAAAGTTTAGAGCGCGCTCTATGCGAAAAACCGGTTCCCACTTTTTCGCGAGCCGCGCTCTAAGCGCGCTGACGGAAAAGACTCGCGCCGACGGAAAAAACGTCGCAGCGAGGCCATAATAAGGGCCTTCTCGGCATGTATCTTGCCCTTTTCCCATGTCCTTTCGGATATTGGCGAAAGTAGCGAGACGTTGAAATTTCAAGGATGGTCAAAGCCCTAAGCGGCCCTAGACCTCCCATGAGAAGCAGGATGATCGTCGCATGCGGCCAACTGACTTGGTTTCGCCGGATTCGGTGTGCGCCTCGCTGAAGGCGACGACGAAAAAGCATCTTCTCCAGGAACTCAGCGACAGGGCCGCGAAAATCTGCGGCCTGCCGGCGCGCGAGATTTTCGATGCGCTTCTGCATCGCGAGCGGCTGGGCTCGACGGGGATCGGCGACGGCATCGCCATTCCGCACGGCAAACTATCGAAATTAAAGGGAATTTACGGCATCTTCGGCCGCCTGGACCGGCCTGTCGACTTCGGCTCGCTGGACGGCGCGCCGGTCGATCTGGTGTTTATGATTCTCACTCCGGAGAGTTCGGGGGCCGACCATCTGAAGGCGCTCGCCTGCGCCGCCAGGATGTTGCGGGATCCCGGTCTCGTCGCGACAATGCGCGCGACGCGCGACGACGACGCGCTTTATTCGCTCATCGCGCAGCGCTCAAAACCCTTCGCCGCATAAGGTCGCGCCGCTCTTAGAGCGGCGCGCTACGTTTTTGGGCGCCGCCTCCGTGCGAGGCGTGTCCGCCCTTGCGGCCGGCCTCTGAAGCGAGCGCATGGTCGCGCGAGAAGCTCCGTTTGGCCGGATTGACGCTCTGGCCGCCCTTGCGCCCGGCGCGGGCGGCAAGATCGGGGTTCTGCGAAAAACTGCGTTTTTCGTCAGGAACGCTTTGTCCGCCTTTGCGCGCGATCGCGCGCTGCTTTTCGGGATCCATCGACGCGAAGCCGCGACTGGATTTCTTCATCTCCTCCATGGACCGCCTCACAATTCCCCCAGCACCTGTGGCTATAACTCGCCTGAGCGGCCATTGTTTCTAGGCCGCGACGATTTATCTCGGGGTCCGGATCAATGTCTGCGGAAGGGATGCGGTCCAAAAAAAAGAGAATAATACCAATCAGATCAGTCGTTCACATGCCGACCCAGGGCGCGGTCCGCTCCCGTCGTCCGGCGCGCCGGTCAAAAAACAGCGCCTGGCTGATGATCGCCTTGAGACTCTCGACGTTGAAGGGCTTGGCGATCAGAAAGGCGGGCTCCGGCGGTTCGCCGGTCAAAAACCGCTCGGGATAGGCGGTGACGAAAATCACCGGCGTCGACAGCGAGCCGAGAATTTCATTGACGGCGTCGAGCCCCGAACTGCCGTCGGCGAGCTGGATATCGGCGAGAATCAGCCCGGGATTGTTCTCTTTTATGGCCGCGACCGCCTCGGCGTGGGTGCGCGGCATGCCGATCACGCGGTGGCCGAGCTCCTCGACGATGCTCCTCAGATCATGCGCGATCAGCGGTTCATCCTCGATGATGAGCACATCGGTGGCGATCTGGTCGGCGATTTCGCCATTTGCGGCTTCGATCAGCGCGCCGGCCTCCCGCTCAGAAACCTGCAGGGTCTGCCCGATCTGGTCGAGGTCGAATCCTTCGAGCGCCTGCAGCAGAAAGGCGATTCTCGGCTTCAGCGAAATCGCCTCGAGATTGCGCCGGCCGTTTTCCTCCAGCGCGCCGGAACGGTCGATATGGGCGTTGATCGGCGTCGCCGCCCAGACGTCCAGGAACAAACGGTAAACAGAGACGCGCAGATCTTCCGAATCGGATATCCGGCCGGGTTCCGCGACGACGGTTTCGAGCGTGGCTAAAACATAGGCGTCGCCCCCCTCCCGATCGCCGACCAATGCGCGCGCAAATCGTCTCAAATACGGAATATGCGCGGAAATTTCCTTTGATGCCGACATGCCTTACAACTCCAGCGGCAACGGGCCCCGGGAAGGAGACGCGTGCGGGCTAAGCCGATTCAAAACTTGGACAATGTGTCAAAACTGCTTGGCATTTTAGGGAACCAATCCTTCAGCGGCGCGTTTTGCCTATCGTCCTTGCGGCGCACTATAACGCGGCGGCTCCAGAAATCATGCATATTAAAATAGAGGGCTCCATGGGGAACAAGAATCCGGAGAATATAGTTGCGCGCGCGAAAGCAGAGGATGATGCTTTCGCGAGCGACGGGCGGTATTCTCCGAGACCCGGCCCTCGCAGGCTGGAGACGTTCACAGGATGGGTGATGACGCGTGACGAATTCGGCGATCGTCGCCGAGCGGGTGGGGAGGCGCGGTGCGGCGCCAAGCCGGTACAACGGAGGCGATCCGTGGAATTCCAGGATTCGATCGGAAAGGAACTTCGCAACATTTACGACGACGTCGTGGCGCAACCGGTTCCCGATCGGTTTCTGAAACTCTTGAACCAACTCGAAACGAATGTGCTATCCTCTTCGGCGACATCGGACGCGCCGAGGAAGAGTGAGTGACGGCAAGCGAAGAAGCGCATTCGGAAGGACAGGGATTGAAGGCCGAGTTGATCTCGGCCATCCCGAGCCTGCGCGCATTCGCGGTGTCGATCTGTGGAAACTCCGATCGCGCCGACGACCTCGTTCAGGAAACCCTGGTCAAGGCCTGGGGCAATCTCGCGAGCTTCTCGGAAGGCACCAATCTCACCGCCTGGCTGTTCACCATCCTGCGCAACATCTACTACAGCGAATATCGCAAGCGCCGACGCGAAGCGCCGGATCCCGACGGCGTGATCGCCGGACGTCTGGTCGCGCCCGAGTCGCAGCATGCGCATATGGACTTTCTCGACTTTCGCGACGCGATGCAGAAACTGCCGCTCGATCAGCGCGAGGCGCTGATCCTCGTCGCCGCCTCCGGCATGTCCTATGAGGAAGCCGCGGAAATTTGCGGCTGCGCGCCGGGAACGATGAAAAGCCGGGTGAACCGCGCGCGCAACCGGCTTTCAGAACTGATGTCTGCGCCGCCGGCCGCCGAGCGGCGCGAATGGGCCGCCGCCGAACAGCTCTCGGAAGTCTCGCGCGATTGAACGCACATCGGAAATGCCGCATAGGGAAGCGCACGTAACGCGCCTGTCCATGCGAGCGAGCCGATGACCGAAGATACGAGAATTGAACGCGACTCCTTTGGCGACATCGCCGTGCCGGCCTGGGCCTATTGGGGCGCGCAGACCGAACGTTCGCGCGAGAATTTTCCGATCGGCGGCGATCTCATGCCGATCGAGATCGTGCATGCGCTGGCGCGGATCAAGCTGGCCGCCGCCAGGGTCAACGCCAGAAAGGGCCTGCTGGACCCTAAACTCGCCGCCGTGATCGAAGCCGCCGCGCGCGAAGTGATCGACGGCAAGCTCGACGAACATTTTCCGCTCGTCGTCTGGCAGACTGGCTCCGGCACCCAGACGAACATGAACGTCAATGAGGTCATCGCCAATCGCGCCAATGAAATGCTCGGCGCGCCGCGCGGCTCGAAAGCGCCGGTTCATCCCAACGATCACGTCAATCTCGGTCAGTCGTCGAACGACAGTTTCCCCACCGCCATGCATATCGCCGGCGCGACGACGATTTCAGGTCGGCTGCTGCCCGCCGTCGAGCGGCTGCACATCGCGCTCAACGCCAAGGCGGTGGAATTCGCCGATATCATCAAAATCGGCCGCACCCATCTGCAGGATGCGACGCCAGTGACGCTCGGTCAGGAATTTTCCGGCTATGCGGCGCAGGCCGAGAACGCGAAACGGCGCATCAGAACGACGCTCGCCGATCTTCTCGAGCTTGCGCAGGGCGGCACGGCGGTCGGCACCGGCGTCAACACGTTTAAGGGCTTTGGCGAAGAGGTCGCCGCCGACGTCGCCGAGCAGACCGGGCTGCCTTTCGTTTCCGCGCCCAACAAATTCGAGGCGCTCGCGACCCATGACGCGATCGTTTTCGCCCATGGCGCGCTCAACGCGCTGGCGTCGGGTCTTTACAAGATCGCCTGCGACATTCGCCTGCTCGGCTCAGGGCCCCGCGCCGGCCTCGGGGAACTGAGGCTTCCGGAGAACGAGCCCGGCTCGTCGATCATGCCCGGCAAGGTCAATCCGACTCAGGTCGAATCGCTGACCATGGTGTGCACCCGCGTCTTCGGCAATAATGCGACGATCACCTTCGCCGCTTCGCAGGGCCATCTCGAACTCAATGTGCTGAAGCCCGTCGTCGGCTTCGCGCTGCTCGAATCGACGATCCTGCTCGCCGACGGCATCGACAGTTTTGTCGCCCGCTGCGTCGACGGCATCGAAGCTGACGAAGCCAACATCAAGCGCTTTCTCGATCGCTCGCTGATGCTCGTCACCGCGCTCGCGCCGAA
>JAKFXD010000032.1 GCA_021731565.1 Methylocystis sp. | reverse complement strand
GACGCGAGTCAGGCAGGCGGCGACGCTTGGTCGCCCTGGGCCGAAACCGACGCATGGCGGCTTTATGAACCCGCCGGCTACGAATTCGCCGTGACGCAGGCGGGCCGAACGCTCGCCGCGCAGATTCTGCGTCCGAAGGAGAGCGGCTTTTCGCTGAGTTTCGGCGGAGTCGTGACATCGGTAGAAGCGCGGAAGATGGACGATCGCCTGCTTCTGCTTGTGGACGGGGTGAAGCGCGAGGTTGCAGCCGTCGCTCTGGATGACGGCCTGGTCGTTATTCTGCGCGGCAGGAACTATGTTCTGAATTGGCTGCAAGCGGCGATGTCCGCGCCAGACCAAGGACCGTCCGACCAACGTGTGCTTGCGCCGATGCCGGCGACCGTCACCCGCGTCGCGGTGAAGCCGGGCGATGCGGTCAGCAAGGGCGAGACGCTCTTCGTTCTGGAGGCGATGAAGATGGAGATCGTCCTGCTTGCCCCGCATGACGGCGTCGTCGAGAGCGTCGCCTGCGCCGTCGGCGACATGGCGAAGGAAGGCGCCGAGCTCGTTACGCTGACGCGAAAGGACGGCGCATGAGCGTCCCCTCCAGCGTCAGCATCGTTGAAGTCGGCCCGCGCGACGGTCTGCAAAACGAGAAGCGGACGCTGTCGCCGCAGGTAAGGGCCGAACTCATCGATCGTCTCGCGGTAGCGGGGCTGACCCGGATCGAAGCCGGCAGCTTCGTCTCGCCGACCGCCGTGCCGCAAATGGCGCATACGGACGAAACTCTCGCGCTTGTCTCGAAGCACAATCTGCGACTCGCCGTGCTCGTTCCAAACCTTCGCGGACTCGCCGACGCCAGAGCGGCTGGAGCGGAGGAGATCGCCGTATTCGCTTCCGCCTCCGAGACCTTCTCCAAACGCAATATCAATTGCTCGATCGAGGAAAGCCTTGAACGATACGCCGCAGTCGTTGCAGAAGCGCGCCGCCACGGCGTCATGGCGCGCGGCTATGTCTCCTGCGTGTTGGGCTGTCCTTACGAAGGCGCGGTTGACGGCGCCGCAGTCGCCTCAATCGCCGGCGCGCTGCTGGAAATGGGATGTTTCGAAGTCTCGCTCGGCGACACGATCGGCGTCGGCGCGCCGCTGCAAGCGCGCCGATTGATCGAGCGCGTGACGGCGGTCGCGCCGCTCGAAAAAATCGCGGTGCATTTTCACGACACCTATGGACAGGCGCTCGCCAATATTTTCGCCTGCCTCGAAGCCGGCGTTGCTATCGTCGACAGTTCGGTCGCCGGCCTTGGCGGCTGTCCTTTCGCGCCCGGCGCGGCGGGCAATGTCGCCACCGAGGATGTCGTCTATATGCTGCAGCGAATGGACATTGAAACCGGCGTGTCGCTCGATCGCCTGTTGGCGGCGGGCGCCTTCGCCTGCGCGCAGCTCGATCGGGCGCCCGCGAGCCGCGTGGCGCAGGCGTATGGCGCAGGCGGGATGAAGGCCCATAGCTTGTCAAAAGGCTCCACGGCGACAGATTTACTGTCGATGAATCGCGGTAAATGACGCCATGTCATCCCATTTCGAATTAAGCGCCGAGCAGGAGGCCATCTTCGAGACGGCGCGCGACTTCGGACGCGATCGCCTCGCGCCCTTCGCGCTCGACTGGGACCGCGAGCATGTCTTCCCGGTAGACACGCTGCGCGACGCCGCGGCGCTTGGCATGGCGGGCATCAATGTGCGGGAGGCGTCGGGCGGCGCCGGACTGACGCGTTTCGACGGCGTGCTGATTTTCGAGGCTCTGGCGATGGGCTGCCCGACGATCGCCGCCTATCTTTCCATTCACAACATGTGCGCGAGCCTGATCGACGCTTACGGGAGCGAGCGGCAGATCGATAAATTTATGCCAAGGCTCGTGACGATGGAGGTTCTATCGAGCTACTGCCTGACGGAGTCCGGCAGCGGATCGGACGCGGCGGCGCTGCGCGCGCATGCGACGCAGAGCGGCGATCATTATGTCCTCAATGGCGCGAAACAGTTCATTTCGGGCGCCGGCGCGGGCGGCGACGATCATCTTTACATCGTCATGGCGCGGACCGGCGAATCGGGCTCGAAAGGCATATCGGCGTTCATCGTCGAAGGCGGAACGCCGGGGTTGAGCTTCGGCGCGCTCGAGCGAAAGATGGGATGGAACGCCCAGCCGACGCGCGCGGTCATCTTCGATGACTGCCTTGTGCCCGCCAAAAATCTTATTGGACAGGAGGGCGACGGGTTCAAGATCGCGATGGCGGCGCTCGACGGCGGCCGGCTGAACATCGCCGGCTGCTCGCTCGGCGGCGCGCAGTCGGCCTTCGACCACACGCTGCGCTATATGAGTACGCGCAAGGCGTTCGGACAGACGCTCGATGAATTCCAGGCGCTGCAGTTCCGGCTCGCCGACATGGCCACGCAGCTTGAAGTGTCGCGCACTTTTCTCTGGCGGGCGGCGGCGGCGCTCGACGCCAAGGCTCCCGGCGCCACGACGCTCTGCGCGATGACGAAACGCTTCGTCACCGACGCCGGCTTTAAGGTCGCCAATGAGGCGCTGCAGCTGCACGGCGGCTATGGCTATTTGAGCGAATATGGAATCGAAAAGATCGTTCGCGATCTGCGCGTCCATCAGATTCTCGAAGGAACCAATGAAATCATGCGCGTCATCATCGCGCGTTCGCTGTTGAAGTAGCCCATGGATCTCATCGCTTCGCGCGCGGGCCGGCTCGGATGCATTCTCCTCGACCGGCCGCAGGCGCTCAACACGCTGACGCTGCCGATGGTGCGGGAATTTCGGCGCGCGCTCGACGAATTTGGGAACGACGACGGCGTTGGCGCCGTGCTCGTCATGGGCGCCGGCGATCGCGGTCTTTGCGCCGGCGGCGACGTGAGGATCCTTTATGAGCTGGAAGTCTCGCAAAAGCGCTGTTTCGCCGACTTCTGGCGCGAGGAATATGAACTCAACGCCCGCATCGCCGCCTTTCCCAAACCTTATGTCGTGATCATGGACGGGATCGTCATGGGCGGCGGCGTCGGCATTTCCGCGCATGGCAACCGGCGGATCGTGACGGAGCGGAGCCGGATCGCCATGCCGGAGGTCGGCATCGGCTTCTTTCCCGACGTGGGCGCGAGCTGGCTTCTCTCCCGCGCGGGCGCGGTCGGCCTCTACATGGCGCTATCTGCGGCGTCGGTGACGGCGGCCGAGGCCATAGACGCAGACCTTGCCGATCTCATGATCGATTCGCGAGATATCGAGCGGCTGATCAAAGAACTCTCGATGATCGAGCGCGCCGAAGACGTCGACGAGACGTTGCGGCGCTTTGCGCGTCAACCACGGGCTTCCACGCTTTCGTCCTGCCGGCGATTGCTCGCTGAGGCGACCGCGCATGAGAAGGTCGCGGACGTGATCGCGGCCTTCGCGCGCGAGGGATCGGAATTCTCCTTGCGCGCGGCCGAGGACATCAGATCGAAGTCGCCGACGGCGCTGAAGGTGACGCGCGCATTGCTCCAGCGCGCCATGCGGGCCGATGCTCTCGAAACCTCTCTGACCAATGAATTCAAGGCGGCGTGCCGCATGCTCGGCACTCACGATCTTTATGAGGGCATTCGCGCCGCGATTATCGACAAGGACCGGCGTCCGAAATGGTCGCCGGAGAGGCTCGACGCGGTGAGCGACGAAGCGGTCGAAGACATTCTCGCCGGCGACGCGACGCCGCTTCCGACGTTTAAAAAATGGAATTCGTCGCCATATTCTCATTGGGAGAGTTGACGGTCCAGCCGATGAGGAACTTGTCATGAGCGTTGCCGCATCCGTCGCCATTGTCGGCGCCGCGCGCACGCCGATCGGCGCCTTTCTGGGAGAGTTGAAGGACATTGCTGCGCCGCAACTCGGCGCCCGCGCCATCGAAGCGGCCGTGGCGCGCGCCGGCCTTGCGCCAAGCGACATCGACGAAGTGGCGATGGGCTGCGTTCTTTCCGCGGGGCTCGGGCAGGCCCCTGCGCGTCAGGCGGCGCTCGGCGCGGGGCTCTCGGAGGCGACCGGCGCGGTCACCGTCAACAAGATGTGCGGCTCGGGCATGAAGGCGGTGATGCTCGCCAGCGACCAGCTTGCGGCGGGAGGCGCGCGCATCGCGGTCGCGGGCGGCATGGAGAACATGAGCAACGCCCCCTATCTGCTCGATCGCGCGCGTTCCGGTTACCGGATGGGCCATCGCAAGGTCCTCGATCACATGTTTTTGGACGGTCTCGAGGACGCCTATGACAAGGGCCGGCTGATGGGCGCTTTCGCCGAGGATTGCGCGACGCAATATCAATTCACCCGCGAAATGCAGGACGAGTATGCGGCGACCTCGCTGGCGCGCGCCCAGCGCGCCGCGGCGGACGCATCCTTTGTTCAGGAGATCGCGCCGATCACGCTCGGCAAGGGCGCCAATGCGCGAACCATCGCCGGCGACGAACTCCCCGGTAAAGCAAAAGCGGAGGATATTTCGCGCCTCAAACCGGCGTTCAGGGAGGATGGAACGATCACCGCCGCCAACGCCAGCGCAATTTCGGATGGGGCGGCGGCGCTCGCTCTGATGCGCGCCGACGACGCCGAGCGCGCCGGCGCGCAGCCGCTGGCGATCATTCGCGGCCATGTCACCGTCGCGGGCGCGCCGAGCCGCTTTTCCGTCATGCCGATCGAAGCGATCCGCAAACTGATGGATCGGGTGGGTTGGACGACCGGCGACGTCGACCTTTTCGAGATCAATGAAGCCTTCGCCGTCGTCGCGATGGCGGCGATGCGCGACCTCGACCTGCCGCACGACAAAGTCAATGTTCGCGGCGGCGCCTGCGCGCTCGGCCACCCGATCGGCGCATCCGGCGCGCGGATTATTGTCACGCTGCTCGCCGCTCTTGAGGCGATGGGCCTGAAGAAGGGCGTCGCCGCGCTCTGCATCGGCGGCGGAGAGGCGACCGCGATGGCGGTTGAACGGCCAAGTTAGCGCCAGTTTCCGTGATGCAGCGCCTCCCAACAAATGTTCAGCGTGACGACGCCAATTTGCATCTGCCGACATCCCGAGAAACGCGGTCAAAGGAAAATTCTGACATCGGAAGCATCGACAGCGGCGAGGCCGCGCCGTTCGATCGAGAACGAGAGGAAATGGACGATCTGTTGCGCAGCGGAATCCGTCTCGAAATGAGAAAGGATCAAGGAATGCCTTTCTCGCGCTGCGCCGCGAAATCGCAAAAAAATTGTCGCCGCGGCGTGACGCCTCGCATTGCCGCGCTACTTCGCCATCAGGAGCGGGGCGATGGGAATCATGGAGATGGGTTTCGATCTCAATGTGGATTTCGTCCAGCTGTTGTCGCCGAGCGGCGAGATCAGCAAGGCCGCCAGCACATCGGCGAAGGACATTGACCGGCTGGTCCGATTCTATCGCGCGATGACGCGAACCAGGACCTTCGACAATAAGGCGATCAGCCTTCAGCGCACAGGTCAGCTCGGCACATTCGCCTCCGCGCTCGGCCAGGAGGCGATCGGCGTCGGGGCGGCCGCGGCGATGGAAGAGCGCGACGTGCTCGTTCCCTCCTATCGGGATCATGCGGCGCAATTCTATCGCGGCATGTCGATGTCGGAATGCCTGCTCTATTGGGGCGGCGACGAGCGCGGCAGCGATTTCAAACATGCGCGCGGCGATTTCCCCAATTGCGTGCCGGTCGCCACCCAGGCGCCGCATGCGGTCGGCGCGGCTTACGCGCTGATGATGCGCAAGGAGGATCGCGTCGTCGTCACTTTCATCGGCGACGGCGGCACCTCCAATGGCGCCTTTTACGAAGCGCTGAACATGGCGGGCGTCTGGAAAACGCCGGTCGTCTTCATCATCAACAATAACGGCTGGGCGATATCGACCCCGCGGGAACTCGAAAGCGCCGCGGAAACGCTCGCGCAAAAGGCGGTCGCCGCCGGCGTCGAAGGACGGCAGGTCGACGGCAATGACGTTATCGCCGTCCATGAAGTCGTGCGCCGGGCGATCGAAAAGGCGCGATCGGGCGGCGGACCGACGGTGATCGAAGCGCTGACCTATCGTCTCGGCGATCACACTACCGCCGACGACGCTTCGCGCTATCGCGATCCAGAGATCGTGCGCGTGCAGTGGACGCGCGAACCGATCGCGCGGCTGCGCTCCTATCTTGTCAGCGAAGGCGCCTGGTCGAAGGACCAGGAGGCGGAGCTTCATCAGGCGTGCGCGGAAGAAGTCGATCGAGAAGTCGCCGCCTATCTGAGCGCTTCGCCGCTCAGTTCCGACGCGATGTTCGAGCATCTTTACGCCAAGCTCCCCGACTCGATGCAGTGGCAACGCGAAGAGGCGCGCCGCTTCGCTCAAACCGGTGGGAACGGCCATGTCTGAAATCACTTTGGTCGAGGCCGTCAATCTCGCGCTCGCGCGCGCAATGAGCGAAGACGACGATGTGCTGCTGCTTGGCGAGGACATCGGCGTCAATGGCGGCGTGTTTCGCGCCACCAACGGCTTGCAGGCGCGCTTCGGCCGCGCGCGGGTCATCGACACGCCCTTGGCCGAAGGCGGCATCGCCGGGGTCGCGGTCGGCATGGCGGCGATGGGGCTGAAGCCCGTCGCCGAAATTCAGTTTTCCGGCTTCATCTACCCGGCGATCGATCAGATCATCAATCACGCGTCCCGCCTGCGCAATCGCACGCGCGGGCGAATGACCTGCCCGATGGTCCTTCGCTCGCCCTGCGGCGCCGGCATTCATGCGCCCGAGCATCACTCGGAGAGTCCCGAGGCGATGTTCGCCCACATGCCGGGGCTGCGCGTCGTCGCGCCGTCTTCGCCCGCTCGCGCTTACGGCCTGCTATTGGCGGCGGTGCGCGATCCCGATCCGGTCGTCTTTCTCGAACCGACGCGGCTCTATCGCCTCTTCCGTGAGGAGGTCGCGGACGACGGCGCCGAACTGCCGCTCGACGCCTGTTTCGTCTTGCGTGAAGGCGCCGACGCGACGGTGGTGACCTGGGGCGCGATGGTTCCGGAGACGCTTGCCGCCGCCGATAAGCTCGAAGCAGAGGGCGTGACGATCGACGTGATCGATGTCGCGACGCTGAAGCCTCTCGATATTGAAACGATCCTGCGCTCGGTCGAAAAGACCGGACGCTGCGTCATTGTCCATGAAGCGCCGCGCACCGCCGGATTTGGCGCCGAGATCGCCGCCGAGATCGCCGAGCGTGCGCTTTATTCGCTTCTCGGCCCGATCAAGCGGGTCACCGGCTATGACGTTGTCGTGCCGCTCGCGAAATTGGAGAAGCAATATATTCCCAGCGTCGATCGCATCATCGACGGCGTTCGGCAAGCGATGGAGGCGTCATGAATATCTTTCGTCTCCCCGATCTTGGTGAGGGACTGCAGGAGGCCGAGCTCGTGGAATGGCGCGTGGCCGCCGGCGAGAACGTGAAAGTCGATCAGCCGCTCGTCGCGGTCGAAACCGCCAAGGCGGTCGTCGAAATACCATCGCCGCAGGCCGGCCGGATCGAGCGGCTGTTCGCCGCCGCGGGAGACGTCATCCGCATCGGCGCGCCGCTGGTCGGCTTCGAAGGCGCGGGGGAGGATACTGGATCGGTCGTCGGCGCCGTTCAGCATGGCGCCGCAATCGTCCGCGACCAGCCGATTTCGGTCGGTCACGCCGCCGGCGCGGTGCGGGCGACACCCGCGGTGCGGGCGCTGGCGCGCAAGCTCAACGTCGATCTCGCCATGGTGACGCCTTCGGGCGCCGACGGTCTGATCACCGTCCAGGACATTGAACGGGTGGCGCGCATTCTCAGCGAGACGGAAGCCGCCGAGCCGCTGCGGGGCGTGCGTCGCGCCATGGCGCATAATATGGCGCAGGCGCAGGCGGAAGTCGCCGCGGCCACGATCGTCGACGACGCGGACATCAACGCCTGGGCCACCGGAACCGACACGACCGTCCGGCTGATCCGGGCCCTGGTAACAGCCTGCAAGGCGGAGCCTGCGCTCAACGCCTGGTTCGAGCCTCACGCTCTGGCGCGGCGCGTGATGAAGAAGATCGACCTCGGCGTCGCTGTTGACCTGTCGGAGGAAGGTCTTTTCGTGCCAGTCCTGCGGGATGTCGGCAATCGCGACGCTCAGGATTTGCGCAAGGGGCTGGACCGCATGCGGCAGGACGCGGCGGCACGGCGCATCCCGCCGGAGGAGCTGCGCGGCGCGACCATCACGCTCTCGAATTTCGGCATGATCTCGGGCCGCTACGCCGCGCCGATCGTCCTGCCGCCGACGGTGGCGATCCTCGGCGCTGGGCGGATCCGCGAGGCAGTTGTCGCGGTCGATGGCGCGCCGGCGGTGCATCGGATCCTGCCGCTGAGCCTCACCTTCGATCATCGCGTGGTGACCGGCGGCGAAGCCGGCCGCTTCCTGGCGGCCGTGATCGCCGATCTGATGCGCGCGTCCTAAATCGCTCACGCGTCCGGCTGCGCTTGCGGATGCGCCGCCAAGAAGGCGGGGTGCAGGGCGCAGGCGGCGTCCGCCGCAAGGATGCGCGGGCAAGAATCCAGCGGCACGTTGAAACGTCGCGCATTATAAACTTGCGGAACGAGGCAGATGTCGGCAAGCGACGGCTCTGCGCCAAAGGCGAAAGGCGCAGGCGCGATCAGCTGTTCGACCGCCTTCAGCCCCTCCGAAATCCAGCGCCTGCGCCACTCGGCGATCTGTTTCTCCTTCGCGCCGAATTCACCTTGCAGCGCCTCCAGCACCCGTAAATTGGCGAGCGGATGAATCTCGCAGGCGATCGTCAGCGCCGCCGCCCGCGCCTGAGCGGCCAACACGGCGTCACTCGGCAGGAGCGGCGGATCAGCCTGTAGCGCGTCAAGATAATCGATGATCGCCAACGACTGCGTGATCAGCCTGCCGTCATCGAGCTCCAGGGTCGGGACGATCGCCAGCGGACTTTTCGCCCGATAGTCCGGGTCGCGCTGTTCGCCGTGCAAAAGATGGACCGGCCGGCGCTCGACGACCAGCCCTTTGAGCGCGATGGCGATGCGGACGCGATAGGCGGCCGACGAGCGGAAATAGTCGTAAAGGATCATGGGCCTTTAACCGGGTCGACGACGCAATATTTAAATAGCAGCTCAGCGAGAGCTGTATAGGCCTTGACATGGACTCGACGCACGGCGGCGCCGTAACGCCGGCCGAAAACCCGATGGGAACGGACGGATTCGAATTTGTCGAATTCGCCCATCCGGATCCTGCGCAATTGGCGTCGCTGTTCGAAAAGATGGGTTTCGCCGCCGTCGCGCGCCACCGTTCCAAAAACGTGACGCTGTATCGCCAGGGAGAGGTGAATTATGTGCTGAATGCGGAGCCTCGCAGCTTCGCCGCCGACTTCCAGAAGGCGCATGGACCCTCGGTCTGCTGCGTCGGCTTTCGCGTCGTCGACGCCGCCAAGGCGATGCGCCGCGCCGTTTCGCTCGGCGCGAAGCCCGTCGCTTTCGGCGTCGGCCCGATGGAGCTGAACATTCCGGCGATCGAAGGCGTGGGCGGTTCGCTGATCTATTTTGTCGACCGTTATGGCGACCAGGGTTCGATCTGGGATGTCGATTTCAGATGGACGGGCGAGCGCGATCCGAAACCGTTCGGCGTGGGCCTGACGGAGATCGACCATCTCACCCATAATGTGCGCCGCGGCCGCATGGACGCGCTGGCCAAATGGTATGAGCGGATCTTCAATTTCCGAGAGATTCGCTATTTCGACATCGAGGGCAAATTGACGGGCCTGCGCTCTCGCGCCATGACGAGTCCCTGCGGCAAGATTCGCATTCCGATCAATGAAAGCGCGGATGAGAAGAGCCAGATCGAGGAATTTCTGGACGCCTACAAGGGCGAAGGGATTCAGCATATCGCCTGCGCCTGTCGCGACATCTACGAAACTGTTGTCGCGATGCGCAAGAACGGGCTCGACTTCATGCCGGCGCCGCCGGACGCCTATTATGACGCGTTGGCGCACAGGCTGCCGGACCACGGCGAGCCGACGCAGCGGCTAAAGGAGCTCGGCATTCTGATCGACGGCGTCACGACCGGCGCGCGCCGTCTGCTGCTGCAGATTTTCTCCAAAACGGTCGTCGGTCCGATCTTCTT
>JAKFXD010000034.1 GCA_021731565.1 Methylocystis sp. | reverse complement strand
GGCGAGTTCTATTCGATCGCGGTGTCGAACGGCTATCAGCAGGTCGACAGCGGCACCAAAATGCTGCATCTCGGCAAGAACACCAAAAGCCGCATCATCTCCAAGGGCATTTCCGCCGGACGTTCGCAGAACACCTATCGGGGACAGGTTTCCGCCCATCGTAAGGCCGATGGCGCGCGCAATTTCACGCAGTGCGACAGTCTGCTGATCGGGCCTAACTGCGGCGCGCATACGGTTCCCTATATCGAATCGAAGAACCCGAGCGCGCAGTTCGAGCATGAAGCGACCACGTCGAAGATTTCCGAGGACCAGCTGTTCTACGCCATGCAGCGCGGGCTGTCGGCGGAAGAGGCGACGGCGCTGATCGTCAACGGCTTCGTGCGCGACGTGCTGCAGCAGCTGCCGATGGAATTCGCGGTCGAGGCGCAGAAGCTGATTTCAATTTCGCTCGAAGGGAGCGTGGGGTGATGCGCACTTTACACATTTCTCTTCCAGAGGAATTGGAGTCCGAACTTGCTGCTGCGGTCGATTCCGGCGAGTTCGAGTCCGAGAATGACGCCATTCGCGCCGCAGTCGCACAATGGCGCGCCGAACGTCTTGTCGAGCGGATGAGCGTGGATGAATTGCGAAGACTATGGCGCCAAGGAGTCGAAAGCGGCTCCGGACGCTTCGGTGCGATCGATGAAATCAAAGCCGAGGCGCGCCGTCGTCATTCACAGAGCTAATTCTTCATGCGCATTGTTCGAACGGCGCGCGCTGAAGAGGATCTAATCGAGATCTGGTCTTATATCGCGAAAGAAAATGAGACCGCGGCGGATCGGATGTTGGATGCGCTGGAAAGGAAAACGAGATTGTTGGGCTTACATCCGCAAATCGGACGAGAGCGACCGGACATCGGGACAGGCGTGAGAAGCGCGATTAGCGGCGCCTATCTAATCCTGTACCAGCTGCTCGAGGACCGCGTGGAAGTGGTTCGCTACGTGCATATGAGGCGACGGCTCGAGGGACTGAATTGATGCTCGAAATCAAGGACCTCCACGTCTCCGTCGGCGAGCGCGAAATCCTGAAAGGCCTTACGCTCTCCGTCAAGGCCGGCGAAGTCGCGGCGATCATGGGACCGAACGGGACCGGCAAATCGACGCTCTCCTATGTCGTCGCCGGCCGCGAAGGCTATGAGGCAACGAAAGGCGAAGTGCGGCTCAACGGCGAGAATATTCTCGATCTCGACCCGGCGGAACGCGCCGCCAAGGGCATTTTTCTCGCCTTTCAATATCCGGTCGAAATTCCCGGCGTCGCGACCATGACCTTTCTCAAGGCCGCGTTAAACGCGCAGCGGCGCGCCCGCGGCGAGCCGGAACTGCAGACGCCGGAGTTCATGAAGCGCGTCAAGGAAGCCGCCGCGTCGCTGGGCATCGCGCAGGACATGCTGCGCCGGCCGCTCAACGCCGGTTTTTCGGGCGGCGAGAAGAAGCGGATGGAAATCCTGCAGATGGCGCTTCTGCAGCCGCGGCTCGCTATTCTCGACGAGACGGATTCGGGGCTCGACATCGACGCATTGCGCGTCGTCGCCGACGGCGTCAATGCGCTGCGCGCGCCCGAGCGCGCCTTCGTCGTCATTACGCATTATCAGCGCCTACTCGAATATATCAGGCCCGATACGGTGCATGTGATGGCGCAGGGGCGCATCATGCGGTCGGGCGGTCCGGAACTCGCTCTGGAGCTCGAAGCGCGCGGCTATCAGGATTACATCGCGCAAGAGGCGGCATGAGGCGATGATCAAGCTTGCGGAAGCGGAAGCGACGCTCTCCTCCTTCTACGAAGAAATGCGCGACAAGGGCGCGCCGCGTCTGCGCGCCGCCGCCTGGGCCGCGTTCTCGGCGTCCGGCCTGCCGAGCCGCCGCGTGGAATCATGGCATTACACGGACCTCAAGACGGCGATGGGCAGGCCGGCGCCGCTCGCCACCGCTTCGCATGCCGCGTTGTCGCTGCCGCGCGCGCATGACTCGCTGCGGCTCGTCACGCTCGATGGCGTTTTTCGGCCCGATCTTTCCGATACCGCCCGGCTCCCCGAGGGCGTCGCCGTGCAGTCGTTGCGCGACGCGCTGACTAAGGGAGAGCCGCATGTGATGTCGGCGCTCGCCAGCGCCGATATCGGCGCGCAGGATCCGATCCTCGCGCTGAATGCGGCGCTGATGCAGGACGGCGTGGTCGTCGAAATCGCGGCAGGGACGAGAATCTCCCGCGCGATCGAACTTGCGACGCTTAGCTCCGCCGAAGCGGCGCAGTCGACCTATACGCGCGCGCTCGTCATGCTCGGCGAGGGCGCTCAAGCGACATTGGTCGAAACGCTTGGCGCGCGATCGGCTGCTTCCGCGCAAGACAATAGCGCGCTCGTGCTTCGATTGGCGCAAAATGCGCGCGTCGACCTCGTGACGCATCTTTCGGGCGGCGTGGAACATTCGATCCGCGTCGCGTCGCTGCTGGCGCATCTCGATGCCGGCGCGACGATCAATTCCTTCGCTCTGATCGAGGACGACGGCCTGCTTCGCCGGCAGATTTTCGCGCGGCTTGATGGCGAAAGGGCGCGCGCCGCCTTCAATGGCGCGACGCTGGGGCGCGGGCGCCTGCACGCCGACACGACGCTGATCGTCGACCATGCCAAGCCCAATGGCGCAAGCCGCGAATGTTTTCGCAATATTCTCGATGATCAGAGCGTCGGCGTGTTTCAAGGCAAGGTCATCGTGCGCCCGGGCGCTCAAAAGACCGACGGCGCCATGCAGTCGAAGGCGCTGCTGCTCTCCGAGCAGGCGACGATGAACAACAAGCCGGAACTCGAAATCTTCGCCGACGACGTGCAGTGCGGCCATGGCGCGACCTGCGGCAGGCTCGACAAGGACCAGTTGTTTTACCTGAGTGCGCGCGGCCTGCCGCGCCGCGAAGCCGAGGCGCTGCTCATCGAAGGCTTCGCCAATGAAGCGATGGAGGCGCTCGAGGACGACCAGTTGAAGGCGTTTCTCGTGGATCGCGTCAGCGCTTGGCTGTCTCGAAGGATCGCTCGATGAACGAGATCGCGCGCATCGAAACAACATACGACGTCGACGCGGTTCGCGCCGACTTCCCGATTCTCGCCGAGCGCCCCTATGGCAGGCCGCTCGCCTATCTGGACAACGCCGCCTCGGCGCAAAAGCCGCGCGCCGTGCTCGAACGGGTGACGCAATTCTACGAGCACGAATACGCCAATGTGCATCGCGGCCTGCATTTTCTCGCCAACGCCGCGACGGAAGGCTATGAAGGCGCGCGCGAAACGGTTCGCCGCTATCTCAATGCGCAATCGACCGATGAAATCATTTTCACCCGCGGCGCGACCGAAGCTTTGAATCTCGTCGCCGCCTCCTTCGGCGAGGCGCATATCGGCGAAGGCGACGAGATTATCCTTTCGGTGATGGAGCATCACTCCAATATCGTTCCCTGGCATTTCCTGCGCGAGCGCAAGGGCGCCGTGCTGAAATGGCTCGACGTCGACGCCGACGGCCGCTTCGATCTCGAAGCATTCGAGAGGCTTTTCTCGAAGCGCACCAAAATTGTGACTCTCACCCATATGTCGAACGTGCTCGGCGCGCCGACCCCGATCGCCGAAGTGGCGCGCATCGCTCACGCCCATGGCGTTCCGCTCTGCGTCGACGGTTCGCAGGGCGCGGTGCATCTTGACGTCGACGTGCAGGCGCTCGATGTCGACTTTTATGCGCTGACCGGCCACAAGCTCTATGGTCCCACCGGCATCGGCGCGCTTTACGGCAAGCGTAAATGGCTTGAGTCTCTGCCGCCTTTCTGCGGCGGGGGCGAGATGATCGAAACCGTGACGCTGGACGGCGTCGCCTACAACGCGCCGCCGCACCGCTTCGAAGCGGGCACGCCGCCGATCGCTCAGGCCGTGGGGCTTGGCGCGGCGCTCGACTATATGGAGCATATCGGCCGCGACGCGATCCGCGCGCATGAGGCGGGGCTGACAGCCTACGCCCATCAGCGACTGTCTCAAATCGAGGGGCTGAAAATCTATGGCCGGGCGCCGGACAAGGGACCGATCGTCTCCTTCGACATGGCGGCGGCGCATGCGCATGACATCGCCACGGTGATCGATCGATCCGGAATCGCGGTGCGCGCCGGAACGCATTGCGCCATGCCGCTTCTCGCCAGCTTCGGCGTCACCTCCACCTGTCGCGCCTCCTTCGCGCTCTACAATACGCGGGAAGAGATCGACCGGCTGGCGGAGGCGCTGGAAAAGGCCCGCTCTCTTTTCGCCTAAGGGGAATTTCGTGTTGATGAACGATGCTCCCAACACCAGAGAAGCGGAAGGCGCCGCTCCGCCGGATCAGGCGTCGCGCGCCATTGAAAACGAGCGCCTGGCGAACGACATCGTGAAGGCGCTGAAGACCGTCTACGATCCGGAAATTCCGGCCGACATCTACGAGCTTGGCCTGATCTACCGGGTCGACATTTCCGATGACGGGCTGGTCGACATCGACATGACGCTGACCGCGCCGGGCTGTCCGGTGGCGGGCGAGATGCCGGTCTGGGTCAAGAACGCGGTGAGCGCCGTGCCCGGCGTCAGCGAGGTGAAGGTGAATATGGTGTTCGATCCGCCCTGGGATCAAAGCCGCATGTCGGACGAAGCGCGGGTCGCGCTCGATATGTGGTGAGCGGGGCTTACGGAAACGGATTTGCAATGACTGGAATGATGAAGATGAGCGTGATGAACGTCAGCCCCGCGGCGGCCGAGCGCGTGCGCGGACTGCTCGCCGCGGCCGGCCAGGGCAAGGGGCTGCGCGTCTCGGTGGAGAAGGGCGGCTGCGCGGGCATGTCCTATAAAATGGAGATCGCCGAACCCAGGAAGGGCGATGAGGTGATCGACGTCGAGGGCGGTCGGGTGATCGTCGACGCCGCGGCGGTGCTCTATCTGCTCGGCACGACGATGGACGTGAAAACGACGCAGTTCTCCTCGACCTTCGTATTTGAAAACCCCAACCAGACCTCGGCCTGCGGCTGCGGCGAAAGCGTCGAACTGCAGCCGGCCGACCCCGAAAGACTCGGCGCCGGATCGCAGATCGGGGGTCCCTGAATCGACCGGAGCGGCTGATGGACCGCGCGCGTATCGAAGAGCTTTTCGCCCCTTTCGCCGCGGTGTCCGTGAAGCGCATGTTCGGCGGCCATGGCGTTTACGCCGACGGTTTGTTCTTCGCGATCGAAGCGGACGGCGTCGTCTATCTGAAAGCCGACCGCCACAGCGCAACGCGGTTTCAAGAGGCGGGCTCCCGGCCCTTCGTCTATCAGGGCAAGGATCGACCGATCGCGGTTTCCTATTGGAGCCTCCCCGACCAGGCGTTCGAAGACGCCGACCAACTGGTTTTCTGGGCCAAATCGGCGGTTGAAGCCGCTCTCCGGGCGGGTCCGAAAAGGCCGAAACCGGCCGCGGGGAAGCGCAAAACGCCAAAAGCACGGCGTCGATCGCCAACGGGCGGCGAATAGAACGATAACCTTTTGAAATACATTGTTCTTCATAAAGGGCTAATACTGGCGTCGCCCGCTCGAATCGCCTATAGACATGTCAGCTAGACGCTATCCTTGAACTGGCGCTCACTTGGCCGACGACGACACCAAAAAAGACGACTCCGACAAGCCCGGCTCCGACATCAAACCGGTCTCCATCGCCGACGAGATGAAGCGCTCCTATCTCGATTACGCGATGAGCGTCATCGTGTCGCGTGCGCTCCCCGATGTGCGCGACGGTTTGAAGCCGGTGCATCGGCGCATTCTGTTCTCGATGCATGAGAACGGACATACGCCGGACAAATCCTATGTGAAATCGGCGCGCATCGTTGGCGACGTGATGGGTAAATATCACCCGCACGGCGACGCTGCGATTTACGATGCGCTGGTGCGCATGGCGCAGCCCTTTTCGATGCGGCTGCCGCTCATCGACGGGCAGGGCAATTTCGGCTCGGTCGACAATGATCCGCCGGCGGCGATGCGCTACACCGAGTCGCGGCTCGCCAAGCCCGCGCTGGCGCTGCTCGAAGACATCGACGAAGGCACCGTCGACTTTCAAGCCAACTACGACGGTAAGGAGCATGAGCCGACGGTCCTGCCGGCGCGCTTTCCCAATCTGCTGGTCAATGGCGCCGGCGGCATCGCCGTCGGCATGGCGACCAACATACCGCCGCATAATCTCGGCGAAGTGATCGACGCCTGCATCGCCATGATCGACCGGCCCGACCTCACCGTCGCGGAGCTGATGGAGATCGTGCCGGGGCCCGACTTTCCGACCGCGGCGACGATCCTCGGGCGGGGCGGCATCCGCAACGCTTTCGCAACCGGGCGCGGCTCGATCATCATGCGCGCCAGGTCCGAGATCGAGACGCTGCGCAAGGATCGCGAGGCGCTCATCTTCACTGAAATTCCCTATCAGGTGAACAAGGCGGCGCTGATCGAGCGTATCGCCGAGCTGGTCAAGGAAAAGAAGATCGAGGGCATTGCCGATCTGCGCGACGAATCCGATCGCGATGGCATGCGCATCGTCGTCGAACTGAAGCGCGAGGCGGTATCCGACGTCGTTTTGAATCAGCTCTGGCGCCATACGTCGCTGCAGACAAGCTTCCCCGTGAACATGATCGCGCTCAACGGCGGTCGGCCGGAGCTGATGACGCTTCACGATGTGCTGCGCGCCTTCGTCGACTACCGCGAAACCGTCGTCACAAGGCGCACGAAATTCCGCCTGACCAAAGCGCGCGACAACGCCCATCTGCAAGTTGGCCTCGCCATCGCGGTCGCCAATATCGACGAGGTCATTCGCCTTATTCGCGGCTCTCCCGACGCGGCGACCGCGCGCGAAGCATTGATGGCGCGCGACTGGCCGGCAAAAGACATGGCGCCGCTCGTCGAACTCATCGCGGATCCGCGCCATCGCCTCGCTGAAGACGGAACCTGCCGCCTGTCGGAAGCGCAGGCGCGCGCCATTCTCGATCTGCGCCTGCAGCGCCTTACCGCGCTTGGGCGCGAGGAAATCGCCGAGGCCTTGAACAAGCTCGCCGCCGAGATCGCCGATTACCTCGACATTCTGCGCTCGCGCGAGCGGCTGTTCGGCATCGTCAAGGACGAGATGCTGGCGGTGAAGGAAGCCTACGCCACGCCGCGCCGCACGCAAATCGTCGAGTCCGACGGCGAGGTCGAGGACGAAGACCTCATCGCGCGCGAGGACATGGTCGTCACCGTCTCGCACGCCGGCTACATCAAGCGCGTGCCGCTTTCGACCTATCGCGCGCAAAGGCGGGGCGGCAAGGGCCGCTCCGGCATGCAGACGAAGGAAGAGGATTTCGTCCACCGGCTCTTCGTCGCCAATACCCATACGCCGGTGCTGTTCTTTTCCTCGCTCGGCAAGGCTTACAAGGAAAAGGTCTGGCGACTGCCGCTGTCGGCGCCGCAGGCGCGCGGCAAGGCGCTGGTCAATATGCTGCCCCTCGAGCAGAATGAGCGGATCACCACCATCATGCCGCTGCCCGAGGACGAAGCGAGCTGGGCGACGCTCGACGTGATTTTCGCGACGACCGGCGGTACGGTGAGACGCAACAAACTCTCGGATTTCGTCGACGTGCGCCGCAATGGCCTCATCGCGATGAAACTCGACGCAGGCGAGGCGATCGTTGATGTCGCGACCGCGACCGAACATGACGACATATTGCTCACGACCCGCGACGGCCAATGCATCCGCTTCGCCGTGCCGGAGGTGCGCGTGTTCCAGGGCCGCACCTCGATGGGCGTGCGCGGCGTGGCGCTCGGGCCTGACGATCGGGTGATCTCGCTGTCGATCCTCAATCATTTCGATGCGACCGGCGAGGAGCGCGGCGCCTATCTGAAGCGCGCCAACGCGCTGCGCCGGCGCATGGGCGAGGACGTGTCGCCCGAGACCGGCGGCGAGGCCGAGGAGGCGGCGGGCGCCGTCGAACTGGCGGATACGCGCTTTTACGAGATGCAGGCGGCCGAGCAGATCATTCTCACGGTCTCCGAAAACGGTTATGGAAAGCGTACGAGCTCTTACGAATATCGTACGACCGGACGCGGCGGCAAAGGCATCGTCGCCATGGCGGTGAACGCGAGGAACGGCAAGCTCGTCGCCTCCTTCCCGGTCGGCCACGGCGATGAAATCATGCTGGTGACCGACGGCGGCCAGCTGATCCGCTGCCCGGTCGAGGGCATCCGCATCGCCGGGCGCGGCGCGCAGGGGGTCATCGTGTTCGACACGGCGGAAGACGAGCGCGTCGTCTCGGTCGAACATATCGGCGATGTCGGCGACGGCGAGGACGCGCAGAGCTGATTTAGGGCCTTCGGCAGCAGGGGAGGCGCATGAGCGAAGGCGACGACGCAGACGGACCCGTGCTGATCACCGGCGCGCCGCGCCGGATCGGGCTCGCCATCGCCGAGCGGTTCGCGCGCGAAGGCCGGGCGGTGGTGCTGCACGCTTCTCCACGTTCGGCGGAGGAGGCCGAACTCGCGGCGCATGCGATCCGCAAGCGCGGCGGCCGCGCGGCGACGGCGATCGCCGACCTTGCCGACGCGGCTTCGACGCAGCGCATTGTTGAGCAGGCCGGCGAAGCCTTCGGCGCGTTGCGGCTCCTTATCAACAACGCCTCGATTTTCGAGATCGACGCCGCCGAGGACTTCTCGCTGGAGATTTACGAGCGGCAGATGCAGATCAATCTGCGCGCGCCGCTGCTTTTGTCGCGCGACTTCGCGGCGGCGCTGCCGGCGCAGGCCAATGGCGCGATCGTCAATATTCTCGACCAGCGGGTCTGGCGACTGACCCCGCGCCACTTCACCTATACGCTGTCGAAATCGGCGCTCTGGGTGGCGACGCAGACCATGGCCCAGGCCTTCGCCCCGCGCATCCGCGTCAATGCGGTGGGACCTGGCCCGGTCTTTCCCAACGCGGCGCTCGGCGAGAAGGAATTCGAGTTCGAGGCGCGCGGCGTGCCGCTGGAGCGCGCCGCCGACGTTTCGGGCGTGGTCGACGCCGTTATCTACCTTTGCCGGGCAAAAAGCGTCACCGGGCAGATGATCGCGGTCGACAGCGGCCAGCATCTCGGCTGGCGCACGCCGGACGTGGGGCCGGAATAGGTCGGGCGACCGCGGGTCAATCGGCGCTCGGCAGCCGGCGGATGGTGAATTCGATTCGCCCGTCGTCCAATTCGCGCCAGAATTCGATCTCGGTCATATAGGCGGCCTTGGGGAAGCGCTCGAACCATTCCCGCGCCTTCGCCCGCGCCTCGCCGCGCTCGAGCGTGAAGCTCTCGCGACGCCAGCCGCCGCCGCGACCTTCGCGCTTCAAGGCGAACCGCCGCGCCAGGTCTCTCGGCGCGCTTTTGGGTGCGCTCATCCTCATGCTCCGGCGCCCGATCCGGGCGGTCAGCTTAGCGCAAGGCGGGCGGGAAGGGGAGTCGCGGATCGACGATCGCCGGGCCCGCTTTCCCGCGCCGCCAAACCGCGCTAGACCCGAGCCATGCCCGAGCGCCCTCCCTACATGATCACCACCGCCATTCCTTACGCGAATGGCGCGCCGCATATCGGCCACGCCTATGAGCGCATCGCCACCGACGCTTTCGCCAGGTGGAAGCGGCTCGACGGCTATGACGTGCTGTTCGTCACCGGCATGGACGAACATGGGCAGAAAATGCAGCGCACGGCCGAGAAGGAAGGGCTGACGCCCCAGGCGCTCGCCGACCGCACCGCCGCGCAATTCGCCCGCATGGGCGAGGCGCTGAACGCTCGCGCCGACGACATCGTGCGCACGACGCAGCAGCGCCACAAGGAGACCGTGCTCGAAATCTGGCGACGCATGGCGGCGAACGGCGATCTCTATCTGTCGAAATACGCCGGCTGGTATTCGGTGCGCGACGAGGCCTATTACGACGAAGGCGAGCTTTCCGAGCGCGACGGCAAAAAATTCGCGCCGACCGGCACGCCGGTCGAATGGGTCGAGGAGGAGAGCTGGTTCTTCAAATTGTCGGCCTATGCGGAAAAGCTGCTGGCGCATTACGAGGCGCATCCGGAATTCATCACGCCCGAACACTACCGGAACGAGATCGTCGCCTTCGTGAAGCGGG
>JAKFXD010000050.1 GCA_021731565.1 Methylocystis sp. | reverse complement strand
GCGCCGCCCGCCGCTCCGCCGATTTCGGCCGAAGTCGAGACGCCTGACGCCGAGCCGCCGAAAGCCCCCGTCGCGCCCGCCGCTGAAATCGCGACGTCTGCGCCGGTCCCGTCATCGACGGCTCATACGAGCGCGCCCGCGCCGCAGCCGGCGCCGCCAAGGGCCGAGGCGCCACCGGTCGGCGCGCCCGATCCGCGTTCCGGCGCGACGCCGGACGCCGCTCAGCCCGGCATGTATCGGCGGCGCGCCGCGCTGCAAGGCGCCAGGCAGGTTTCGCAGCCGCAGGCGGCGCCCGCCCCGCCGCCAAAAAAGAAGAAGAAGCGTCGCGAGGGCACGCTGTCGATGGCGAGCGGCTTCTTGAGTTTCCTGCTCGTCGCATTGGTCGCCGGCGCCTTCGGCCTCGTCGCCGCCTCGCATAGGCTGAAAGCGCCAGGCCCTCTCGCCGCCGACAAGGTCGTTTATATTCCGCCGCGCAGCGACCTGATCGAGATCATCTCTCATCTCGAACGCGAAGGCGTCATCGCCAATCCGGCGCTCATGCAGCTTGGCCTCGTGCTCGAAGGCAAGCTCGGCAAGCTGAAGCCCGGCGAATATGCGTTCAAGAAAAACGTCAGCCTGCGCGACGTGATCGATCAGATCGCCTCCGGCCGCCAAGTCATGCACAGCGTCACGATCCCGGAAGGCCTCACCTCGGAGCAGATCGTACAGAAGCTGAAAGAGGCCGAGCTGCTGGCGGGCGACGTCGCCGACCTTCCCAAGGAAGGCGTTCTGCTTCCCGAAACCTACAAATTCCCGCGCGGCTATCCGCGGGCCCGCCTGGTCGCGAAAATGCAGGAAGATCAGCGCAAGACGCTCGAAGCGATCTGGTCGAAGCGCGCGCCCGACCTGCCGCTGCGCACGCCCTATGAATTGGTGACGCTGGCGTCGATCGTCGAAAAGGAGACCGGCAAGGTCGAGGAGCGTCCCCGCGTCGCCGCCGTATTCGTCAACCGGCTGCGTAAAGGCATGCGCCTCCAGTCCGATCCGACGATTATCTACGGGCTCGTCGGCGGCAAGGCGACGCTCGGCCGGCCGATCATGCGCGCCGAAATCGAGAAGTGGACGCCTTACAACACCTACGCCATCGACGGTCTGCCGCCGGGCCCGATCGCCAATCCCGGCCGGGCCGCCCTAGAAGCCGCGGCGCATCCGGCGGCGACCCGCGATCTCTATTTCGTCGCCGACGGCGCGGGCGGCCATGTCTTCTCCGAATCCCTCGACCAGCATTCGCGCAACGTCCAGAACTGGCGCCGCCTGGAGAAGGAAAAGAACGAGGACGCGCCCGATCGCGCCGCGCCCGGCGTTCCGGCCCCGGCTGCGCCCAAACCCGACAAGCGCACCCAGGCCCCCATCGGCCGTCTCGTGGCGCTCTCCGAGCGTCACGAAGACTATCCGCCGGGCGGGGCCATGGCCGCGGATGACGGCGCCACCCATCGGCTCGGCAAATTTGCTTATGCGGAAGCCGATTTTTTCCTCGGCGGCCATGGCGACCGCACCCAGGCCTATGCGGCCGAATTCGTGCGTCTGCGAAAGGCGCGACCCTTTTTTACCGAGGACTCCGCTCAGCCGCCCACGAAGGCCCTGTTCGACGCCTCCCTGCTGGCGCGGCGACCGCCGCCGTCCGACGCGGAGGACGGGGAGGAGCGGCTCAATCCGGATATGACGACGGTTGCGCGCCAAGGTCCGGACTCCCGGCCTGACGACGGTTCCGACATCGCCAGCTATCCTGTGTCGCCCGCGCAACGCGCCGAGCAGCGCGCGCGCGCCGCGCGGCTGGGCCTTGCGGCAGGCTCCGACGAATTGCTGCCCGAGGCGCTGTCGCGCAACGCCGCCCAGGACGCTGCGCCGCCTCCGGAAGCCACGGCCTTGGCGCCGACTGGCGGTCGGCCCTTTCGTCCGCGGGCTTTCGACGCCTCAGAAGGCACTCCGCTCGACCCGCTGCGCGACAAGAGCTGGGATCTCACCTCGTCAAAGACGGTCCCTTCGACCGCCGAATTGCGGTAAGGAGGTGGCCGCGGTAGTGAGGCGCGGCGCGGCGAAGCCGCACGCCAGTCCGCCTTCCCGGAGCCGCCGTCGCTTATGAGCCTTCACAGCATGACGGGGTTCGCCCGCGTCCAGGGCGCCGTCGCCTCTTTCCGCTATGCCTGGGAATTAAAGAGCGTCAATGCGAAGGGGCTCGATCTGCGCCTGCGCGCGCCGCCGGATTTCGACTCGGTGGAAATCAAGGCGCGGGAAAAAATCGCCGCGCGGCTCGCGCGCGGCTCGATCTTCGCCAATCTCGCCGCGAGGCGCGAAGACGAAAGCCAGATCGCCCGGCTTAATCGCCCCGCCCTCGACGCGCTTCTCGCGGCGCTCGCCGATCGGCCGCCGCCCGCCAATGTCGGACCCGCGACGCTCGACGGTCTCTTGGCGGTGCGCGGCGTCGTCGAGATCGTCGAGCCGGAGTTCACGGAAGCCGAGCGCGCCGAGCTTGAGGCGCGCATCATCGAATCGCTCGATGAAGCGGTCGATGCGCTGATCGCCTCGCGCCGGGCGGAAGGCGAAGCCCTGGCGGGGGTTCTCCGACGCCGGCTCGATCGTATATCGACGCTCGCGGCGCAGGCCGACGCCGCGCCGGCGCGCCAGCCCGAGGCGATTCGCGCGCGGCTGAAACAGCAGATCGCGCGACTTCTTGAGAATGCGGACGCCTTCGATCCGACGCGGCTGCATCAGGAGGCGGCGCTGCTCGCGGTGCGCGCCGACATTCGCGAGGAGCTTGACCGGCTGAAGGCGCATGTCGAGAGCGCTTCCAAACTTCTTGTTTCTGGCGGACCGGTTGGCCGGCGTCTCGACTTTCTGGCGCAGGAACTCGGCCGGGAGACCAATACGCTCTGCGCCAAATCGAACGACGCCGGACTGACCGCGATCGGCCTCGAACTCAAAATCGAGGTCGAGCAATTGCGCGAGCAGGTGCAAAATATCGAGTGAGTAGTGAATAGTGAGTAGTGAGTGGACAGAGCGACCATCACTCACTACTCACTACTCACCACTCGCTCTCGAAAAACCATGTCCGCCAACCCAATCCACCGCCGCGGCATCGTCCTCATTCTTTCCTCGCCGTCGGGCGCGGGCAAGACGACTCTGACGCGGATGCTGCTGCAGGATCGCGGGCTCGACCTGACGCTGTCGATTTCGGTGACGACGCGGGCGCGCCGCTCGAGCGAGGTCGACGGCATTCATTACAGCTTCATTTCGCAAAAGCGCTTCGTCGCCATGCGCGACGCCGGCGAACTTTTGGAATGGGCCGAAGTTCACGACAATTTCTACGGCACGCCGCGCGCGCCGGTGGAAGAGATATTGGCGCAGGGGCGCGACTGTCTCTTCGACATTGACTATCAGGGCACGCGCCAGGTGCGCGAGAAAATGGGCGCCGACGCCGTCACCGTCTTCATCCTGCCGCCGTCGATGGACGAATTGCGCGCCCGACTGGAGCGGCGCGCGGAAGATACGCGCGACGCAATGGCGCGGCGTCTTGAAAATGCGCGAAAGGAAATCGCGCGCTGGAAAGACTACGACTATGTGATCGTCAACGACGATCTGCAGCGCGCCTTCGACGATCTGATCGCGATCCTGCGCGCCGAGCGGCAGAGACGGCCTAGGCGCGACAGGGAGATTGAGCAATTCGTCGCAAAATTGCTGAGCGAATAGCGATCGTCACGCACGCGTTAGCGCATTGGCCAGAGCGACGAAGCCCGCAACGTCGATTTCCTCCGCGCGTTTGGTTTCTTCTATCCCTGCTGCTGCAAGCAGCGCCGGGGCGTCGACGCCGAGCGATTTCAAACTCTGCCGTAACATCTTGCGGCGCTGGCCGAAGGCGGCTTGCGTGACGCGCGACAGCGCCCGTGGATCGCAGTCGAGGGGCGCCGGATTTGGAACAAGCTCGACGACGGACGAGGTCACTTTCGGCGGCGGCGTGAAGGCCGCGGGCGACACGTCGAAGAGAATGCGCGCCTTCGTGCGCCAGCCGCACAGCACGGCGAGCCGGCCATAATCGGCGCGCTCCTTCGGCGTCGCGACGATGCGCAGCGCGACTTCTTTCTGAAACATCAGAACATAGCGATCGAAGACGGAGGGCCAGGGCTCCGCCTCGATCCATTTCGTCAGCAGCGCCGTCGCGACATTATAGGGAAGATTGGCGCAAATGCGGGCGGAGGCGCGGTTGTCATTCCCGACAGGCCGAAGGTCTGATCGGGAATCCAGAGCAGCGGCGCCGCTATCGGAATTCGCCCTGGATTCCCGATCGCTCGTTTCACGAGCGTCGGGAATGACAGGCGCGTGAGTCCGCACGAGCGCCGCGACATCGATCTCCAGCGCATCGCCTTCGACGATCGTCAACCTGCCCGGATAATGCGCCAAAATCTCTTCAAGCGCCGGCAGGCAGCGCGAATCGCGTTCGATCGCGATGACGCGCGCGCCCTGCGCGAGCAGCGCCCGCGTCAGGCCGCCAGGGCCGGGGCCAATCTCGACGACGACGCAGTCGTCGAATAGCCCTGCGGCGCGGGCGATGCGCGCGGTGAGGTTGAGGTCGAACAGAAAATTCTGGCCGAGCGTTTTCTTCGCGTCGAGTCCATAGCGCGCGACGACATCGCGCAGAGGCGGCAGGGCGTCGGCCACTTAACTGATGCGTCCCGCAAGTTTGATCGCTTCGATGAGACTCGTCGGATCGGCGATTCCTTCGCCGGCGATGTCGAAGGCCGTTCCATGATCGGGAGATGTGCGCACGAAGGGAAGGCCCAGCGTGACATTGACGCCGCGCTCGAAAGCGAGCGTCTTGATCGGTATCAGCGCCTGATCATGGGTCGGACACAGGGCCACGTCATATTTCGCGCGGGCCGCCGCATGGAACATCGTGTCGGCGGGAAAAGGTCCGGATGCTCTGACGCCCCGCGCGCGCAATTCGGCGATCGCCGGCGCGATGATCTCGATCTCCTCGGCGCCGAGCGCGCCGTCCTCGCCGGCATGAGGATTGAGTCCGGCGAAGGCGAGGCGGGGCTGTTGAATGCGAAAGCGCGTCTCAAGGTCGCGCGCGACGATCTCGCCGGTCTCGACGATCAACTCGCGGGTCAGGCGCTTGGGCGCGTCGCTCAGCGCAATGTGAATCGTCAGCGGAACTGTCGCCAGTTCCTGCGACCACAGCATCATCACCGCGCGATGGTCGCCGCCATAATGTCGATGCGCGAGTTCGGCCAGAAATTCCGTATGCCCGGGATGTTTGAAGCCGGCCTTATAGAGAATCGATTTCGCGATCGGATTGGTGACGACGGCGCGCGCTTCGCCCTTGGCGAGGCATCCGACCGCCCGCTCGATGGAGCTTATCGTTGATCGCGCGTCCGCGGGATCGGGACTGCCGGGGACGCCGGCGACATCGCCGCCGATATCGACGATGGGCAGCGCCCGCGAGAACACGTCGGATGCATGCGCCGCATCCGTGTTTTCGATCTCTACTTCAAGCGCGAGATTGGCCGCGACGCGAGCGATAAAAGCGCGATCGCTAAGCAGGAAGAAGGGCGGCAGATCATGCGAGCGACGCGCGACATAGGCCCTGAGCGCGAGTTCAGGTCCGACGCCTGAGGGGTCGCCTTGAGTCAGAGCAATTGGCGTTGTGGCGGTCATGGCGCCGCGAAACGCAACGACGCGCGACGGTCATATTGGCGCCCGGACGAAAAAGACATTGCGCGAAATTGGCGCAATGCAACCACGAAATCAAATCGGTTCCCGCCCAAAATCCGCGTCCTGACAGCGTCAGGACGCGCCGATCCGACTGCTCAGTCGTACATCATGCCATGTACGCCATAGTAACGCTGATCCGGCCAAGCATAGGTCCTGCGGCGCTGGGCTCCCCCGAGCCACTGCGTGGCGTGTTGCTCGGCGATCGTCGGGTCGCAGCTATCGCAATAGTAACGAGCGTCAGCGGAGCGGTAATGATCCTGCGCGACCGCTGACCCGATCGATGCGGGCGCAAGAAAAGCCGCCAGTGCGACAACCATAAGCATGGGTTTCATGAGGGGCGCTCCTTCAGTCGAAGCTCATCCGTCGTCTATCGCCCGGAAAACCGGGCGCTCGGACCTTCGACCTAGACTGTTATAATAGCGTCATGAAACTGTGGTAGGGGCGCCGCCCGAAAATGTCATGGGTCCACGCAGGCGCAAAAAAAACGGCGCGCGCAAGCCTGCGCGCGCCGGAATTTTCCGTCTTCGATCAGCTTGTCGCGACGCTTGTCAGGCCTTGCTCGCCTGAGCGCGCGGCACGCCTTCCTTGTCGAGCAGGGCGACGAGTTCGCCGCTCTGGAACATTTCCTTGGCGATGTCGCAACCGCCGATGAATTCACTCTTCACGTAAAGCTGCGGAATCGTCGGCCAGTTCGAATAGGCCTTGACGCCGTCGCGTATCGCGCCGTCGGCGAGCACATTGATCGCCTTGTAAGGCACGCCGAGGTGGTTGAGGATCTGAACCACCTGCATGGAGAAGCCGCACTGCGGCGCCTGCGGCGTGCCCTTCATGAAAAGCACGACGTCGGAGGAGTCGATCTCATTCTTGATGCGCGTGTTTGTGTCTTCAGTGCTCACCTTGTCTCCTCCCAGCGCCGCCGGCGCGGCCCGTCAGTTGAACATCATCCCCTGGCAGGCGCGCCTGGCGTCGACGTCATCGCCGTATTTATAGAGCTGGCGCAGATAATCGCAGCCCAAATAATGCGCGTTGGACCACATCTGATATTCGATCCAGGGCGGCGCGACCGGTTGGCAGCAGGGCGCGCGCCCACGCTGGGCGAATGCGCCGCCGCTGGAGAGCATGCAGGCGAGGACGAGAAGCGCGACCGTCACTGTCTTTTTCATGACCTATCTCCGACTTTTGAGCGCGCCTTCGTCCAAGCCGATCAGTCCAGCGCCATACCGTGGCGCTGTCGCCGATCATGATGATAGTAGTAGTGCGTGCTGTCTCCGTAGTGGCGAAGATGTCCGCAGGAGGAATGATTCCATCCGCCGCGCTCGCAAGCGGCGTGGTCCGGATGCCGATCCGGCGACACATGCCGCTTATGATCCGCTACGGCGGACTGATTCAAGGCGAATACCCCAACGACTGCAGCAAACAACACGCGCTTTACCATCGGAAAGCTCCCCAGTTGAGCGAAGGCCTACGCGTCAAATATGTGTCCCGCGTGGTCCGCTTCAACGGGCTAGGCGCCTTCAGGCGTCCGCGTCGTCAGCTGCAACGCATGCAGCTCGCCGCCGAGGCGGTCGCCGAAGGCGGCGTTGACCATCTGATGCTGCTTGACGCGGGTGAGGCCCCGGAAGCTCTCCGAGACGACCGTCGCCGCCCAATGATCGTCATCATTGACGAGCGCGGTCAGCTCCACCTGCGCGTCGGGAATGGCGGATTTGATGAGACGCTCGATTTCGGCGGCGGGCATGGGCATTTTATGGCGCCTGGGTTGAGAAAGCGGCCGTCAGCGCATTGTCGTCGCCGGCCATGAAGGCCGGCAGCGGGGTTTCGTGCGCCTCTTGCAGTTCGGTCAGCAATATCGGCGTTTCCCCGGGAAGGATCAAGGCGTCGCCGCCCACGCGCCCGATGGGCAGTATGGGGACGCGCGCTTGCGTGGCCAAAGCGACGACAAGCGGCGCTTCATTGGTCGCAATCAAATACCGAGCCTGATCTTCACCGAACAGCACTGCGTGGCGCGGGCCCTCGGGGAGGTCGGTGATTTCGGCCCCCATCCCGCCGGCGAGCGCCATTTCGGCGAGCGCGACGGCGAGGCCGCCGTCGCTAAGATCATGCGCCGCGCTGACGCGGCCGGAAAGAATCAGCTCCCGCACGAAATCGCCGTTCCGGCGCTCGGCGGCGAGATCGACCGGCGGCGGCGCGCCGTCAGCCCGCCCGCAGAGATCATGCGCATAGGCCGACTGGCCGAGCCAGCCTGAAGTCTTTCCGACCAGCAGGATCGCGTCGCCATCGCGCGCGAAGCCGGTCCGCGCCGCCTTGGCGACATCGGCGATGACCCCGACCCCGCCGATCGCAGGGGTCGGCAGAATGCCGGCGCCCTGCGTCTCGTTGTAGAGCGAGACATTGCCGGAAACGATCGGGAAATCGAGCGCCTGCGCCGCTTCGCCGATCCCCTGCAGGCAGCCGACGAACTGGCCCATATATTCGGGCCTTTCCGGGTTGCCGAAATTGAGATTGTCGGTGAGCGCCAGCGGCGTCGCGCCCCGCACGGTGATGTTGCGCCAGCTTTCCGCGACCGCCTGCTTGCCGCCTTCGTATGGGTCGGCGGCGCAATAGCGCGCGGTCACGTCGGTGGTCAGCGCCAACCCCTTCGGCCCCTCCTTGACCCTGACCACGGCGGCGTCGCCCCCCGGCGGGCGGATGCTATTGCCGAGAATGAGGTGGTCGTATTGCTCCCAGACCCAGCGCTTCGAGCAAAGGTTCGGCGTTGCGAGCAGTCTCAGAAGCGCCTCGCGATCCGACAGCGGCGCTCTGATCGACGCCGGGTCGAGCGCCGGCTGTTTCGGCGTCGGCGTAAAGGGCCGATCATAGACCGGCGCTTCGTCGCCCAATTGCTTGATCGGCAGGTCGGCCTTCACCTCGCCCTCGTGCTTGACGACGAAGCGCAGCGTGTCGGTGGTCTTGCCGATGATCGCGAAATCGAGTCCCCATTTCTTAAAAATCGCCTCGGCCTGCGCTTCGAGTTCGGGCTTTAAGACCATGAGCATGCGCTCCTGGCTTTCGGAGAGCATCATTTCATAGGCGCTCATGCCCGCTTCGCGGCAAGGCACGGCGTCGAGGTCGAGTTCGACGCCGAGATTGCCCTTGGCGCCCATTTCGACCGCGGAGGAGGTGAGGCCGGCGGCGCCCATGTCCTGAATGGCGATCACCGCGCCCGACGCCATCAGCTCCAGACAGGCCTCGAGCAGCAGCTTTTCCGAAAAAGGATCGCCGACCTGCACGGTCGGACGTTTTTCCTCGGCGTCCGCCTCGAAGGAGGCCGACGCCATGGTCGCCCCGTGAATGCCGTCGCGCCCGGTCTTCGAGCCGAGATAGACAATCGGATTGCCGACCCCGGCTGCGGCCGAATAGAAAATTCCATCGGCGCGCGCCAGCCCGACCGCCATGGCGTTGACCAGGATATTGCCGTCATAGGAGGTGTCGAACTCGGTCGAACCGCCGACCGTCGGCACGCCGAAACTATTGCCATAGCCGCCGATTCCGGCGACGACGCCGGCAACCAGCCGCCGCGTCCTCGGATGCGTCGGACGCCCGAAGCGCAGAAGATTGAGGCAGGCGATCGGCCGCGCACCCATGGTGAACACGTCGCGCAGGATGCCGCCGACCCCCGTCGCCGCGCCCTGATAGGGTTCGATGAAGGAGGGGTGGTTGTGGCTCTCCATCTTGAAGACGCAGGCGTCGCCGTCCCCGATGTCGATCACGCCGGCGTTTTCGCCGGGACCGCGAATCACCCAGGGCGCCTTGGTCGGCAGCTTTCGCAGATGGATGCGCGACGATTTGTAGGAGCAGTGCTCGTTCCACATGGCCGAGAAAATGCCGAGCTCGGTGAAGCTCGGCCGCCGGCCGATGAGTTTCAGGAGGCGCTCATATTCATCCGGCTTGAGGCCATGGGCGGCGGCCAGCTCCGGCGTGACGGCGGGTTCGGTCGCGCTCACTTATCCTCGCATCGGGGCGAATTCGCCGCGCGGTTCGACGGTCTATGCCGCGCTGCGGCCGGCGGAAGGATTACTGCGCAGCGTTTGACGCGGCAAGCCGCGCAACTGCCTAAAGTCAAGGTTCGGAAAGCCTCCATGGCAGCGCCTGCAGCATAACGGCGCCGGCTATCTCACATGAATTACAGGGATTGTTGCCCCAGAGCCACAGCCGTCAAGAATGAGCAGGCCACAGCCTAATTTTGCGCCAGCCGCAGTTGCATTACCAAAATTTTATAGCAACGTGACAGGGACTTCGGCGCCAGTCGTCGAGCTCGACCGCAGAATTTAATCCGGGGGTTCCCATGAAACATTTTAATCGCTGCGCGATCGCCGCGCTGATGGTCGCGAGCGCCGGCGCCGCGGCTAGCGCTGCCGATCTACCGCACTACAAGGCTCCGCCGGCTCCGCCTCCGCCAACATTCACCTGGACGGGTCTCTACGGCGGCGTCAACATCGGTTACGCCTTCGGCGCCAGCTCTCAGGAAACCGGCGGCCTC
>JAKFXD010000076.1 GCA_021731565.1 Methylocystis sp. | reverse complement strand
TGTTTTTCGTGCAGCCGCTCGGCGCCGTCTATTATCCGGTGACGACGCTGCCGACATGGCTGCAGCCGGTCTCGTGGATGCTGCCGCCGACCTATGTGTTCGAAGGTCTGCGCGCCGTATTGATCGATCACGTCATTCGCTGGGATCTGCTGGCGCAGGGATTGGCCATCGACGTCGTTCTGTTCGCGGCGGCGTCCGCCGCGTTCGGCATGTTATTGCAGAGCGCGCGGCGGGCCGGCACGCTGCTGCAGACGGGAGAGTGACGATGGCCGCGAGCCGCGCCGATGCGGCGCTCCATGCGCGCGGGCTGTTCGAAAGCCGCGCCAAGGCGCGCGAGGCGATCGAAGCCGGCCTCGTCAGCGTCGACGGCCGCATCGTCAAGAAGCCCTCCGAGCAGATCGCCGCCGACGCGAATATTGAGGCGCGCGCCGCTTACCCCTGGGTGTCGCGCGGCGGCGTGAAACTGGCGTATGCGCTCGACCAGTTTGGCGTCGATCCTGAAGCGCGCTTCTGTCTCGATGTCGGCGCCTCGACCGGCGGCTTCACCGACGTTCTGCTGTCGCGCGGCGCGCGCCATGTCGTCGCCGCTGACGTCGGTCACGGACAATTGCATCAAAGGCTGCGCGCCGATCGGCGCTTAACGTCGCTCGAAGGGCAGGACGCGCGGGCGTTGACGGCCGAGCATCTTAGCGAACCGCCGAGCCTGATCGTCATCGACGCGAGTTTTATTTCGCTCGTAGCGCTTCTGCCGCATGTCCTGTCGCTCGCCGCGCCGCGCGTCGATCTTGTCGCGCTGATCAAGCCGCAGTTCGAGGCCGGCCGCGCGGCGGCGAAGAAGGGCGTGGTGCGGGACGAGAAGATTCACGCACAGGTCTGCGCGCGCATAGAGAAAGAAATCGAAGCGCTCGGCTGGCGGGTTTGCGGCGTCGTTCCCTCGCCGATCGAGGGCGGAGACGGCAATCGCGAATTTCTGGTTCACGCCACGCGATGATGAGCGTCGAGCGTCTGCGCATCGAGAAGCTCGGCCATCGCGGCGAGGGCGTCGCGCTGCTAGATGAGAAGCGCGTCTTTGTTCCCTACGCGCTTCCCGGCGAGACCGTGACCGCGGAAGTGGAGGGCGACCATGGGCGACTCGTCAACATTCTCGAAGCCTCCCCGCAGCGCATCGCGCCGATCTGTCCGCATTTTGCCGATTGCGGCGGCTGCGCCGTGCAGACGCTGCGCGCCGACGCCTATGCGCAGTGGAAGCGCGGCCTTGTCGAAAAGGCGCTTCTCAACGCCGGACTGCTGCTCGACGTCGCGCCGCTGATCGACGCGCATGGCGCCGGCCGGCGCCGCGTGACTTTTCACGCGCGGTTCGACTCAGGAAAGACGCGCGTCGGCTTCATGGCGGCGCGTTCGCATCGAATTGTCGAGATCGACTGCTGCCCCTTGCTCGCAACCGAGCTCGATGGCGCGCTAGGCGCCGCGCGCGCCGTCGCCGCGATTCTCGCGCCGCGCGGCAAGCCGCTCGACATCGCCGTCACGGCGACGCTCGGCGGTCTCGATATGGAGCTGCGCGGCGCTGGTCCGCTCACCGATGCGGAAATCGGCGCGCTGATCGCCGCCGCCGAGGCGCATGATCTGGCGCGCCTGACCAATCACGGCAGGCTCGTCGCTTTGCGTCATGCGCCACAAATCGCAATCGGCGAGGCGAGGCTGACGCTTCCCGCCGGCGCCTTTCTACAGGCGACTCAGACCGGCGAGGATGAGATCGCGGCGCTGGTCTGCAAGGCGACCGCGAAGGCGCGAATTGTCGCCGATCTTTTCTGCGGAGTCGGCGCCTTCGCGCTCCGGCTGGCGCAACACGCCAAGGTCGACGCCTATGATTCGGACGGTCAAGCGATTGCGGCCATGCGCGCCGCCGCGCAGGCGGCGCAAGGCCTGCTTCCGCTCGAAGGGATCGAGCGCGATCTCTTCGCCCGGCCGCTGAGCGCCAGCGAACTCAATGGTTTCGACGCTGTCGTGTTTGATCCGCCGCGCGCCGGCGCGCCCGCCCAAGCGGCCGAAATCGCGCGATCGGACATCCCCATCGTCGTCGCCGTTTCCTGCAATGCTCAAAGTTTCGCCCGCGACGCCGCAATTTTGCTCAAAGGCGGCTACGTCATTCGCGAAATCGCGCCGCTCGATCAGTTCCGCTATGCGGCGCATGTCGAGATCGTGGCGGTTCTTGAGAGGGAGAGCCGGCGCAAATCCACAAAACGGCGCCTATTGGGATGAAATCCTCGGCGCCGGCGTCACGCTCCTGTGCCGAGAATGTCACAGGAGAGTCAAGAAGCGACATTGGGACGCAGCGGTCCTGCTCTGCGGAGTTGCCGGCCCGCCAAATCAGGCATAGGATTTGCGAGGTAGTCCAGCGTAGCCGGAAGTTGAATGATTTCCGTGATCTGGAAGGAGAACGTCATGATGAATGCGCTTATCGCCGCGACATTGTGCAGTATCGTCCTCGCTAGCGCGCCTGTCGCCATGCGCGCTTATGTCTATGCGCGCCGCAAAGATGACCGCCGCCGTCCTTATCGCTAAGGACAGCGCGACAAAAAGGGCGCATCCTACTGACTGTGACAGCCAATCGGTCTGACGCGCCTCTTCTCCTTTCTCGTCTCGCAGCGATTGTCGGCGAGACGGCCGTCGTCACCGATGCGACGGCGATGTCGCCCTATCTCGACGAGCCTCGCGACCTCTACCATGGCCGCGCGCTCTGCGTGTTAAAGCCTCGAACCGCGCGCGAAGTCGGCGACATTCTTGCGCTGTGCAATGAATCCGGCGCGCCCGTAACCCCTCAAGGCGGCAATACCGGACTTGTCGGCGGACAGACCCCCGACGCGAGCGGCGCCTCGGTCGTGCTGTCGCTTGAAAGGCTCAACCAAATCCGCGCCGTCGACGCGGACGCCGACGCGATGACGCTCGAAGCCGGCGTGACGCTGGCGCAGGCGCAGGACGCGGCGCAAGCCGCCGACCGCTATTTTCCGCTGTCGCTGGCCTCGGAAGGCAGCTGCACCATCGGCGGCAATCTTTCGACCAACGCCGGCGGCGTTCATGTCATCGCCTATGGGTCGATGCGCGATCTGGCGCTCGGCGTCGAAGTGGCGCTCGCCGACGGCAGGCTGCTCTCGACGCTGGGCGCGCTGCGCAAGGACAATACCGGCTATGATCTGACGCGGCTCTTCATCGGCTCCGAAGGGACGCTCGGCGTCATCACCGCCGCGACTCTGAAGCTCTACCCGCGCCCCCGCTCGCGCGCCGTTGCATTTCTCGGGCTCCGCGATCCCGCCCAGGCGCTGCAACTGCTGAACTTCGTCAAAGGCCGCGCGGGGCCGAGCCTTCACGCCTTCGAAATCGCCTCGCGATCGGGGCTGGAGCTGGTACTGCGCCACATTCCAGGAACGCGCGATCCGCTGGCGCGGCCGCACGACTGGTATGCGCTCGTCGAAATCGCGGCCTTCGCGGAGGGCGAAGCCGAGCGCGTCGCGGCGCAAATTCTCGCCGCCGCGCTCGATGCGGGTCTGGCGCAGGACGCGACGCTGGCGCAATCATTGGATCAAGCGGGCGCGCTGTGGAAGCTGCGCGAAAGCATGTCGGAAGCGCAAAAGCGCGAGGGCGGCTCGATCAAGCATGACGTCGCCGTGCCGGTGAATGAAATTCCGCATTTCATTGAAGAAGCTGGGCGAAGGCTGCGCGAGGCTTTCCCGCAGGCGCGGCCCATTCCCTTCGGCCATATGGGCGACGGCAACATCCATTATAACGTCTCGCAGCCCGTCGGCGCCGATAGGGCGGAATTCCTCGCGCGCTGGGCGGAGATCAACGCCATTGTGCATGGCGTCGTGCGCGAACTCGGCGGCTCGATTTCCGCCGAACATGGAATCGGACGATTGAAGCGCGATCTGTTGCGCCAGACGAAAGACCCTGCCGCGCTCGACGCCATGCGCGCGATCAAGGCGGCGCTTGATCCAAACGGCCTCCTCAATCCGGGCGTCCTGCTTTAGCTTCACCCTCGCGGGCAGACGATTTTCACCGTCATGCCTTCGCGGTAAAGAAAATATTCGTTGCAGGACTGGCCGTTGACATCGACCGGCCGCTTGCCGACATCGGCGGCGCGCAGGAAATCCGCCATCGACGTATAGCCCTTGTCGTCCCAGTCCATTTCCGCCCAGTCGTAGCCCTGCTTCCACGCGGTGACGGCGCGCGCGAAGAGAAAGAAGGCCGGAATCGCGAGGATCGCGGCGATGGTCGCGACAATGAGCCGTCTGCCGAAGGGCGCCGACATTTCACCCTTTCCTCAAGTGCTTCACCTCGATGAGCGCCCATTCGGCGGTTTTTTCGCGACAGGCCGCGCCCTGCAGGCTTTCCTGCGTTTCATGCACCGCGATGTCGGCTTGGAAGGCGCGGCAAATCCTGCCCTCCAGCGGATAGGGCTGGCCGACCGGCGTGAAGGAGCCCTTGGCGCCGGTCTGCGGATTGTCCCAATTGACGCTCGCCCCGCTTCCCTGTGGATCAAGCGCGGTGCTCATCGCCGCAATGGCGCGGCGATCGTCTTCCTGATCGAGCGCATGCGACAATTTCGGCGGGAGTTTTGGAATCGCGCCGGTGACGTCCGTCGTCCCGCGCGCGGCGTTCCACATCGCCGAAGGCTCGGTCGCCATCGGCACGGCGATGGAGCAGCCGGTAAGGGCGACGGCCGTCCCGGTCAGGACGAGCGGCCATGCGCCGCGCGACATTTGAGCAATGACGCAAGCGGCGGTATGTCTGACGCGCTGGAACTGCAAACGGCCACCTTCGAAACGCCGATCTTTGTCTCGGCTTGATAGAGGATACTCGCTTGAACGCGTTAACGCCCGGTGACTTTGTCGACGCCGCCGAGCCTTTCGCATTGTTCGCGCAATGGTTCGAGGATGCCAAACGCAAAGAGCCGAACGACCCCGAGGCGATGGTGCTGGCGACCGCGGACGCCCATGGTCTGCCCGACGCGCGCATGGTGCTCATGAAGGAATGGACGCCCGACGGTTTCGTATTCTACACCAACGCCGAGAGCGCCAAGGGGCGCCAGCTCGAGGCCAATATGCAGGCGGCGGGGCTTTTTCACTGGAAGTCGCTTCGCCGTCAGGTGCGGCTGCGCGGCCCCGTCGGCCCGGTCAGCGACGCCGAGGCGGATGATTATTTCGCCAGCCGCCCGCGCGACTCCCGCATCGGCGCCTGGGCGAGCCAGCAGTCGCGGCCGCTGGAGAGCCGATTCGCGCTGGAAAAATCGGTGGCCGCCTTCGCCGCCAAATATGCGATCGGCGCCATTCCAAGGCCGCCCTATTGGCGGGGCTTCCGCATCGCGCCGATCGCGATGGAATTCTGGTCCGACCGGCCGTTCCGGCTTCATGACCGCGTCCGCTTTTCCCGGGCGGCGCCTGGCGAATCTTGGCGAAAGGAGCGGCTTTATCCATGACGGCGCATTCAAAGCGCGCGGCGGCGCTCGCCGCGGTGGCGGCCGCGACGCTCCTGGCGAGCGAAGCAGCCGCTCAAGACCCTTTCGATTTCCTGTTCGGCGGCTTCGACGGTCCCCGCCACCATCGGGCGCCGGAGCCTCGGCGGTCCGATCGCCCGCCGCCGCGCAAGCGGGACGCCGCCGGGCAGGGGCAGGGCCAGACGAAGCCGCAAACCCCGGGCGCGCCGGGCGCGCCCGCGACGGAAGCATCGGCGCCCAGCGGGCCGGAGCGTCCGCCGCCGCCCTATGAGCCGCAGATCACCCGGCTCTCGGAAGTCCTCGGCGCGCTCTCCTTTTTGCGCGACCTCTGCGGCGCCGGCGACGGCGACGAATGGCGGGTGAAAATGGCCGCGCTGCTCGACGCCGACGCGCCGAGCGGATCGCGCCGCCAGAGGCTGATGGCCTCCTTCAATCGCGGCTTTCGCGGCTATGAGCTGACCTATCGCGCCTGCACGCCCAACGCCAAAACCGTGATTTCCCGCTATCTGGCGGAAGCTTCGCGGCTGACCCGCGACATCACCTATCGTTACGGAAATCCCTAAAGGCTCCTTGGCGAAATTAACCTTCCGGCGAGCGTCGCCTCGCGCGGCGCGAGCGGCTTCTCTAAAGTGACGCCATGAACCAATCGAACGTCGCCTCGCTGAGCGACTTGGGCGGTGAGCAGCATCGCGCCGCTCTCGCCTTTGTCACCGAGGCTTTCGCAGAAGCCATACTTGCGGGGATCGAAAGCGATTCCTTCGCGCATGCCGCTTTGTCCGCGGCGCTGCGCGAATTGGTCGCAACCTATGGCGAGGAAGCGATCGCCGCCTTCGCCGAAACCCTCCCGGCGCGGCTGCGGAGCGGAGAATTCTCCACCGGCCTGAGACATTAGAGCGCGGCTCGCGAAAAAGTGGGAACCGGCTTTTCGCTTATAGCGCGCTCTAAACTATTGGAATCGATCAATTTATCTGAATATGGGCGACTCCGCCCAAATAATGCAGCGTGATCTAGGGTCCGGACCCATAAATTATTTGGGCAAAGGAGCGTCGGGTGTAACCTTCTTCAGATTACGAACGGGACCCTCCTTCCTGGCGGGTTTGGCGGAACCAGAAGCATTCGCCCCTTCTTTTTCCTGACAATAGCCGTCTTTACATATTTGGGTGCCGGAGCAAATTTTATCATTTTCGCAAGAGACCCATGCAGATGCACTTGTTGATATTAAGCTTAGGACGAGCGCGCCAATGACAGTTGTTTTCATACTTCCTCCACCCAAACAGGAGTTGTCCCTAACACCATGGGCCAAGCACATGATGTTTCCGTATTGGAGATTTCCGCCGGCCGAATGGAAGCCTGCGCCCATTTCTGGGTTCCCGCAAGGACGCGTTCTTTGCAGCAGCGTTTATGGGTCCAAGCCCAAGGCCGCAAAGCCTTGGGACGGACCGCCCGAAGACCGATAAATTGACCGACCTCAATAGTTTGCCGCGCGGTTCCGGTTCTGTGCGGTCATTCGCCGCCGCCCGCGAAAGCGGACTGACTTTTGCACGCCAAAGCTATAGAACCCCCCACGCCGCACGCCTCGACGCCGGGCGGGTTTGCACGGCGGCTCCCTCGCCTTAAATCCGAAAAGACATGCCCCGCACGCTTCTGTGTCTCGCGCGCCATGGCGAGACCAACTGGAATATCGAACGGCGCTTTCAGGGCCAATTCGACATCGCGCTGAACGCCCGCGGACGCGCGCAGGCGGCGGCGCTGGCGAAGGAGCTCGCGGGCGCGCATTTCGACCGGGTCTATTCGAGCGACCTGCGCCGCGCGCTCGCCACGGCGACGCCGATCGCCGGCGTGCGCGGCCTCGATGTCGCCAAGACACCGGCCCTGCGCGAGAAGGATGACGGCGTCTGGCAGGGGCACACGCATGCCGAAGTGCAGGCGACGCACGCCGACATCTACATGAATTATCTCACGCGCAAGCCGGACTTCGCGGCGCCGCAAGGCGAGACGCTCGAACATTTCGCCGAGCGGGTGCGCAAGGCGCTGACCCAGATCGCCAAGGAAAGCGCTGGCAAGACGGTGCTTGTCGTCGCCCATGCCGGCGTTCTCGACATCGCCTGGCGCCTCGCCGCCGGCAAGCGGCTCGATGAAAAGCGCGAACACCCCGTGCTCAACGCGACGCCCAATTGGATCGCTTACGAGGACGGAAAATGGTCGCTCGTCGATTGGGCCTCGCCGGAGGGGCGCGACGAAGTCGCCGCGCCGTGGGACGGGCGCGCGCTGCCGCGTCGCGAAGCCGCCCGCGCGCTGATCGTCGATCATGAGAATGACGTCCTGCTGATGCGCTACGCCGGCGGATTGACGCCGCATTTTCTCGCGCTCGGACATCATCATTTCTGGGCGACGCCAGGCGGCGCCATCAGGGAAGGCGAGAGCTTCGAGTCGGCGCTGCGTCGCGAAGTCTATGAAGAAACGGGCTTAACCGTCCTCGATCCCGGTCCGGTCGTCGCCACGCGCGAATTCCCGATGGAGATCGGCGACGACTGGCGTCTGGCGATCGAGCGCTACTATCTCATCCGCACCGAGCGCTTCGCGCCCAAGCCGCGCGACCTCACCGAGGAAGAAAAAATCCATGTGCTCGGCTGGCGCTGGTGGAGCGCCGACGAGATCGCCGTCTCGCATGATCTGATTTTCCCCGAAGGGCTCGAGGCGCTGCTGCGCAAAGTCGGCAAGTGAAGGAGGCTCGCTAGAGCGCGTAGCGAAAAAGTGGGAACCGGTTTTTCGCATAGAGCGCGCTCTAAACTTTTGGAATCGATCACTTCATCTGCATTTGGGCGATTCCGCCCAAATGCAGCGTGATCTAGCGCGAGCCTCACGCTCACTTCGTCATGAAGACGTCGCTGCGCGGGAATTTCTCGAACACCGACGGGTCCTGGCCGAAATTCGTCGCGAGAATGTCGATCGGATTGCCGGCGATCCATTGCGAGAGGTCGATCGTCTGATAATGGGCGTTGTTGAAGACGATCAGCACGCGCACCATGTCGGTCCCGACATTTTCCAGCGAATGACCCATGCCCTGTGGAATATAGCCGACGTCGCCTTTCGAGAACGTCTCCTGGCGCCAGCGTCCCTTTGATCCAAACAGCGTGACGCACAGCTGGCCGCTCAGCACATATTGCCATTCGGAAGCGTTGGGGTGCCAATGCAGCTCGCGTAGCGCCCCCGGCTCCATCTCCAGCACGACGCCCGTCATCGTCGTCGAGATCGGGAACTGAGATCCGTCGACGCGCCACTCGATCCCGCCCGGAAACGTTTCGAACGGCTTTTGCGACAGAAGGCGGTATTTGTGGGAGAGCGGCGGCGGCTTCCATCCCTGCAGCGGCGGCGCGGGCGTTTCGGGCGGAATATTTCCCCTGGCGAAATAGACCTCCTCCTTGGGGAAGCTGTCGAAGGTCGAGGCGGGGACGCCGAAATTCTTCGCCAGCAGCTCCTTGGGCGCGTGGCCGATCCAGTCGCTGATGCTGAAGGTGCCGAATTCGGAGAAATAGCCATTGTCGAAGACGAGAATGAAATGGCATTCCTGCTTCCCCAGCGTCTCGATGACATGGCCATGGCCGCGCGGGAAATACCAAAGATCGCCGGGTTCGAAATCATTGGTCTCGGAGCAGCCCGCTGGATCGATGACGGTGGTGCGCACCCGCCCCTCGGTGACGAACGCCCATTCAGCCGCGGTCGCGTGCCAATGCAGTTCGCGCATGACGCCCTGCTCCATGCGCATCGAGACGCCGGCGATATCCTTGGAGATCGGCAGCTGGGCGACGGTCGCCTCCTTGCCGTAGCTTGCGCCGTTGACGCGCCCTTGCGATTTTTCGAGTTCGAACTTGAACGTCGGCAGCTCGGCGCCCGATGTCACGGGGTCCGGCAAGTTGTTGTGAAAGCTCGTGTGTCCGCCTTCCGAGCTGATCGGGATCGTTAGTTGGAACATTTATAAACCCCGCTTCTAGACCTGGATCGAAAAGGATCGCGCCAGCGTATGACAAACGCAACTCGTTGATTTGCATAGTAACCGCCAAGATTCGGCGCCGCGCCGGCGCTCGGCGCGCTCGATCAATGTAAGCGATTCGGCCCCGCCTGAAATTTAGCGCCCGAGAATTTACATGGGTGACAAAGGAACGCCCTAAGGCCAAAACCTCTCGCGGAGCACATCCTGTCCGGCCGTCGCCGGCGCCGCCAAGGAGAACAATGTGACGCCAGCGACGACCGCCGAAACGCCTGTTCCGCAGCGCGGCGATATGCGCCGGTCGGTGCATGTGCCGGAAGGCGGTAAATTTCTTCGGCGCCTCTTCGTCTTTCTTGGTCCGGGCTATCTCGTCGCCACCGGCTATATGGACCCCGGCAATTGGGCGACGGCGCTGGCCGGCGGCTCGAAATTCGGCACCGCTCTGCTGTTCGTCGCGGTGCTGTCCAGCCTGATGGCGATCGTGCTGCAGTCGCTTGCGGCGCGGCTCGGCGTCGGCGCGGAGCTGGACCTCGCGCAGGCCTGCCGGAAACATTATCCCTTTCCGGCCGCGGTCGGGCTCTGGCTTCTCGCCGAGGTCGGCATCTTCGCCACCGATCTCGCCGAGGTGATCGGCACGGCGATCGGACTGCAACTGCTGTTCGGCCTGCCGCTCGCGGTCGGCATTCTCATCACCGTGCTCGACACGTTTCTGGTGCTCGCGCTGGAGCGCGTCGGATTCCGCAAGATCGAGCTTTTCGTCGTGGCGATGCTGGCGCTGATCACGCTGTCCTTCACCGCCCAGCTTATCATGGCGCGTCCCGATTTCGCCTTGGTCGCGCAAGGGCTGATCCCGACGCGCCAGTTTTTTACCGATCCCGAAATGCTCTACATCGGCCTCGGCATTCTCGGCGCCACGGTGATGCCGCATAATCTCTTTCTGCACTCCTTCGTCGTGCAGACGCGGAACGTCGCCGAGCC
>JAKFXD010000049.1 GCA_021731565.1 Methylocystis sp. | reverse complement strand
AAGGCGGCGTCGAGGCCTTCTATAATTTCGCGGTGACCCGTTGGCTGCGGCTTTCAGGCGACGTCCAGATCATCGATCCGTGGAATCCGGCGAGGATGCGGGCGAGCTATCTCGGCCTGCGTCTGCAGACGAAGTTTTAGGAAAACGGCAGCTAGATCACGCTGCGTTTAGGCGGAATCGCCTAAACGCAGATGACGTGATCGATTCCAATAGTTTAGAGCGCGCTCTATGCGAAAAACCGGTTCCCACTTTTTCGCAGCGCGCTCTAGAAACAAAAAAGGCGAAGATCGTTTCCGAACGATCCTCGCCCAAGGCCTACCCTTTGGCCTTTATCCGGGTGCGCGACCTGGCGTCAATTCGCGCAGGAGACGCTACGCATGTAACGGACGCGACCACGCTCGTCAGCTTTCGGCGTGATGACGAGCGTGCAGTCTTCATCCTCCGCGCCATAGGCGCGCCCCACTCGGATCGCCGGTCCGCGCGCTACCGGACGCATGCCAACGTCATTGAGGCTCACGGCGGCTTGGACGCCAGTGGCGGAGGATTGCAGCTTCGGCTCAGACGTCGCCGACGGCGCAGCCGCGACAGCAGCGACCGCGCAAATGGCGACGGTGAATCCGAGGACAATCCGAGACGTACGGCTTGCGAAAGGGCTTTCGCGCGAAACGGCCATTTAGGGCTCCCCACAGGGTGACCGGGAATTCAACCGCGGATCGCGACGCCAACACTGCGACCCTGGACGTTTCCTCTTTTTGCCGGGGAGAAACGCAGCCGCCCGGCGAATGGTTCCGCCGTAGTCACGAAATTTTAAGATTTCGCCTTAAGCCCGCCTCATCGCTCAAGCCGCGCGATGAGGCTCGACGTGTCCCAGCGCCGTCCGCCCATCCGTTCCACCTCGGCGTAAAACTGGTCGACGAGCGCCGCGACCGGCAGGCGCGCGCCATTGCGCCGCGCCTCGGCGAGGCAGATCGCCAGATCCTTGCGCATCCATTCGACCGCGAAACCGAAGTCGAACTCGCCGGCGACCATTGTTTTCGTGCGATTTTCCATTTGCCACGACTGCGCCGCGCCGTTCTTGAGGAGATCGATGACATTTTCCGCGTCGAGGCCGGCGGCGCCGGCGAAATGCAGCGCCTCGGCCAGGCTCTGGACGAGGCCGGCGATCGCGATCTGATTGACCATCTTGGTGAGCTGCCCGGCGCCCGGCGGCCCCATCAGCCGGCAGGCCCGCGCGTAGCAGGCGATCACGGGCTCCGCCCTGGCGAAGGCCTCCGGCTCGCCGCCGCACATGACAGTCAACGCCCCCTTTTCCGCCCCGGCCTGTCCGCCGGAGATCGGCGCGTCGATGAAACCGAACCCGCGCTCGGCCGCCGCCGCATGGAGGTCGCGCGCGACCTCTGCCGAAGCTGTCGTATGGTCGACGAAGATCGCGCCCGCCGACATCCCTGCGAAGGCGCCGTCCGCGCCGATCGTCACCGCGCGCAGATCGTCGTCATTGCCGACGCAGGAAAAGACGAAGTCTGCGCCATTCGACGCTTCGGCCGGCGTCGAAAATCTTGTCGCGACAGGATGGTCGGCGGCGAATTTTTCGGCCCTGGCGCCGGTGCGGTTATAGACCCGCACCCTATGGCCGGCGCGATGAAGATGGCCCGCCATGGGATAGCCCATGACGCCGAGGCCGAGAAAAGTGACGGTCGCTGGCTCCATCAGCCGCCCGTCATGCTCATATGGCGGGAGACGGCGGGCGCCGGCGCCGCGCGGTCGATGATGAAGTCGTGGCCCTTGGGCTTGCGCTGGATCGCGGCCTCGATCGCCTGATGCAGCAGCGCGTCGTCTAAGCTTTCGCGCAGCGGCGCGCGAAGGTCCGCCGCGTCCTCCTGGCCGAGACACATATAAAGCGTCCCGGTGCAGGTGACGCGCACGCGATTGCAGCTTTCGCAGAAATTATGGGTGAGCGGGGTGATGAAGCCGATGCGCCCGCCCGTTTCGCGCGCACGCATGTAACGCGCAGGGCCGCCGGTGCGATAGTCGATCTCGTCGAGCGTGAAGGCTTCGCTCAGCCGATCGCGCACCGCCTGCATCGGCAGATATTGGTCGGCGCGTTCCGGCCCGTCGAGTTCGCCGAGCGGCATCACTTCGATGAAGGTCATGTCCATTCCGCTCTCATGCGCGAATCGCGCGAGTGGGACAAACTCGTCCTCGTTGACGCCTTTCAGCGCCACGGCGTTGAGCTTCACCTTGAGACCTGCGGCGCGGGCGGCGGCGATCCCCGCCAGCACCTGCGCATGCGCGCCGGTGCGGGTCAGGGCTCTGAACCGTTCCGGGTCGAGCGTGTCGAGCGAGACATTGACGCGCCGCACGCCGCAGTCGGCGAGTTCGGCCGCGAAGCGCGCAAGCTGCGAGCCATTGGTGGTGAGCGTCAGCTCCTCCAGCGCGCCCGACACGAGGTGGCGCGACAAAGCGCGAAACAGTTTCATCACGTCGTGGCGCACCAGCGGCTCGCCGCCGGTGATGCGGAGCTTCTTGGTTCCCCGCGCGACAAAGGCGGCGCAGAGCCGATCGAGTTCCTCGAGCGTCAGCAGATCGCGCCGTGGCAGGAACTGCATATGTTCCGACATGCAATAGACGCAGCGGAAATCGCAGCGGTCGGTGACGGAGACGCGCAGATAGGAGATCGTCCGCCCGAAGCGGTCGACGAGCGGCGCCGCCGGCGCGACGGGCGCTGGCGTCGCCATCAGGGGCGTCCTGGCGTGGGCGTTCATCCTCTCCTCGAACCGGCGGAAGTTTCAGGGTCTTCCATATATTGCCGGAACGCGGGCGCGTGAAGCCCATGCGCCCAGCGGGCGGCCGCAATCGGATCGAGGAGCGATTCGCAGGGGCGAGGGCGCTAATTCGCGGCGCCCCAGCCGAAATCCTTGTCGACCAGCGCGTAGAGGTCTTCGTTATAGGGTCGGAAAAACGCGGTCAAATTGTCCCGAACGCCGGTATCGAGCTCTCCGGAGGGTCCGGCGTTGCGCTCCTCGATCAACAGCGGCTCGACGACCGGCAGTTCGAGGAATTCGTAAATCCGCTTCGTCGTCGATCGGGGGTCTTGAAAAAATTCCGCCGCATCGACGATGAAAACGCGCTCTCTCCCGAATTGCTCGAGGAGCAGGCGCATGAAGGGGGCGTAGATGCCATGGCGCAAATAGCCGGCGCGCATTCCGGAGAACGCATGCGGCTCCATCCCGCCGCCGCGTATCGTCGCTTTTTCCGCTTCAATGAAGGCTTCGAAATCAGGAAAGCCCTTCCAATAGGGATCCTTCGCCCTGTGGCGCAGGAAGCGCTTCCGATCCCACCGCCAGTGCGAAAAGGCGCGCTCAACCGGATCGCGCAGAATGCAAATGACGCGGATGTTGGGAAACATCGCCTGTACCAGGAATATCCAAAGGGGATCCGGCATCACCGGCGTGCAATAGCCGGTGACGGCGCCGCCATTGCGCCGGATCGCCGCCTGTTGGGCTGCGCGCGTCGGAAAATACGCCATGAGCCCGCGCATTGTATTCGTGAAGAAGATTTCTTTCGACAGGGGCAGCACGACGTGCGGATGCTGAAGAATGTAAGAGGAAAGGAAAGACGTGCCGGAGCGCACCGCGCCGATCGATGCGAAGGACGGCTCCATACGTTCGCTCGAACCGAGAGTTCGCGCCCGGACCCGCCATTTTGGCGGATCGGAAAAATAGTAGCTTTTGAATTGGTGCGCGACCGTCAAGGAAAGTTTCCGCCACCCGCCGTCGGCGTCGGATCGCCGCCGGAAGTCCTGAAAAGGACGCTGAAGCGTGTCGATTCTTTTCGGATCGACGGCGAGATCGGAAGAGGCGCCGTTCATGGTCATGCCGGGCGCGAAAACAGACATGCGTCATTCTCCAATCGGGCGGTCGTCGACGGGCAAGCAAGGCGCGTTCGATGGATCGTCGCGACTGGCGGACATTCCATCCGCCGACTCGCTGTGGTGAAAGAATGAGAACGAAGCCTGCGACATCATGCCGACGCGCCGGCGAGAGTCGTCTCGACAGGCGTCGAGCCCACGGCGATGTTTTCGCCTCTGGCGCGCGCGAAACTCGCCTCGAGCGTCGCGAGCGCGTCGGGGCTTCGGCCGCGCGAACGCCAGCATATGAATCCGTCGGGCCGCACGAGCAGCGCGCCTTCGGGCGAAACGCCGAGACGCGGCAAAAAAAGCCCTTCGGGATCGTCGACGTCGAATCCCAAACGGCAGACCCCAAGCGGCGTTCCTGAACGAACGCCGACTCGCCGCGCCGCCTCAATCCATTCGCCGCCGTCCGGTCCGGCGAAGAGCATGAAGTCGCGTCCGACCAGATCATGCGAGGATATCGTCTCCTCTCCGCGCCGCAGCCACACATGGGCGAGACGCGTTCCCGGCGCGCCGCTGGGGCGAAGAGGATCTTCGACCGGCGCGCCGTCATCGGTTTCGTCGGCGATGATCGCGTCCGAACGATATCGGTAGCCCATGGAGGTTTCGAGCAGGCCGTATTCCTCTTCACGGATGCGCAGCTCCTGACGATCTGGCCGCATGCGTTCCACGTAACTGGCGATGGCCCTTACGATCGCGATCCGCGCCACCGGTCGGCGCTCGATCTCGTAACTGTCGAGAAGCGAAGGCGCCGCCTGGCCCTTGACGACAAGCGCCAGCTTCCACGCCAGGTCCGCGGCGTCCTGGATCGCGGTCTGTCCGCCGAGCCCGCCGACCGGCGGCACGACATGCGCGCAGTCGCCGGCGAGAAACACCCGGCCGAAGGACATGCGATCCGCGAGAAGCGCAGCCATTTGCCAGGGGCGGATATCGAGAATCCTCACCGCGACGTCGCCGACGCCGAGACATTGGCGAATGAGGCCTCGGCATCGTTCGTCGTCGAAATCAGACGCCAGATCGCGGGAGGAATCATATTCTATGTTGATCTGGGCATGGTTGGGCTCGTCGCAGGTGACGAGGGCGCCGCTGAGCGCCGAGTTGCGCAAGTAGTAGAGCACAAATCCATTGGTTGGCAGGATCGCGCTAAGATCGGCCTCGAACAGAACTGCGATCGTGTCCGCGATCAATCCCGGGCCTTCCATCTTCACGCCGCCGGCGTCGCGGATCGTTCCGCCGGCGCCGTCGGCGGCGATCATATAGTCGGCAAGCACGACGGTTTCCCGCCCCGACGCTTCGTCGCGCAAGATCGCTTCGACGCCATCGTCGCGCTGCGAGAAACGCGCCAGCGACGTCGAAAATCTGATATCGGCGCCGCGCTCGCGGGCGAAGCGCAGCAACACGGGTTCGACCCGATCCTGGCCGGCCGCGCATATTTTACTGGGCGAGATGCGCGCCGCGTCGAGCGACGCCTTGGTGACAAGCGTCTTGATCGGCGGACTCGTCACGGTCTCCGCGATGATGAGCGTTGAATCATTGGCGCCGGCGCGGCTTGCCGCGAACAGCGCATCCTCCAAGCCTTCGACGACGCGCAGGACCTCCATGCCGCGCCTGTTCAGCCCGTGCGCTTTCGGCAGACGCGACGTTGACGCGCGCCGTTCCACGAGAAGGCAGGGAACGCCGCGCCAGGCGAGCAGAGTGGCCGCAGACAGGCCCGCGTAGCCTGCGCCGACGATGAGAACAGGAACGCGCTCCGCGCTCAATGGACATGTCCTTTCGACGGCAACGAGACGCCGATCGGTTCTTCGGACTCGGAGCGAAGGCCGCGCCAGATCCAGAAAACGCCGACGATTTCAGGCCAGATCAGGGATTGATAGGCGATCTCGGGGCGGTCCGCCGAGAGACCAAGCAAAACCAGCAGAGGCGAGACAAGCCATTGCGCAAGCGCGTCCGCAAAGGCGACTTTGGCGAATGATCGCCGCGCGAGCGCCAAGCCGCGCACGACGCTGCCGCAAAATCGGATCGGCAGGGAAAGCGCCAAAGCGGCGACGAACACGGACCACCAATCTCCATGCTGGCGGTAAAAGGTCGCGCCGATCCAGTCACGACCGAGCATGATCAGAATCGCCGCCGTCAGCACGATCGGCGCGCCAACCCGGATCACCGGCGCGAGCGTCGTCGTCCACTCTTCGTGAGATTTCGACGGCAGGCGAATGGCGAGATAGCGCGTCAGCGTAATCAGCGGACCAAGAATGAACAGCATGAAGGTTTGACCGGCCGCATATGAATCGAGGCGCTGGCCGTCGCCGCTCTGCCACGGCAATGAAAAAAGCGTCAGCGAAAAGAGCATCGCCGCTTGCGGCGACAGCACCCGCAGCGCTTCCCAGAACGTTCCGTTCAGAAAAAAACGCGCAAATGCGGTTTCAGGAACGCGCAATTTGCGCGCGCCATGCGGCGTGAGCAGACTCCACAGCCATATCGACGAGACTGCGGTAACGACAAAGCCCGCGAGAAAACAGCCGGCGAAACCAAGCCCGAGCACATTCATGAACAGAACGTTGACGCCCGCTCGCGCCGGAATCTCCGCAAGTCTCCATGCGAGCACCGAGCTTCCGCGCCCGAGCGCATGCAGCAGAAAGCCCTGGGTGATCGCAAGCGCTCGGAAAGGCGCGCCCGCGACGAACCAGAAGATCGGCGCGCCGACAAAGGGCGCCGCCGCGGCGTCCCCCATCAGCGCGCTGAGCAGAACCGGATAGGCGAAATAGCCAAAAAGCCCCGTCGCCGTCCCGAGCGCGAGCGCGAGCGCACAGGTCTTCTCGATCGCCTCCGCCGCCTCTCCATTCTTTTGCGCATGGCCGAGGGCAATGGCGGCGACGGCGGCGGAAGCGATGGTGACCGCTGCATCGAGCACGCTTATGCGCAGGAGAATCGCATAGGCGCCCGAGGCGCGGCCGTCCAGTCTCGCGACCATCGCGAGATTGATCTGGATGATAAGGGCAGCGGCGGAAGAGCTGGCGAGCAGATGCCAGTATCCACGCCACAGCGTCACGCCGTTCATCGCGTGACGCCTTGCCACCCCGGAAATATGTCGAGTTCAAAGCTCGGCAGCGTAAAGTAGCCGAAAACTTCCGGAGGCGGCGGCAGCGGCTCTTCGGGTTCAATCAGTTCGACTTGCCGTCCGAAGCGGACGCTGCGGCATTTCCAACCGATGACGAAATCCGTCGTGTCGGCGCATCCGATGGCGATGCCGCGCGCTCTGCCGCGATCGAGGATCGCCCAACGCGCGGCGGACGCGCCCATGATCGACCTTAGATATTTTTGGTCGGCGAGCAGCTGTTCCTTGAACGGCGACTGGCGCAGCCAGGCATAGACCCACAAGTAATAAAACCAGTCGAAGGCGAGCTTTCTCTCTTCCGCCCAGGCCATGAAGGGCCGAAAGATCGACAGGCCGTCCGGACCGGAAATCTCCAGCAGCTCGGGGCAGATGTCGAACAGCGTGTGCCAATAGACGCGCAGGCTCGTGTCGATCCGCACGAAGGCCTTCTGGTCCGCGGGATATTTGGCGCACATTTCCGGCGACATAAGCGCCGGATACAGGTCGCGATCGATTCGACTAGGCAGAGACGACAAGATCATGACGCCTTTCTTGCGATTCGCCGAACAGGTTTCGCAGCAGCTTCAGATCGGCGACGATGTCCTCAAATTCGATCTCTTGGTCACGCTCATAGGTCATGGTGGCGCCGGGCTTGTCGAAGACCGACCGAAAATCTCTCAGGAAGGCGAGCGTTTCCGGCGACAGCGAATTGGCGTGGGTGTCGAGAGCGATGAAGGGCTCGACTATGGAATTCCGGTAGCCCGCGACATGGAAGTGATGAGCCGCGGCGATGACGTTTCGCCAGGCTTCGAACGGCGTCCCGCAATTGAGGTTGGCGCAGACCGCGTTCGACGCGTCGAACAGCACGCCTGCGCCGGTTTCTTTCGTGAGGCGCTCGAAAAAGGCGGGCGCGTCCAATCCGCCATCCATGATCGAGGGGTAATTTTCAAAATGAATGCGATGTCCGACGATCTCCTGCCACTCCAGGACTTTGTCGCGCACGAATTCATATTCCCCCGAATAGTCGACTTCGCCCAGGTGAAAGAAGGCGCGCCCCTCGTGCGTAAAGCGCAATATATGGTCCGAGACGTAAATCGCATTGGTTGCGTCAATGCAATCTCGAAGCCGAGCGGCGAAGTCGACAAGCGTCGGCCGATCGGCTTCGAGAAATCTTGAATACATGACGTGCAGCCCGATGGGACAATCGAACGCCTTGGCCAGTTCGTCTGGATCGACGCAGAAGAAATTGTCGACAAGGTATTCGCAGTAATCGATGTGTCCTTCGGCGATGAGCCTCTTGACCATGTCATAGGTTGAGCCGAGCGTGAAATTGAAGCCTAGCCGCATCGATTGTCGCCTTCGTCCTGACGCGCCGAATCTCGACTGCGCCGCCGGCCGGCAAGCCGACGGCGCGAGCCGATCATGATTAGCCGTTGACGGAAGTGCAGACCGAAGCGCAGTCGGCGCCGGCGCGGCTGAGAACATTGAGAGTAATACGGTTGGCGATACGGATCGTCATAGCGGCCTCCCTCTTTGAGTTCGTCTGGAAAGTCCAGACGGGGTTCGCGGAACGCGGGACCCGAATGGTAGGACGAGCGAGGCCGGAACAATCGGACAGCCTGCGACCAGAATTTTTTCGCGCCGACGGAATTTTTATTTCCGTCGCATCCTGGACCACGGACGGCGCGACCGCGGATTCGCGTCGCGCACTCGCCTCATCGAGCGGCGGCGCGCCGGCTCGAACGCTCGGGCTTGAGAGTTCGAAGGCGCGATCGAAGTGTTCGAGCGCCTGTCCAAGCTTGCGATTGACGGTTCGCAGGGAAACGCCGATTTCCTGCGCGATCTCCGAATGGCTGAAGCCTAATATTCGGTTCATGAGGAAAATCTGTCGACAGCGTCGCGGCAGCCGCGCGAGGGCCGCCTGAACGTCCGTCGCCAGTCCCAACGCGTCGAGCGCCGAGGCGATCGGCGCGTCCTTGGCGCCCGACTGGAACCATGCGCCGTCTTCTCCGAGCGCCCGGGCATGCGTCCTTTGCCTGCGAAGAGCGTCGATGGCGAGCATGCATGTCATTTTCGACACATAGCCGCGCGCATTGGCGACGAGTTCGCCGCGATCGCCTTCGAGCATTTTGAGATAGGCTTCCTGAACCATGTCTTCGGCGTCCTCAGAGCCGATCACGCGGCGGGCCCGCGTAATCAGGTCGCGGTGATGGCTTCTGAACAGTCGGTCGATCGTCTCATGGGGCTTGAACATCAGCGCATCCCCTCCCAAACGCGCAGGCAATGAAAGCGCATCGATCGCAATCAGCCTCAAGAGCTTCGGCGATGCGCTGTCTTGATTATCCGCGACGGTTCGCTGCCGAATCTCGTCGCTTGGCGTTAGGCGGGAGGGGCGCGCGCCGGCGGCGTTTCCAAATCTTTCGGGGGCGCGAGGAGCGTTCCGGAGGCAGGAACGACGGCTCGGCTTGTCGAACGGGTTAAGCGCGAAAACTCGTCAAGGACGGAAAGGACGGGCGGGTGTGAGCTGCAACATGCGATGCAGTCGGCGCATGAGCCGTTGGGCTCAATCGGCGAATAAGGCGCTGCTGGAATCGCGCCGGCCTTGCAGATGGGGGCGGCAAACGTCGGATGCTGAAAATGCGCATGCGCGGCGACGGCCGAAACGCTCGCCGCCTGCAGTAATGTCGCCAGTAAAAGAACAATCCGAACGAGCATGGATGCCGCCAACCATTGCTTACGGTGCGCCGATCATAGGCGGGAAAGGACCGGGCGGCAATACGAAAACTCCTTGTAGGACGCGCACATGGCGCAACCGCCTGTCGACAATCGAACCGTCGACGCTCCATATCGAATGACCTGCGTGACGCCGCGCCATTTTGAGCAAGCTCGAAAAGCGACCGCGTCGACGCTTGTCGACATCCCAAGTCGGCGACGCGGCGAAACGGCAAAGACCAAATGTGGCGAAAGCGCAACAATTCGAAATATTGAGACAATCCGACGCTAAGCTTGATTGACAAATGAATTGGTATGCACTCTGATTTAATTATGCGGCAGGACAGGCGAAAAATTAGGCGATTAATACGACCGTTGTTGACGGTCGCTGTCGCTTGTCTGCTGTTTCAACAGGCTTTCGCGCTTGTTTTTTCTCAAACGCGTCTCAGCGGCGATTTCGGCGCCTTCATCAGCTCCCCTGTGGCGCTGTCCAACGAGCTTTGCGCCGATCAGAGCGACGGCAGGGCGCCGCATGTCCAGCACATGCATTGCCTGGCCTGCGTTGTGAGCGAGCGAAGCGACAATCTCGATTTAAATCTTTTATTATCCGCCGTGGTTCTCGTGCTGACGCCGCGGTCCGACGCTCCTCCCCCCTTCTGGATCGTGCAGCGCGATATCGCGCCGCCGACAGCACAGTGGCCGAGTAACAGACTCTCTCGCGCGCCGCCTTCGCTTCTTTCCTAAAGAAGCGCGTCTACGGTCGGCTGCCGGGTCTTCGACCCCCGCTCGCCCCTTCCCCGCGTTTGATTTTGCGCGCGCTTTCACGCGCGGCCGCAGATCGTCGTCGACTGCGCGCGCGGACAAGACAAATCCCGATGCTCGGTGCCGACAGGAGAGGAACTATGAGCGCATTCAATCGATTTGCCATCGCCATCGGCGGTCTTGCGGCGATAGGCGCGGCGCAGGCCGCCAGCAAAGCCGATGCGAACGACAGACAGC
>JAKFXD010000037.1 GCA_021731565.1 Methylocystis sp. | reverse complement strand
ATCGGCGCGCCGTCCCACGCCGCGCTGGTCATGGAGATGGGCTATGATGCGGTGCTGCTCAATACGGCTGTTTCCCGCGCGGGCGATCCGCTGCTGATGGCGCGCGCCTTCGCCCTCGCGATCGAAGCGGGGAGGGCGGGCTTCCTCGCCGAGCCTATGACCCCGCGCGACATGGCCGAGCCGTCGACGCCGGTCATCGGTCGCCCCTTCGACAGGCTGGCCTGAGGAAACTGGGGCAGTGGCGGCGCTGAAGCTCGATCCCTTCTATCTCATCGTCGACGACGCCGACTGGCTGACCCGCTTGCCGCCTCAGGGCGTCAGGTTCGCGCAGCTGCGGGTGAAGGATCGCAGCGAGTCGGAGACCCGCGCGCAAATCGCGCACGCGCGGGACATCTGCGCGCGACATGGCGCGCAGCTTGTCGTCAACGACTATTGGCGGCTCGCGATCGACGAAGGCTGCGACTTCGTCCATCTCGGCCAGACCGATCTCGACGCGGCCGACATTCCGGCGCTGCGCCGCGCCGGCGTCAGGATCGGTGTCTCGACCCATGACGAAGCCGAACTCGAACGGGCGCTCTCCCTCGCCGCCGATTATGTCGCGCTCGGGCCGATCTATCCGACGCTCCTCAAGCAGATGGCTTTCGCGCCGCAGGGCCTCGCCCGGCTCGGCGCCTGGAAGTCGGCGATCGGCGAGACGCCGCTGGTCGCGATCGGCGGACTGACCCCCGAACGCGCCATCGCCGCGCTCGCCGCGGGCGCGGACAGCGCCTGCGTCGTCACCGACGTTCTGCGCAACGCCGACCCCGAGGCCCGCGCGCGGGAATGGATCGAAGCGACGCAGCCCTGGCGCGACGGCGAAGGCTTCTTTTCGCCGGACTACGCCGGCGCGAGAATTTGCCCTTCGCCGAATCACGGCCCGCGGCTGCGGCCGATCTCGTCGCTCGTGCTCCATTACACGGGGATGCAAACCGGGGAAGCGGCGCTCGCCCTGCTCTGCAGCCCCCGCTCGCAGGTTTCGGCGCATTATGTCGTCGAGGAGGACGGCCGCGTGATTCAGCTCGTGCCGGAGTCGCGGCGCGCCTGGCATGCCGGAATAAGCGTCTGGGCCGGCGAGACCGACATGAATTCCGCGTCGATCGGCATCGAAATCGTTCATCCCGGTTACCTCGACCCGCGCCCCTATACGGCGGCGCAAATCGAGGCTACGGCGGCGCTCGCCCGCGACATCTGCCAGCGCCATGCGATACCTCCCGAGCGCGTGCTGGCGCATTCCGACATCGCCCCCGGCCGCAAGCAGGATCCCGGCGAGTTCTTTCCCTGGGACGAGCTGGCGCGACGGGGCGTCGGGCGAATTGTCGAGAAAGCCTTGGCGGAAGGCGCAACCACGGTGTCGTTCGGCGACGAGGGCGCCAAGGTCGCCTCGCTCCAGCGCGATCTCGCGGCGTACGGCTATGGCGTCGAACAAACTGGCGTTTATGACGCGCAGACGGTCCATGCGGTCGAAGCGTTTCAGCGCCATTTCCGCCGCGCCAAGGTCGACGGCCGCGCCGACGGCGAAACGCGCGTCGCGCTTGCTCGCCTCCTCGCCATGCTGGGAGAACGGGTTTGAAGACCGTCGTCGTGACGGGCGCTTCGACCGGGATCGGCGCCGCCTGCGTCAACCTCTTGGCGCAGAATGGCTATCTGGTTTTTGCTGCGGTTCGGCAAGAAGCCGACGCCGCCAGGATTGCTGCGCAGCCTGGCGCGGCGATCGTTCCGCTTATCTTCGACGTGACCGACCCCGGCGCCGTTGCGGCGGCCGCAAGGACCGTCGAGGCCCGGTTGGGGAGCGGGACGCTTGCCGGTCTCGTCAACAACGCCGGCGTCGCCGTACCTGGCCCGCTGCTGCATCTGCCGATCGAGGATTTCCGGCGCCAGATCGAGGTCAATCTGATCGGGCAGCTCCAGGTCATTCAGGCCTTCGCGCCGCTGCTCGGCGCGGGCGCCGCGCGAATGGGCCCGCCGGGGCGCATCGTCAATATGAGCTCGGTCGCGGGACGCTTCGCCGCGCCGTTTCTGGGCGCCTACAACGCCTCGAAATTCGGGCTCGAGGGCATGTCGGACGCGCTGCGCCGGGAGCTGATGGTCTATGGCGTCGACTTAATCCTGATCGAGCCGGGAATGATTGCGACGCCGATCTGGGACAAGGCGGAGCAGACTGATCTCGCAATGTTCGCGGGCACGGCCTATGCCGCGCCAGGGCGGAGAATGATGAAGTGGCTTGTCGAGGAAGGCCGCCGCTCGCCCGGGCCGGAGGTCGTCGCGCGGGCGATGCTGCGGGCGCTGACCGACCGGCGACCGCCCGTCCGCATCCCGGTCGTAAGCAATCGCTTCACCGACCACACGCTGCGCGGATTATTGCCGGCGCGGCTGGTCGACTGGCTTGTCGCGCGGCGGCTGGGATTGTTGAAGAAGTAGGCGGAAGCTGATCGCTTCGCTCGCCTGATTGGATTGATGCTGACGTGGCGGCGAAACGAGCGTTAATCCCACGGCGCTTTGGTCGTCATCATGCGCCGCAACCTCTCGTTCGGCTTGGGCGGCGCGTCGAGCCGCTCGACGAAACGCGCATAATCGCGTGGGCCGACATTGAACAGCGTGCGATCCAGACGGGCGTCCCGGGCAGCGCAGCTCCCAGCTTCGAGCAGAAAACCAGAGAGTGTTCCGCGTTTCGTGGCAGATCGTTTAAGCGTCATGGCTGTTCCGGCAACATTTTCTCAGAGTCTCTATCAGAGTTTTTCTGCGTCTCTACCAGAGGCAAAAAGGTCGCCCGTAGACTAAAAGCGTCGCCTGACTACGAATTGCGATCGAAAGTATTTTCGCCCTCAGGAGCTACCATGTCCACCATTTCCGACCGCTTATACCTACACCTCGGCCAATTATTCGAAGGCGCCGCCGAAGGGCGTTTCGCCATCGGCGCGCTCGTCTTCGCCTTCTCCCTTATCGCCATTATAGTCGCGATCCGGCTCTTCAGGCCCGCTTGACCTTGGAGCCGTTACGGGCGACCTAATGCCGACCCCGAAACAGCCGCGACGAGAAACCATGACCGACGCCGTTTTGATCGAGGCTCCCGAGACCCGACTGCCCGATCCGGTCGCCGCCGAGCCGGCGCCCCGCCATCGCGCCTGCGCGGTCGAGATCGGGACTGGAGCCGGGGCCGTCATCGTCGGCGGCGGCGCGCCGGTCGTCGTGCAGTCGATGACCAACACCGATACGGCCGATATCGAGTCGACCGTGGCGCAGGTTCTGGCGCTGGCGCAGGCGGGTTCCGAACTCGTGCGCATCACCGTCGACCGCGACGAGGCGGCGGCGGCCGTGCCGCATATTTTCGAGAAGCTCGCCCAGAAGGGATGCCACGTCCCGCTCGTCGGCGATTTCCATTACATCGGCCATAAGCTTCTCGCCGATCATCCGGCCTGCGGCGAGGCGCTCGCCAAATACCGGATCAATCCCGGCAATGTCGGCTTCAAGGAAAAGAAGGACAGGCAATTCGCCTCGATCGTCGAACTTGCCGCCAGGCACGGCAAGGCGGTGCGCATCGGCGCGAACTGGGGTTCGCTCGACCAGGAACTGCTCACCTATCTGATGGACGTCAACGCCGCTTCCGACAGGCCGCTCGACGCGCGCGCCGTGATGCGCGAGGCGCTGACCCGTTCGGCGCTGATGTCGGCGAAGCGCGCCGAGGAGATCGGCCTCGCCAAGGACCGCATCGTCATTTCGGCGAAGGTCTCGGCGGTGCAGGATCTCATCGCCTGCTACCGGATGCTCGCGCAGCGCAGCGACTATGCGTTGCATCTCGGCCTCACCGAGGCCGGCATGGGCTCGAAGGGCGTCGTCGCCTCCTCGGCCGCGCTCGGCGTGCTGCTGCAGGACGGCATCGGCGATACGATCCGCGTGTCGCTGACGCCCGAGCCCGGCGGCGACCGCGCGCTCGAAGTGCGCGTCGCCCAGGAAATTCTGCAGACCATGGGCTTTCGCACCTTCGTGCCGCTGGTCGCGGCCTGTCCGGGCTGCGGGCGCACCACCTCGACCGTTTTCCAGGAACTTGCGCGCGACATTCAGAGCCATATCCGCGAGCGGATGGCCGTCTGGCGCATGCACTACCCCGGCGTCGAGACGCTCAATGTGGCGGTGATGGGCTGCATCGTGAACGGGCCGGGCGAGTCGAAACATGCCGACATCGGCATTTCGCTGCCCGGCACGGGGGAGACCCCGTCCGCGCCGGTCTTCATCGACGGCAAGAAGGCGATGACCCTGCGCGGCGAAGGGATCGCCGAGGACTTCACCCGCATCGTCGACGATTACGTCATCCGGCGCTTCGGCGGCGGCGAGAAGGGCGAAGCGGCGGAGTAGGGCCCCCTCCCCAACCCTCCCCCGCTTCGCGGGAGAGGGAGCAGGCCGCGCCTTCAACTCGATTTCGCAATAGGCGGCGCGATCCTGTTCCCGCAATGCCGATCGTTAGGGTCCCCTCTCCCGCGAAGCGGGGGAGGGACAGGGAGGGGGCGCTAGCAACGTCTCCGCGACCCTTCGCAGATCGCGCCAGGCGGCGGGCTTTAGGGCCGCGCTTTTCAGCATCGCCTCGAGACTGGAAAATACCAAGGCGCGCGCGACATGTGCGCCGCAGCGCGCGTCATGGATTTTGCCGCGCAGTCTGCCGGCCGGCTCCTTCGTCGCGAGCATGACCCGCGCCGGCGTCTCGCCGAACAGCAGCAGAACCTCCGGCCGCGCCAGTTCGACCCGGCGGCGCGCGAAGGGCGCGAAAATCGCCGCCTCGTGCGGCGACAATGGTTTGTCGCCGGGCGGCCGCCAGGGCGAGACATAGGCGAGCGAAGCGCTCGAGCGATCGAAGCCGATCGCCGCCAGCATATTGTCGAGGAGCTTCGCCGAGAGCCCGCTGAAGGCTTCGCCGCTTGTCTCTTCCGCCACGCCCGGCGCGGCGTCGAAGGCGACAATCCGCGCGCTCGGAGCGCCGGCGCCGAACAGAAAATGCTGGGCCATGTCGCGGAAAGGCGCGTGCGGAAAATCGGCCAGACGCGCGGCGAGCTCGTCAAGATCACGCGCGCCGGACGCCTCCTGCTCCGCGGCGCGAATGGCTTCTTCAGGCGCGGCGATCGGCGCCGCGGCGCGGCGCGGACGTTCGGCGGCCGTCGGCTGCGGCAAGGTTCGAAGCATCGCCATCGATTCGGCTGGCTCGGTCAGCGACGCCGCGACCGCGCGCGCGCTGTCCGCGTAGCGGTCGTGCGGCGCTTCGTCGAGCGCGAGATCGACGCCGCTTTGAACGTACCAGTCGAGCAAGGCCATGAGGGCGTTAGCATTTTCCGGAAGGTCGGCGCGCATGTCATCGAGACTAAACGAAGCTGGCGCGAGATCAACCGAAGCGGTGCGGAGCCGCACATTTTGCGGCGGCGATACGCGCAATCTATATTGCGCCAAATCAAAGCTTTCTCTTGATGAGACCGATCGGCCGATGCTCGAGACCGTCGCCATTGCCGAAGACGAACAGGACTTGCGCGAGCTGCTCGCCGAGTTTCTGTCGACGAACGGCTATCGCGTTCTCGCGGCGTCTAGCGCTGCGGAATTCCGCGCCATGGTGGAATTCGAGGCGATCGATCTCGCCATTCTCGACATCAACATGCCGGGCGAAGACGGGCTGTCGCTCGCGAGATGGCTGAATGCGCGCGGCTCCACGGGCATCATCTTCGCAACAGCGGTCAATTCGGCGATCGACCGCATCGTTGGGCTCGAATCGGGCGCCGACGACTATGTCACCAAGCCTTATCACATGCGCGAAATGCTGGCGCGTATCCGCGGCCTGCTGCGGCGCAGAAAGATGGCGCGCGCCGCCCTCGCCGGCAAAAGGCTGGCGGCGATCACGTCGATCGACATCGTCGGCTACACGCGCTTGATTCAGCACGACGAGCATAACGTATTGGCGCTCATCGACCGGTTCTTTCGCGACGTCGTCACGCAATCGCTTCCTCGCCGCTCGGGAAGTATATTCAAGATGCTGGGCGACGGCGCGCTGATCGATTTCGCCAGCGTGCACAACGCGATCGAATGGGCCGTCGAATGCCAGACGGAAACGCGCGCTTATGCGACGGCGCATGGGCACGCGCAAACGCTGCAGTTGCGCATCGGCGTGGCGGTGGGCGACGTGATCGTTCGGAACGGAGACCGCTTCGGCGAAGTCGTGGCGCTCGCCGCGCGCATACAGGAAGCCGCGCCGGCCGGTTCGGTGATGATTTCGGATGTGGCGCACGCGATGACGCGCGGGAATATACGCAAGGACTTCGTGGCGCGACGGCACGCGCTCAAAAACATCGCCGAGCCGGCGCAGTTGTGGCTGCACGAGATCTCCAGCGCGGCATCAAATTGAGAGAGCGCCTCAAATGAATATCCAGCAAGGGGCGACGCAAGCGCCGGCGACCGGCGGCGCGCTGCTGCAGGCATTGTTCGACGCTATGCCAGGCCGCGCCGCCTTTCTCGACGTGGAGCTACGCTATCGCTACGTCAATCGCGCGTTTCTCCTGGCGCTCGGCGCGACAGAGGATTGCGTCATCGGGAAGTTCGTCGATGACGTTTTGGGCGCCCAGGCGGCCAGTCTTTACAAAGCAGCAATGCAAAATCTTTCGGCGAACGCGCCGCAACGCCTGCGCCGTTTCGTTGACGACGCGGACGGCGCCCCTCGTTGGATCGAAGAGGAGCTCAGGCCGTTCACGCCGGGCGGGGTCATGCAGGGCGTCGTCTGCGTCGCGCGTCCGCTGGCCGAGGCGGAACAGCAGTGCGAAAGCGATCGGCTGGAACTGCTGGAATCTCACAGGACGCGGGAGGCGATTCATGCGGCGGTGGTCGACTCCGCCCTGGACTGTATCGTCGTCATCGACGCACAGGGCCGCGTCGTCGAGTTCAACCCTGCGGCTTCGGCGGCATTCGGCTATTCGCGCGAGCACGCGATCGGCAGGACCGTCGCCGAGCTGATCGTCCCTGTTGAAATGCGCGATCATCACAACAGCGGGCTTGAGCGCTTCCGAGCGGGCGGGCCGGCCTCCGTTATCGGGCGGCGCGTCGAATTGGAGGCGATGTGCGCCGACGGTTCGCGCATTCCCGTCGAATTGGCGATCACGGCGGTAGGTTCGGGCCCAAGCGCTCTCTTCACTGCGCATCTTCGCGATCTACGTCCGGCGCGAGAAGCGCAGGCGCAGATCGAAGGTCAAAGAGAAGCGCTCTACCAAAATGAAAAGCTCGCGGCCCTTGGGTCGCTCCTCGCCGGTGTGGCGCATGAACTCAACAATCCGCTCTCCATCGTCATCGGGCAGGCGCTCATGCTGCGCGAGGCGGCTCAGTCGCATGCGAGTTTCGACAAGCATTTTGAGGAATTTGCGGAACGCGGCGCGAAAATCGAGACAGCCGCCAATCGCTGCGCGCGAATCGTCAAGGTTTTCCTGGCCATGGCCCGTCAGCGCGAGGCGGAACGCGGAAGGGTCGAGATTCCCGATCTCGTCGAGCGCGTGCTCGAACTGCTTTCGTATGGACTGCGGACGGCCGGCATCGAGGTGACCAAAGACGTCCCAGCGGACCTGCCGCCGCTCTTGGCCGACAGCGACCAATTGCATCAGGTGCTGCTCAATCTGGTGGTGAACGCCAAGCAGGCGCTCGAAGCGCAGCCGGCGCCACGACGGATTTCGATCGTCGCGCGCGCCGATCAAGCGGCCCAGACGCTCGATCTCCACATTTCCGACAATGGGCCGGGCGTTCCAGACGCTATCCGCAACCGCATTTTCGATCCTTTCTTCACGACGAAGCCGCAGGGGGTGGGAACCGGAATCGGACTTGCCGTTTCGCGCGGTCTCATCGAGTCGCACGCAGGCTCGCTCACTCTGGAGCCGCCGCAGCCGGGCGCGGGCGCTGTTTTCGCGATCAGGCTGCCGATCGACGCAATGGGCATCGAAAACGCAGCCATTGACGAAGATGCGGCGGCGACGACGCAGCGGACGATCAAGCAGAAGCGTGCGCTGATCGTGGACGACGAAGTCGAAATCGCAGGCCTGCTCGGCGAAATTATGCGACGGCTCGGCTTCGACTGTGAGATCGCGACGAGCGGCGACCACGCGAAGCAAGCGATCGCCGCGCGGCCGGCGGACATCATTCTCTGCGACATCCGCATGCCCAACGGCGACGGCCCGGCTTTCTACGACTGGCTCAGCGTCGAACATCCGCAGCTGACCAACCGTATCGCCTTCGTCACCGGCGACGTCTTGGGTCCCGGCGCAGATCGCTTCATCGCGCGTTCGGGCTGTCCAATCATAGAGAAACCCTTTACGCCGGAGGACATCCGCCTCGTCGCTGATTTGTTGTGCGACGATTCGGCGGCGTGAATCGGCTCCAGGCGAAATTCAACAGCAGCGAAACGCGCGCGCGCCGCCGGCGCCGAAGCGCGCATCCTCGCGCGCGCGGAAAAATTCGTCGCGCGTCATGACCGGCGCGCCGTCGTGACGCTCACGGACATGCGCGACATAGGCGTCGTAATCGCCCTGGCCGACCATCAGTCTCGCGCCGTCGCGGAGCTTCCGCGCGAGACGATTGAGATCAAGCCCGGGCAGGCTGCAGATCGTGCAATTCATCCTCGGTCTCCCGCGTGGTGACATGCTTAGCGGCGCGCGCGGCGCGAATGGCGCGGATGGCGAAGCCGAGCATCGCCAGAACCAGCGTGACATAGATCGCGCAAAGCGTCGCGTCGACATAATCGTTGAAGATGACGCGCTGCATCTCGGCAAGAGTCTTCGCCGGCGCCAGCAGTTGATCCTTGTCGGCGGCGGCGGCGAATTTTCTGGCGTGCGCCAGAAAGCCGATGCGCGGATCGTCGTGAAAGATTTTCTCGAAGGCCGCGGTCAGCGTGCAGATATAGAGCCACGCCGTCGGCGCGATGGCGACAAAGGCGTAGCGCTCGCGCTTCATCCGATAGAGCACGACGACGCACAGCGTCAGCGCGATCGCCGCGAGCATCTGATTGGCGATGCCGAACAGCGGCCACAGCGTGTTGATGCCGCCGAGCGGATCGATCACCCCTTGATAGAGGAAATAGCCCCAGCCGCTCACGGCGATGGCGGTGGCGGCGAGGTTCGGCGCCCAGGCCCTTGTGTTGCCGAAGGCCGGGAAGAAAGCGCCGAAGAGATCCTGGATCATGAAGCGCGCGACGCGCGTGCCGGCGTCGATCGTGGTGAGAATGAACAGCGCCTCGAAGAGAATGGCGAAATGATACCAGAAGGACTTCGCAGCGGTTCCGCCGATGGCGGAGGAGAGAATATGCGCCATGCCGACGGCGAGCGTCGGCGCGCCCCCGGTGCGCGACAATATGGTCTTCTCTCCGACTTCAGCGGCGACGCCTGACAGCGTCTCCGGGGTGACCGCAAATCCCCAAGAGGAGATCGCCGCGGCGGCGGAATCGGGCGTCGCGCCGATCAGCGCCGGCGCGCTGTTCATGGCGAAATAGACGCCGGGCTCCAAGACGCTCGCGGCGATCAGCGCCATCACCGCGACGAAGGATTCCATCAGCATCGCGCCATAGCCGATGAAACGCGTCTGCGTCTCGTCGGCGATCATCTTCGGCGTCGTGCCCGACGACACGAGCGCGTGAAAGCCCGACACCGCGCCGCAGGCGATGGTGATGAACAGGAACGGGAAGACGCTGCCGGCGAAGACCGGGCCCGTGCCGTCGATGAAGCGGCTGATCGCCGGCATCTGGAGGTCTGGCCAGACGATGAAAATGCCGACCGCGAGCGACATGATCGTGCCGATCTTCAGGAAGGTCGACAGATAGTCGCGCGGCGCCAGCAACAGCCACACCGGCAGGACCGAAGCCACGAAGCCATAGCCGATGAGCATGAAGGCGAGCGTCTCGCCCTTGAAGGTGAAGAGCGGCGCGAGCAGCGCGCTCTCCGACACATTGCGGCCGAAGGCGATGCTCGCAAGCAGCAGAACGAAGCCGATCGCCGACATTTCGCCGATCCGTCCCGGCCGCAGATAGCGGCCGTAGACGCCCATGAAGACGGCGATCGGCAGCGTCGCGAAGACCGTGAACGCGCCCCAGGGGCTGTCGGCGAGCGCCTTGACGACGACCAGCGCCAACACCGCCAGCAGGATGATCATGATCGTGAGAATGCCGAACATGGCGATGACGCCGGGCACGCGGCCCATCTCGGTCTTGATCAGATCGCCGAGCGAGCGCCCGTCGCGCCGCGTCGAAATGAACAGGACGAGAAAATCCTGCACGGCGCCGGCGAAGATGACGCCGGTCAGGAGCCACAATGTTCCCGGCAGATAGCCCATCTGCGCCGCAAGCACGGGGCCGACGAGCGGTCCTGCGCCGGCGATGGCCGCGAAATGGTGGCCAAACAGCACAAATTTGTCGGTCGGCACATAATCGAGCCCGTCGTTGCGGCGAAGCGCGGGGGTGCGGCGGCGCGCATCGAGCCCCAGCACCCGCTCGGCGATGAAGCGCGAATAGAAGCGATAGCCGATCGCGTAGACGCCGATCGCGGCCGTCACCATCCACATGGCGTTGACCGGCTCGCCGCGCGACACGGCGAGCGCGTAGAGCGAATATAGAACGAGGGCGAAGACAGGGGCCCAGATGAGGAGCGTCTTGAAGGCGACGGGGAAGCGTACGAGATTGGTCGACACGGTTGCGCGATCTTTGGTTATCTCCCTCTCCCCGCAA
>JAKFXD010000035.1 GCA_021731565.1 Methylocystis sp. | reverse complement strand
GACGGCCGAGGTCCGGCGGCGTCGAGATCGTCGCCGACGGGCGCGCCGATTGGGTCGGTTCGCTCGAATTGCTCGACGAGCCGATCGACGAACAGGCGATGAGAAATACGGCGCGCGTGATGCGAGACATCGAGGCGGACGTGCTGGGAGTCGTCGAAGTCGAAAGCCGGCCGGTGCTGCGGGATTTCAATAATGACGTGATCGCTGCGCTTGGCGGCGAAGCATACCGTCACGCGATGGTGATCGACGGAAACGACACCCGCGGCATCGATGTCGGCCTGCTGACCCGGCGGGATTTTCCGATCGGACAGCTGCGCAGCCATGTCGACGACATGTTGGGCGAGCGCGAACTGATTTTCTCACGCGACTGCGCCGAATATGAGGTGACGACGCCATCGGGCGCGCGCATTCTGGTGATGCTCAATCACTTCAAGAGCAAGGGCTATGGCTCGCAGCAATCCTCCAACGACAGACGCCGCAATCAGGCGCAGCGCGTCGCGGATATCTATGACGAGCGGGTTGGGATGGGGATCGAGAACATCGCGGTGCTGGGCGATTTCAACGATACGCCCGACAGCGATCCTTTGCGTCCGCTAATCGAAGGGACGGATCTGAAGGATATTTTCCTGCATCCGACTTTCGACAATGGCGGCTATCCCGGCACCTACGGCAATTGCTCAGCCGAAAACAAAATCGATTTCATTTTGCTGTCGCCGGCGCTGTTCGACAAGGTCGCCGGCGGCGGGGTCTTTCGAAAAGGCCTGTGGCCCGGCGCGCGCGCGCGGCGCTGGGAGGCCTATCCGGAACTCCAACGCAAGGAAGACGCTGCTTCCGATCACGCGGCGATCTGGGCCGACATAAACATCTAGACTAAATTGTGCACCCGCTCAGTGCGGCGGCATCCATATCCATAATGGCGGCGCGCCGGGGAAATGGACGTCCTTGGCGATCGCTTCATCCGGTACATTGTCGGGCTTCAGATAGACGTAATAATTGTCGTTACGTTGAAACAGCTCGTCCTTAGGGGTGCTTTCCGGGCTGATCAGCATATTGTTGGTGAAACGCACATGCATGTAGTGCGGCAGCAGTTCAGTGAATTTGTCGACACGCGTCTCGAGCGTGAAGCGATAGAGCTGCCGTCCTATGATCTTCAGCACCGCAGCCGTCGCTTCAGCAGTCGGCGTCAGCAGCGCCTCCTGCCAGCCAGTCCCAACCTGTACGAAGGCTTGCACGCTCGGAGACATGACATAGATCGGCGGATCCTGCCGCGTGTTCTCTATATACAATGTTACCTCGTAGCGATGATCGCCAAGGCTGATGATAGACTCGATGTCGCTGCGCAAGGTCGAAGTCGCAAGCTCCTCCAGAGCGGCGAGGCGAGCGCGATGCGCCTCGATCTCGTAATGCTGATAGCGAGCCACGCCCTCATTCAACGCGAAAGCGACGCCGAACAACACCGTCCCCGCGGCGCTCACGCGGCGGACGGCCGTCCCGAGATTGGCCCCTAATCGGTGAAACGCTTGCGCGCCTTCCGCTGCGGCCAGCGCTGTCGGTTCGTGCTGCATCGCGGTAGGTAGCACGATAGGTCGAACCGAGTGCGCCGGCGGTTCCAAGTTTCGCGCCCCAATCCTTGTCGGTTGCACCTTCGGCGCGTCGATCGGCGTCAGGATGCCCTGGCGCATTTCCAGAACCCGGCTGGCGAGTGCAGCGAGATCACGATTGTGCGTGACCATCACCATGCCGAAGCCTTCCTCCCCCCGAAGCGCCTCCAGAAGCGCAACAATCTCCTCTTCGGTTTCCTCATCGAGGTCGCTCGTCGGCTCGTCGGCGAGGAGAAGACGCGGCGCATTGATCAGCGCGCGGGCAATAGCGACGCGCCGCTGTTCACCACCGGACATCTCGCCGGGGAAAGCCGACAGCCGGCGCGACAGGCCAACCCGCGTCAGCAGATCATGGGCTCGCGCGTAGATTTGGTTAGGCGGCGTCTCGCCGCCGAGCAGGGCCGGCAGCGCGACATTGTCTATGGCGCGCAGATTCGAGAGCATGCTCGAGAACTGGAAGATGAAGCCGATTTCGCGACGACGCACGTCGGCGAGACGCGTCTCGGGAAGCGCCCAAATGTTCTCGCCGCCGATGGCGATCTCTCCGTCCGTCGGCCGGGTGAGCGCGCCGATCATGGCAAGCAGCGTTGATTTTCCAGATCCCGAGCGGCCGACGATCGAGACGAACTCCCCCGCCGCGATCGAAAGATCAGCCTGCGATACGGCGTCGACGCGCCTGTCGCCGTCGCCATAGGATTTTTGCAGACGGGTCACGCGAAGGATCATGGCGCGCCTTCCATCTGGATCATGCGCGCTGGCTCCAGCCGCAGGGCCCGCCGGCTCGCCAGCATCGCGCCGATGAGGCCGAGCGCGAGCCCGAAGCACAGGGAGGCGGCGCCGGCGGCGATCACGAAGCTGTCAGGCGGCCCCTCGAAGGGCACACCGAGCGAGGCGAAATAGAAGCCGAGCGAGCGCGCCGCGAGGAAGATCAGCGAGATGCCAAACACGACGCCGGCGACGCCGCCTATACCGGTGATGATGAGGGCCTCGAGAAGATTTAGCGCCATGATCTGGATCGGCCGGGCGCCCATGGCCCGCAGCATGCCGATCTCGCGATAGCGCTCCTGAACGATCGCCGAGAACAGCAGCGAGACGACAAAGAGCAAGGCCACGAACAAAAGCGCGGCGAAAATGGCGACGCCCCAGACGAGACTGCCCAGCGACTGTCGCGCCGAAGTGAAGATCGGATTGCCGGAGACGACCTTGATCTGTGTGATCTGTCCGATGGCGAAGCGCGCCTGCTCGAGAGACGCTCCCGGCGCCAATTGCAGCAGAAAGGCCGATACCTTATCCGGCGAGATATCCGGCAGGCATTCGGTGGCCCCATGATGATGGTGGTGCGCATGTTCCCCTTCTGGCGTCGGAAGGGGAGTAGCGGGGCGCGTCTGTCGCGCCGCGTCGATCAGCTGATCGAGGCCTTTGAAGGTGAGAAAGAAGGACTCGTCAACGGGCCCCACGCCCGTATGGCCGAGGCGGCCGGCGATGGTCAGGGTTCTGCCACAGATCGAGATCGCTTCACCGGGCTTTTGCGGGACGCGTTCGCCGACCAGGAGATCCGCGGCCTCAAGAGAGACTCTTTGACCCTGCGGCAGCCATGGTTCAACAGTGAAGTCGGTTTGCGGATCATAGGCAATGAGTCGGATCGCGCGGCCTTCCACGCCGGCCTCGACGAGAAGTTGTGGTGCGACCTTTGCAACGCCGGGCACACGACGGAGTGTCTCGCCGAGCGAGGCGTCGAGCTCCAGTGCGGTCGGTTGTACCGTGAGCAGCGTGCTAGTGAGATTGATCAGCGTTCCCTGGGGCACGATCACGAGATCGGCGCCCATGCGCGAGAAGCTCGTGAGAATGCCGTCGCGTAACGACCAACCGAGAATGGCGCCTGAGAAACCGACGCCGACCGAAATCATCACGGCGAGGCCGAGGAAGATGCTGCGCAGCAGCCGACGGGCGACATTTTGCGCGGCGAGTCGGACCAACAGAAAGCGCGCGCGGAACCGGAAAGACATGACGGGAACGCTCGCTTCACGGAAATACGGCCCGGCATCGCGCCGGGCCGAGATGGTGACTGGGAGGCTTATTGATCCCTGAAGCAGGCGAGATGGAACGACCGACGCGAGGCCATTCATCCACTGCTTGTCGCCTCAGACCGTCGTGCAACGGCTATGGATCAGTTCCTGATTGTTGCGCGGGACGATCACGCAGTCATGGTGCCCGCCGAAGTTCGGGATGTAGCCAACCGGCTCCAGCGTATCCTGCGTGAAGATAAAGGTGCCGCCCTCGAGCCGCTGGAAGCCGCTGAAGATCGCCAGCACATACTTGCCGTCGTATGTGACATGCATGGTCTGCATGTCGACGCCAACATTCTCAAAGCGCTTGATCGTCGTCCAGGTCTTGGTGTCGACAACAACGATCGCGCTCTTCGCCGGCTTCTGATGAAGCTCGGAGACTAACATCTTGGAGCCGTCCATCGAATAGGTGATGTGGAACGGACTCGGCGTCGAACCCGTCCAGTGCGAGTCCTTGTACACTGTGACGCGTTTCCAGTTGCGTGGATCGCGGTCCTGACAGTCGAACACGCCCATACTGTTCTGCCGGGTGTTGTTCGTCATCGTGAACCACTTACCTTCCGGGCTGAAGCCGCATTCGTGGCCAGAGGTCACGACGTTGTCTAGCGTCAGATCCCAGATGCCGTCCGCGATCTTCTTGATCTGCAGCGCTTCCTTCGACGTGCCATCCGGCGACGAGATCGCGGCCATCGGCTCCATCGTCGTGCGGTCGAAGACGACGCCGACCGCGAACATGCGCAGAGTGACGAGAGACAGCGGGTGAATCGGATGGTGCACGCAGTTGTCGGCTCCCGTCAGAGCCTTCACGTCGTTGCCCGGCAGCTGTCCGGTGTAGGCGAGATATTCGCCCATCGGCACCATTTCCCATTCGAGCTTGTTGCCTTTGATGCCGCGGTAATCATAGACGCCCGTCTCCTGCGCCTTGACGAGGCGGGTGATTCGGACCTTGCCGCCCTTGAACCAGTTGTCCGCGAGAAGTCCATTGGGCTCATTGCCGATCCAGTCGAAGCGGAAGGCGTCGATCACTTCGGTCTTGTCATAGCCCGTTGCACGCTTGAAGAAGGCGACGATATCTTTCTGTCCATCAGAGACGGTGAAGCCCGTCGCGTCTGGGAAGATCACGGTATGCACGCCGAGGCCGATGCCGGTCGTCTCGGCGATGTTCTCAAGCAGATTCATCTGTTGGCCGTCGAAACCGACGCGATAGATTTGATTGCCTTGGCCCCACAGCGGGTCGAGCATACCATGCTCGCGAAGCTGGGTAGGAATGCCGTAAATCAGGGCATTCTGGCCGCCCTGGGTTGAGTTGACGAACTCGAAACCCTTTCGCGGATCAACCGACGGGAAGGCGGCGAGATGGTGAGCGATCGGGCAGCTGTCACCGTAATTCCAATATTCGATCCAGGCCATCGTCTTGCCGCTGGCGAGATCCTGAACTTGCGCGCCGCCTCCGAGTTTCGTGGGTGTCAGCCAGACATAGTCGCCAAGGGTCGCCATCCGCAGCGCATTCGATTCGGCCGCGGAAGCGGACGGAGCCAGCGGATTGGTGTTGCCCATCAAGCTGGAGAGGAAACCGGCTGCATTCGCGGAACGGCCGCCCAAAATCGATCCCAAGATCCCCGTCGTCGCAGCGGAAAGCAGCTTGCGACGATCGATCGGGCCGTGTTGCTTTTTCAAGCGCGTGACGCTCGGCGCAGTCACGTTGTTGATCTCGTCTTCCGACATTTGGTTCTCCTCACCACCGGAAACCGGCTCTAATACCTTTGCGCGCATGACACTTTTATGCCTGTGCACGGCGCCGGTTCACCGCACGATCTGTCGCCACCAACATTGATCGGCAATGGTAAGGGGCTAGTCAAGAATGGTTCTGGCCATGTTGTCCTCCTGCTTGTGTTCTGGATGACGCCACCTTGGTAGTGGCCGCTTTCGCGGCAGCGGGACATCCGATCAGCGAGACTCGCCTTACAAAAAGGGGCGATCAACAACGGACTAAACCGCTGTTAAGCGGCTGAACGACGCTCGCGCCGGCCGGCGGACCGCCCGCGCAACTCCGCATCGATGGCTCGGCGGTGAAGGCGCACCGCTCGGCGTGGGGCGGAAAAGGGGGGAGAAAAATCACAAATCAGAGCGACACACAGACTCCCGTATTCCCAGCCCGATGGGAATCCCAAAAAAGCAAAATGATTCAGATCACACGGAGAATGCTCTAGCTCGAAATCCGCTCGATCAGCGCCATGGCGGCGGCTGGATTGCGTTCCTTGGCGCCGCTGATCACATAAAGATACACGTCGCGGTGCGCCGTCTTCCGTTGTGCGCTCCCGACATAATCGAGTCCGCTTGGCGCCGCGCCGCTCGCCCATTGCCGCGCGCATGCGGTCCATCGTGCAAGCGTCTTGCCGTCATAGCCAAGCGCAGCGTCCGGACGGGTTCCCATGATGCGCGCATAGACGAAAGGCGCGGTCAAATCGGCGATCTGCGGATATTTCGAATCGCCGGCGATGACGATCGCGACGCCATGTCGGCGTGCGAGCATGACGAAGTCAGCCGTCTTGAAGCTGTCGTGCCGCGCTTCGATCGCGTGCCTCAGCGTCCTGCCCGCGATCTTCTTCGGCAGCAGGGATAGAAAGGCGTCGAAAAATTCCGGATCGAATTTCTTCGTCGGCAGGAACTGCCACAGGATCGGTCCGAGTTTGTCGCCAAGCTCCATGACGCCGCTCTTGAAGAAGCGCTCGATCGACTCGCCGGCTTCCTTCGGGGTCTTTCGCATCACCGCGAAGCGCGGCGCTTTGACGCTGAAGACGAAATGTTCTGGCGTTTCGTCGCGCCATGTGGCGAAACTCGCGGCGGTTTGCGTTCGGTAATAGGTTCCGTTGATTTCGATCGAACCGAGCTTGCGGCTTGCATATTCGAGTTCGCGCTTATGCGGCAGGCCGTCCGGATAGAAGGAGTCGCGCCAGGGCGCATAGGTCCAGCCGCCTACGCCGACATAAATGCGCCCGGCCTTTCGAGTCATTGGCGTTCCGGCCTGGGGACATCGAGGGCTTGAGAGTCGCTCCCGTTGCGCCATCTTAGCGGCGTCGTAATGATATATTTGTCTAAAGCGCCGGACGTCGATGGGTGACGTTTGCCGGCGACGTTCGGGGAGAAGGCGCAATGGCGGCGAATTTTATCTGGAAAATCCTTTTCGCGCTGGCCGCGATGGCGCTGGCCGCCTGCGATCGCGGACCGGAACTGCCGGAAAGCGCGGGATACGGACCCCGTCCGACGCTGCCCGACCCCCATCCGACCGGCGCCTTTCCTTATGTGAACATCGCGCATGCGGTGGGTTGGCGGGGCGTCGAAAAGCCCGTGCCCGCCGAGGGTCTGAGCGTCGACGCGTTTGCGAGGGGGCTCGATCATCCGCGCTGGCTGTACGAATTGCCTAACGGCGACATTCTGGTCGCCGAATCCGATGCGCCGAAGTCGGAAAATGAAGGCGGCGGCGTTCGCGGCTTCATCATGCGCCTTTACATGAATCAGGCCGGCGCGGATCGGCCGAGCGCCAACCGGATCACGCTGCTGCGCGACGCGGACGGCGACGGCGTCGCCGAGACGAAGGAGCCATTTCTGGAAAATCTCAATTCGCCCTTCGGCATGGCGCTGGTGGGCGAGCAACTTTACGTCGCCAACGCCGATTCGCTCGTGCGCTTTCCCTATAAGGAGGGGGACACGCGCATCGAGGCGCCGGCGGAGAAGATCGTCGATCTGCCGTCGGGACGCAATTACCATTGGACCAAGAGCCTTGTCGCCGACCCGGTGGGCTCGCGCCTTTACGTGGGCGTCGGGTCGAACTCGAATGTCGGCGAACACGGGATGGAGGAGGAGCATAACCGCGCCGCCATTCTCGAGATCAATCCGGTGACCGGCGACATGCGCGTGTTCGCCTCGGGCCTGCGCAATCCGGTCGGCATGGATTGGAATCCGGCGACCGGCGACCTCTGGGTCGCAGTGAACGAGCGCGACGAACTCGGCGACAATCTCGTGCCGGATTACATGACGGGGGTGCGGGAAGGCGCCTTTTACGGCTGGCCATACAGCTATTACGGCCAGCATGTCGACGCGCGCGTGCGGCCGGAAAATCCGGAACTCGTCAAACAGGCCATCCAGCCTGATTACGCGCTCGGCTCGCATACGTCCTCGCTCGGATTGGCGTTTGTCACGGACGCCAACCTCGGAGCCTTCCAGAACGGCGTCATCATCGGCCAACATGGCTCCTGGAACCGCAATCCCCGCGTCGGCTATCGCGTCATTTTCGTAAAATTTGAAAATGGCGCCCCGGTCGGCGGTCCCAAGGAGGTGCTGACCGGCTTCTTGAACGAGCGCGGCGAAGCGCAAGGCAGGCCGGTCGGAGTCATCATGGACAAGCGCGGCGGGCTGCTCGTCGCCGATGACGTCGGCGGCGTGGTATGGCGCGTCAGCGCCAAGAAGGACGCCGACTGACCGGCTTCGCTCGCATTTGGCCGCCGCCTGTGCTAACGGCTGCGGCCAGCCTGGCTTTACCGGGCGGAGTCAAGGGTCTGCAGCAGATGTCCGATATTTTCCACGAGGTCGATGAAGACGTCCGGCGCGACAAGGCGGCGGAGCTTTGGCGGCGCTATCAGACGCCGATCGTGATCCTCGCCGTGCTGGTCGTCGCCGCGACCGGCGCCTGGAGCTATTACCAGACCAACCGCCAAAAGGCGGCCGAGGCCGCCAACGCCCGCTTCGAAGCCGCGGTCGCCCTCGCCAATGACGGGAAGGCCAAGGATGCCGCGGCCGCCTTCGACGCGCTCGCCAAGGACGGACCCAAGGGCTATGCGACGCTCGCCCGCATCCGCGCCGCGGAGCTGCGCGAGGACAAGGCGCGCGCGCTGGAGGAATTGAACGCGATCGCCGAAGACAAGAACGTCGACAAGCTCAATCAGGAAGTGGCGCTGCTGCGCGCCGCGCTGATCATTCTCGATGGCGGCAACCGCGAGAAAATGGAACGCGCGCTCGGTCCGATGATGACCTCGAACGGCGCTTTCCGCTTCTCGGCGCAGGAGTGGAACGGCCTCGACGCGCTCGCCAACAATGATTTCGACGAGGCGGAGCGCGTCTTCGACATTCTGCTGAGCGATCGCGACGCCCCGCAATCGATGCGTCAGCGCGCCGCGGCCTATCGCGGACTGCTGCACGCCAAACGCGGACCCAAGCCGGCGCCGGCGGCGCCGACGGCCGGCGGCGCGACGAGCGGCAACGTTACGGTGACGCCGGTGATCGAGCCTGAGGAAGGCGCCGCCTCGTCGGGCGACGCGCCTTTCGAGGTGAAGCCGTCGAAGTAAGGCGCGCAGCGCACGGCGGCGCGGATTTGGCGATGCGCGCGATTTAATCGTAAACCCTTCGCCATGTCCTTTTCGCTCGCCATCATCGGCCGTCCGAACGTCGGCAAATCGACGCTGTTCAACCGGCTGACCGGCAAGAGGCTGGCGCTGGTCGACGATCGTCCCGGCGTCACCCGCGATCGCCGCGAGGGCGAGGCCAAGCTCGCCGATCTGCGCTTCACCATCATCGACACGGCCGGGCTCGAGGAAGGGGCGACCGCGACGCTGGAAGGACGCATGCGCGCCCAGACCGAGAGCGCGATCCTCGCCGCCGACGCCATTCTCTTCCTGATCGACGCGCGCGCCGGTGTGACGCCCGACGACAAATATTTCGCCGATCTCGTCAGGCGCGCCGGAAAACCCGTGATCCTCGTCGCCAATAAGGCGGAAGGAAAGGCTGGCGAGGCGGGCGCCTATGACGCCTTTTCGCTCGGTCTCGGCGATCCCGTGCCGCTGTCCGCCGAGCATGGCGAGGGTATGAGCGGACTCTATGACGCCTTGCGCGAGGCTCTACCGGAAGAGACCGCCGAGCCTGAGGAAGATGACGTCGTCATCGAAGAGAATTTGCGGAGTGACGAGGAGGACGGCAGCGATCTCGACGTGACCAAGCCGCTGCGCATCGCGGTCGTCGGCCGGCCCAACGCCGGCAAATCGACGCTGATCAACCGCATCCTCGGCGAGGAGCGGCTGCTGACCGGACCCGAAGCGGGGATCACGCGCGATTCGATCTCGGTCGATTTTATCTGGCGCGACCGCAAGATGAAGCTCTTCGACACGGCGGGCCTGCGCAAACGCGCCCGCGTCGTCGACAAGCTGGAAAAGCTCTCCGCCGCCGACGCGCTGCGCGCCGTGAAATTTTCCGAAGTCGTCACGCTGCTTGTCGATTCGACGATTCCCTTCGAGAAGCAGGATCTTTCGATCGCCGATCTCGCCGCCCGCGAAGGGCGCGCCGTTGTCATCGCGCTCGGCAAATGGGACCTGATCGAGGATCGCGGCGCGACGCTCGTGAAACTGCGCGAGGACGCCGAACGCCTGCTGCCGCAACTGCGCGGCTGTCCGGTCGTGCCGGTCTCCGGCGCCACGGGGCAGGGGCTCGACAAGCTCATGCAGGCGATCGTCGACGTCCACGAAATCTGGAACAAGCGCATCGCGACCGGGCGGCTCAATCGATGGCTCCTGAATCAAGTGGAGGAGACGCCGCCGCCGGCGGTCTCAGGCCGGCGCATCAAAATCCGCTACATGACGCAGGCGAAATCGCGCCCGCCGCATTTCGTGCTCTTCGGCAATCAGCTCGACGAATTGCCGACGAGCTATGAGCGCTTTTTGATCAACGGGCTGCGCAAGACTTTCGAGCTTCCCGGCGTGCCGATCCGGATTTCAAAAAAGGCGGGCGACAATCCCTACGCTGGAAAACGAAAGGACTAAGCCAGCGGCGGCGCTGCGCGCTCAAGCGCATTGCGCACCGTCGCCGCAAGAGCGGCGCGGCTGCTGACCTCATGGTCGAGGGCAAGTCTGAGCGCCCGCGGCAATTCAAGCTGAACGCCGGCGCCGCGGCGGCATCTGTTGCAAATATTGGCCGGATCGCGGCCCGCGAGGCGATGGCCGTCTCCGACCGGTTTCGCCTTGAAGCCAGCGCTCGCGAGCGCCTCGCAAATCGCGTCGCGCAGAGTCTCATGAAGGCCGCCAACCCAGATCGACGCTTCGTCTCCCTGAT
>JAKFXD010000061.1 GCA_021731565.1 Methylocystis sp. | reverse complement strand
CGCCTTTCGCCGCGATCCGCACGATGCTCGCGCTCGAAGAAGCCTTCGATATAGAATTTCCGGTCGCGATGCTGCGTCGGCAAAGCTTCGCTTCGATCAACGCCGTTCGCGATTGCGTCAACCAGCTGTTGACCTCGGCCGAGCGCCGCGCCGCTTGATCGCCTGAAGCGCGGCGCCAAAGCTGTTCAGCCCGCGCCGCGGTCGCGGCTACGGCTTGACGCTCGCCACGACGCCAACTGGTGTTTCCGCGTTTTCACGGCGGAGGCCGAACGGCGGGCCATCCGGCGTTGCGAGCTTAAGGGCGGCCGTCGCTTTGGGCGTTTCAGACGAGAGGCGCCTGCCGCCATCGGGATCTGCTGGCCGCTATCGCTTTCCCCCCGACCTCCCCGCGCCGAGCGAATATTCGTCCTTTTTGGACGAAACGCACGCCAACCGCCGGTATTCGAATTTCGGGCCGCTTGCGCGCCTTTCGGCCTACGGTTCGATTTCGCCGCTGGCGCGCGACCGGGGTCGAGTTCCGGTGTGTCCGCCGCTTGACGACCCTCGGCCGAACATGCACGCTCGCCCACATTTCGGGCCGGGCGTTGCGGCGGGTGAGGATTGCTTGCGCAAGATCGTTTGGATGTGTTGGTTTCAAGGAGAGGATCGAGCGCCCGAAATCGTGCGCGCATGCATTCGCAGTTGGCGCGACCTCAACCCTGGATGGCAGGTTCGCTGTCTCGACGCGTCGACGGCGCTCCATTACGCGCCGGCGCTCGCGGAATTCGACCTCACCTCGCGAGTTGTCACGGCTGCATCACTGTCAGACATTTTGCGCATTTCGCTTCTGCATGAATATGGAGGCGTCTGGGCCGATGCGACGCTCTATTGCCGTCGTCCGCTCGACGACTGGCTGCCGTTCGTGCTCGGGGAAGGCTTTTTTGCATTCGATCGGCCCGGGCCGGATCGCTGGCTGTCGACCTGGTTTCTCGCCGCCGAACCGGGAAGCCCGGTCATCGCCGCCTGGGCTCGGGCCGTCCACGACTATTGGGATGCTCGGACCCAAGCCGACCATTATTTCTGGGTGCATCGGCTGTTCCAGTCGGTTTGCGAGGCGGACCCCACAATCGGCGAGACATGGCAGGCCGTACCTAAGATTTCCGCAGACGAGCCACACAAGATTCTATTCTCAGGATTGGCGACTCCGGCGGGACCGTCCATCGACCTCGATAGCGATGCGACTCCCTGCTTCAAGCTCACCCATCGATGCGACGCCGATGCCGCAGGCCCCAACTCGCTCCTGCGCCGCTTGATCGGCTCTCGTCGCGATCAGGACGAAGCGCCTGAGCCGCGCGCGTCGAACAACCGCGCCCGCTCGCCGGCCTTCGCATCGCTCTCCGTGTCGACGGAAAATCTCGGAGACCACGTTCAAATTCTCGCCGCTGACGCGCTTCTCGATCGCTTTGGCTTTTTCCATGGCCCACGCTTCGACCGCGACTTCGAATTGGCCACCGCGCCGGGTCTGGATGGCGAGCGGGTCGTGCTGATGCACGGCTGGTTCAAGCGGGACAGCGACGAATGGCCGCCCCACCCTGCTCTTCTCCCGATCTTTCTCGGCTTCCACATTCGCCTGTTCCAGAGCCCGTCGCTGCTGTCGGAGAAGAGCCTCGCCTATTTCCGGGCGCATCAGCCGATCGGTTGCCGGGATCGCCACACGGCGGAACTGCTCGGCGCGCATGACGTCGAGACATTCGTCAGCCATTGTCTGTCGCTATCTCTTCCGCGTCGCCTGCCGTCGAAGGCGCAAACGGAGATTTTCGTCGTGTCGAGGGACGAGCGTCTCGCGGCGGCGCTTCCGGCGACGCTCGGTCCGTTCACTTCCATTCTCCATTACAGCGGAGACACCGACTTCGAGCGCAATATGCAACGCGCGAGGCAATTGCTGCAGATGTATCGCGATCGGGCGCGGCTCCTCGTGACCTCGCTTCTCCACTGCGCGCTTCCGGCGCTGGCGATGGGCATTCCCGTCGTCATGATCTTCCCGATCAACACGCCGGAAGGCCACGCTTCGGACCGCGAGCGCTTCTCTTCGCTGAGCGACATCATACCAATCTGGAGGTTCGATCAGATCGGGGAGATCGATTGGAGCGCGGCGCCGCCGGACGTCGGCGCCATCAAGCTGGCGATCGTCGACCGACTCGTCGAGAAGCTCCGCGCACTCGGCCTGGAAGCCGCGCGCTCACTCGGACCGATCGCTGAACCGTCGCCCGTGCCTGTCTAATGAGCGAGGACAAGCGCGCGGCGACCAAGGTAAAATGTTCGAACTCCGGCGGAGATCGCCACCGCTGGGGCGACCGCGACGAGTATCGGGATTTCTGGGCGTCGCGCGCCGAACTCGCGGCGACGCTCGTGCCGGACCGCGCATCAATTCTGGAAATCGGGGTGGGGCTGGGAGCTTTTCGCGCGCTCGTCGCAGGGCGGTGCGACTACTTGGGCGCGGACCTCGTACCGCTCGACGAAGCGACGGCGCCGCTTGACGTCGAACTCGATCCGCTACCGTCTGGAACTTTCGACTTCGTCGTCATGCTCGGCGTGCTTGAATATCTGCACGCGCCGGAGGCCGCACTCGCCAAGATATTCGCTACTTGCCAACGCGTTCTGCTGAGCTATTGCGCGGTCCGCGAGACGCAGGCGGAGGTCGTCGCCATCCGCAGGGAGCGTGGTTGGCTCAATGATTACTCACGCGCGGACCTCATAGAGATCGCCGAACGGCGTGGATGGCGTCTTCAACAGGCATTGCCCTACAACGAGGCGCCGGACTTCGTTCAGTCGATACTTCTGTTCGAATGCGCGTCGCAAGGTTTAGACGATCGCCGAACATGAGCGCGCGCGGGTTCGCGCAACATCGTTAAGCCCGCGCGCCGATCACTTGAACGGATTGGTGGTGGTGAAGGTAGATCCGGGGCCTGTGACCACATTGCTCGGCCCGAACGAGAAAGACGACGCGCCGCCCGTGAAGTTCAGAGCCGTCGCATTGCCGTTCACCGCGCTGTTCACGAATGCGACGATATTGCCCGCATTCGTCGATTGCACGCCTGTCGTCGTATTTCCGTCGATCACCGTGCCGAGGATCGTTGCGACATTGTTGACGCCATTGCCCTGCACATTGACGCCGACATTGTTGCGAAGGATCAGCGAGTCCTTGATGAAGAGACGCGCATTGGCCGTGCTGCTCGTCATGTTCACGCCATGGCCGGTGAAACGGCGGATCGCGCAGCGGTTAACGTAAATGAACTGGCCGGCGAGCACTTTCACGCCGTCGAGGCCCGTGCCGAGACCTTCGATATCGAGGCCCTCCAATATCACCGTATCCGTTACGCCGGCATTGACGACGACGCCGTTCGTTCCCGCCGCCAGAACGCCCGCCTCTAAGCTGTCCGAGCGGATGGTGATCGCCTTGGTGATAGTGACCGCGCCGAAAGCGCCCGGATCGAGCGTATTGATCTCTCCCGCCGCCGCCGTCTTCGAGATCGCGCCCGCGAAAGTCTTGCAAGGCGCGGTGCGGCTGCAGGGATTTGCGTCATCGCCGACGCCCGAGACCCAGGTGCGCGTCGCCTGAGCCTGGGCCGTGATTGGAGCGACGAGGATCAACGCCGAAATCCCCAGCGCGATCCTTAAGATTAAAGGAGCGTACATGTCTGTTTTCCTTATCGATTACATGAAAAGGCAAGCATCGGAAGACTTTCGTCCGCGCAAATCTCGCACAACCTCCGAAAAATTTAAAGTATCCACCAGCTTCGAGAAACGCCGAGCGCCTCCGTCTCGCCATTGCGACCCATCGCGCCTTGGGATAGGTCATCCTCGAAGAATTCGCGCCGCCAGAGAAGCAAGGAGAACCGCCATGCCGCCGTTGCGCTCCCGCACGACGACCCACGGCCGCAACATGGCGGGCGCGCGCGGCCTGTGGCGCGCGACGGGCATGAAGGAGGAGGATTTCGGCAAGCCGATCATCGCCGTCGCCAATTCCTTTACGCAATTCGTGCCGGGCCATGTCCATCTAAAGGATCTCGGCCAGCTCGTCGCCCGCGAGATCGAAAAGGCGGGCGGCGTCGCGAAGGAGTTCGACACCATCGCGATCGACGACGGAATCGCCATGGGCCATGACGGGATGCTCTATTCCCTGCCCTCGCGCGATCTCATCGCCGACAGCGTCGAATATATGGTCAATGCGCATTGCGCCGACGCGCTGGTCTGCATCTCCAATTGCGACAAGATCACGCCGGGCATGCTGATGGCGGCGTTGCGTCTCAATATTCCGACGGTATTCGTCTCCGGCGGTCCGATGGAGGCTGGCAAGGTCGTGCTCGCCGGCAAGGAACATGCGCTCGATCTTGTCGACGCGATCATCGCGGGCGCCGACGACACGGTCAGCGAGGCGGACGTAGCGACCATCGAGCGCTCCGCCTGTCCGACCTGCGGGTCTTGCTCGGGCATGTTCACGGCGAACAGCATGAACTGTCTGACCGAGGCGCTGGGCCTGTCGCTGCCCGGCAACGGATCGACTCTCGCCACCCATGTTGATCGTCGACGCCTGTTCGTCGAGGCCGGACATCTCATCGTCGATCTGGCGCGGCGTTATTACGAGCAGGACGATGAAAGCGTGCTGCCGCGTTCGATCGCGAGCTTCGAAGCCTTCGAGAACGCCATCACGCTCGACATCGCCATGGGCGGCTCGACCAACACCGTGCTGCATCTTCTCGCGGCGGCGCATGAGGCCGAGATCGATTTCACCATGTCCGATATCGACCGGCTGTCGCGGCGCGTGCCGGTGCTGTGCAAGGTCGCGCCCTCCGCGCCCGACGTCCATCTTGAAGACGTGCATCGCGCCGGCGGCGTCATCGCCATTCTCGGCGAATTGCTGCGCGCCGGTCTGCTGCACGGCGATCTTCCGACGGTGCACAGTCCCTCGATCAGCGACGCCGTGGCGCGCTGGGACATTGCGGTGACCCAGAGCGAGACCGCGCGCACCTTCTTCCGCGCCGCGCCGGGCGGCGTGCCGACGCAAGTCGCCTTCAGTCAGGAGCGCCGATACAAGGCGCTCGACGACGATCGTCAGAAGGGCGCGATCCGCGACGCGGCGCACGCCTTCTCCAAGGATGGCGGCCTCGCGGTGCTTACCGGCAATCTCGCCCTCGAAGGCTGCATCGTTAAAACGGCCGGCGTCGACGATTCGATCCTGAAGTTTTCCGGCCCCGCGAAAGTCTACGAGAGTCAGGACGCCGCGGTGTCCGCCATTCTTACGGGCGACGTAACGGCGGGCGACGTCGTCGTCATCCGCTACGAAGGCCCGCGCGGCGGACCGGGCATGCAGGAAATGCTCTATCCGACGAGCTATTTGAAGTCGAAGGGGCTCGGCAAGGTCTGCGCGCTGGTGACCGACGGGCGATTTTCCGGCGGCACGGCGGGGCTCTCCATCGGCCATGTGTCGCCCGAGGCCGCGGAAGGCGGCGCGATCGCCTTGGTCAGAGACGGCGACCGGATCGACATCGACATCCCGTCGCGCATGATCACGCTGGCGGTGAGTGAAGACGAACTGTCGGCGCGGCGCGCCGAACAGGCGGCGAAGGGCTTTGCGCCGGCCAAGCCAAGGCCGCGAAAGATCACGACGGCGCTCCGCGCCTACGCGTCAATGACGACGAGCGCGGCGAAGGGCGCGGTGCGACAGGTTCCCTGACCTTTCGCAAATGTCGCGCGCGTCGTAGACTGACGCGCGCGTTCATACCGTCGCCGGAACCACATGTCTCCGTCACGCAAATTCGTCGCTTCCGGACTATTTGGAATCGCGTTGGGCTTCGCCGTGCTGGCGCTTGCCGGCTATATCGCCGTGCACGCTGAATTCCAGCGCCGCGCCGCGAGCTCATGGTTGCGCCATACGATCCAGGTGCAAAGCGATCTCTATCAGCTTTATGGATTGCTGCAGGCCGCCGAGAGCGGTCAGCGCGGGTTTATCATCACTCAGGACGAACGCTACCTCGACGCCTGCAACGAAGCGGCGCGCAGCTTAACCTCGCTTCTCGACGGACTTTCCGAGCGCGTAAGAGACAATCCAAAGCAGCTCGAGGCGATCGCCGAAATCCGGCCGCTGCTCGACGAAAGGCTCGCGCTCATCGATAAGGCGATCGCCGATGCGCGCGCGGGGCAGGTCGACAAGGCCGTTCAGCTCGTCAAATCCGGGCGCGGCAAGGCGTTGATGGACCGGCTCCGCGTCATCATCCGCACAATGAACGAAAGCGAGGAAAACCTGCTCGATGCGCGCGAGCGCGACCTCCACGCCGCCGCCGGCGAGTTCGACGCGGCCATCTGGGCGCTGGGAGGCGTCATTCTCGCGCTTGGCGCATTCTCGCTGCTTAACGCGCAAAAGCAGATGCACGCGCTGGAGACGTCGCGCGACTCGCTAAAGTCCGCCTACGACCAGTTGATCTCCGAAACGACGCGCCGCGAAGCGCTCGAATCGCAGTTGCGGCAGGCGCAAAAGCTCGAAGCGATCGGTCATCTTACCGGCGGCATCGCGCATGACTTCAACAATATGCTGGGCGTCATCGTCGCCAGTCTCCATCTGCTGAAGCGAAAGCTTGCCGGCGCAGACGGCGACCATGCGCAACTGATCGAATCGGCGATGGACGGCGCCGACCGCGCCGCCGCGATGGTGCGCAGGCTGCTGGCGTTTTCGCGGCGCCAGCCCCTGTCGCCGCGGCCTCTCGATCCGAACAAATTCGTCTCCAGCGTATCCGACATGGTGCGCCGCGCGCTTGGCGCAAGGATCGAACTCGAAACCGTCCTTGCCGGTGGGCTCTGGACGACGAAAATCGATCAGCACGAATTGGAAAGCGCCGTCGTCAATCTCGCCGTCAATGCGCGCGACGCGATGCCCAACGGCGGCAAGCTGACGATCGAGACGGCGAATTGCTATCTGGACGACGCCTACGCCGTCGAGAACGCCGGCGTTCAGCCCGGCCAATATGTCATGATCGCGGTCACCGACACCGGACAGGGCATGCAGCCCGAGGTCGTGGCGCAGGCCTTCGATCCGTACTTCACGACAAAGCCCGCGGGTCAGGGAACCGGACTGGGACTTTCGCAGGTCCATGGCTTCGTCAAACAGTCGGGCGGCCAGATCAAGATCTATTCCGAACCGGGGCGCGGAACCTGCGTCAAGCTCTATCTTCCGCGCTTCGCTCGCGTCGAAACGCCGGCCGTCGCGTCGCCGCCGCGGTCGAAGCCGATCGAACTGCCGCTTGGGAAGCCGGAAGAACTGGTGCTCATCGTCGAGGACGATGACATGGCGCGCCGCGTGACCGCGCAAGGCGTACGGGAATTGGGATATTCCGTTTTGGTGGCCGAGAACGGACACGCGGCGATCGACATCATCCGCCAACGCGCCGACATCGCTCTAATGCTGACCGACGTCGTCATGCCGGACATGGACGGCGCACGTCTGGCGCGGGAGGCGGTGTTTCGACGACATAACCTCCGCGTGCTGTTCGTTACCGGCTATACGCGCAACGCGATCGTGCACAACGGCGTTCTCGACGCTGGCGTCAAGCTGCTCACGAAACCGTTCACTTTGGAACAGCTCGCTGTGAAGATTCGCGAGATCCTGGATTCGAAATAGCAAAGCTCCACCGCCTGCGCGGCGCGTTCAGTCTTCGGCTTTGAGCGGACGCATCAGGAGGGCTTCGATCGCGCCGTCGACGCTCAGGCGCTCCGACAGAATGGCGTCGACCGCCTCGGAGATCGGCAGTTCGATGTCATGGGCGCGCGCCATTTCGACCAAGACGCGCGCCGTGAAGGCGCCCTCCGCAAGCTTGCCCTGTGCGGCGTCCTGCGCCGATGCTCCTTTTCCCAGCGCTTCGCCCAGCGCGAAATTGCGCGACTGCGCCGATCCGCAGGTGAGGACGAGGTCGCCCAATCCGGAAAGACCCATCAGCGTCTCCTGGCGCGCGCCGAGCGCGCGCCCGAGGCGCATCAGTTCGGCGAAGCCGCGCGCGATGAGCGCCGCCTGCGCGCTCGCGCCAAGGCCGCGGCCGTGGCTCATGCCAGCGGCGATGGCGAGAACATTTTTTGCCGAGCCGCCAATCTCGACGCCGCGCACGTCGGTCGAGCGATAGAGTCGAAACGTCTTCGTCGAGAGCTCTTCGCAAAGGCGTCGCGCCAGCCGCTCGTCATGCGCCGCTAGCGTGACCGCCGTCGGCAGGCCCCGACAGACGTCCGCCGCGAAGCTTGGTCCGGAGAGCACGGCGACGCCGGCCTGGGGCATTTCCTCGCGCACGACTTCGCTTAAGAATTTGCGGCGCTCGCGCTCAATGCCCTTGGCGCAGATCACGAAGGCGGCGCCCTCGCGCAGATGCGGTCGCGCGGCGCGCGCCGTTACGCGGATCGCTTGCGCGGGCGTGACCGCGAGGACGATTTCCGCTTCGCGCAAGGTCGACATGTCGTCCGTCGGCGCGACGGCGGCGGCGAGCGGCAAGCCCGGCAGTCGGCGCTTGTTTTCGCGGTCGCGCGCGAGCGCCTGGGCCGTCCGCGAGTCATGCGCCCATAGCGGAACCCGCGCGCGGCCCTGGGCGGCGACATTGGCGAGCGCGATCCCCCACGCCCCAGCTCCGAGCACTGCGACCGGCGCACGCGTCATCTAAAGCCCACCCGCTGATTGTCGGGACGCGACCATAGCCTCTCGAAGGTTTCGCGAAACCGCGCCGCCATCTGCGGGCTGTCGATCACGATGAGGTCGTTGTCCTGATAGATTTCGCCGGAAACGGAGAAATTCGCCGAGCCGCTGCGCAAGACGCGTCCGTCCACCTGATAGGATTTGAGATGCATCAGATCGCGCGACCGGCCCTTGCGGCGGACCTCGATATTGGGGGCGTCGGCAATCTCCTCGATCGCCGAGGCGCCGCGGCCCATTTCCTCGCCATCGAGATAAATGCGCACCTTGACGCCGCGCATCGCGGCGCGGCCGAGAGCGGTCAGCAAAGAGCGGTCGGTCAAAACATAGGCCGCCATATCGATCGAGCGACGCGCCTCGCCGATGAGACGCGCGTCGACCGAACCAAAACCCTCGCCGGGTCCGTAAAGCACGCGCACGCCGGCGAAGGTCGGCTCTTCGGCAAGCAGTCCGGCGGGTTGCGGCGTCGGCGCAAGCGTCATGACCGCAAGCGCCGTCAGGAAAAGAAATCGCATCGCGCGGCGCGCCTCAAGCCTTGCCGTGGTGCGATCGGCTCGGCTCGGCGTCAAGCGGCCAGCGCGGACGCGGCGCGAAGTCCAATTCGTCGGTCAGTCCGCGCTTCAAGCGCTCAAGCCCCGCCCAGGCGATGATCGCGCCATTGTCGGCGCAAAGCGCCGCCGGCGGCGAGATGAAGCGCAGGCCGCTCTCGGCGCACAGCCGCACCAGCGCGCGGCGAATGGCGCCATTGGCGGCGACGCCGCCGCCGATCACGAGGCCCTGCGGCGCCCGACCTTCAATTTCGGCGAAGAGCCGCAAGCCGGAGCGCACCCTGTCGACGATCACGTCGACGATCGCGGCCTGGAAGGACGCCGCGAGATCTCGCACGTCCTTTTCATTCGGCGTTTGCAGCCTGAGGATTTCCTGACGCACCGCGGTTTTGAGGCCGGAGAGCGAAAAATCCGCCCCTTCCCGGCCAAGCATGGGGCGCGGCAAGTCGAAACGATGGGCGTCGCCCTCAAGCGCCAGTCTTTCGATTTGCGGGCCTCCCGGATAGGGGAGCTCCAGCATTTTGGCGACCTTGTCGAAGGCCTCGCCCGCGGCGTCGTCAACGGTGGACCCCAGCCGCCGATAATCGCCGACTCCCTTCACGGCGACGAGCTGGGTGTGCCCTCCGGAGATGAGCAGCGCCAGAAAGGGGAAGTCGAGCCGGTCCGTCAGCCGCGCGGTCAGCGCGTGAGCCTCCAGATGATTGACCGCGATGAACGGTTTGCCGAGCGCGAGCGCCAGCGCCTTGCCGGCGGTCAGTCCGACCAGGACGCCGCCGATCAGTCCCGGGCCGGCCGCCGCGGCGATGGCGTCGAGGTCCTTCGCCTCGGTCATGGCGCGCTCCAGCGCGCGTCTGATCAAACGGTCGAGCACGTCGATATGGGCGCGCGCCGCGATTTCCGGCACGACGCCGCCATAGGCCGCGTGACGGGCGATCTGGCTCAGCACCTCATTGGACAGGATCGCTCCGCCGTCCTCGCCGAGCCGCTCCGACACGACCGAGACCGCCGTCTCGTCGCAGGTGGTTTCAATACCCAAAACGCGCATGCGCACTCCCTGGCGCAAGGAATCGATCCGCCGATTTTCGATCGACGCGTGACGAAGCTTATACCGTTGCGCGAGGAGAAGTTTAGAAAATTGCGACCTGCAAATGGTTTACAGAAATAATGGCAGGTTGCTGGCAAACATCGCGACTCATAATGCAACGCTGAAGATGGGGAGAATATTTTTTAGAATTCTCGTAGTCGCCACTTGACACGATCTCGACGAATACAAGTTGGCACAACAGATCGTTGCTACCCAAACGGCGTCTAAATCTTGAGCTGAGTATTTTGCGGCGAAGGCGAACAGGTGATTAGCGTCCCGCTTGAGGTTGTCTCCGGTCTAAGCTGTATGGAGGTGAAAATGGCGTCGAACAAAATTAAAGCCTTGGCGTTAACGTCTGGAATTGCGATGGCCGCCGTGATCGGCTCCACAACTCTGGCCGAAGCGCGTTACTGCCGCGCCCATTATGGCTGGCACAGGCACTGCTCCACCAGCGTCTGCAAGCCGTCCTACTACGGCTATGCGCGTCCGACCTATTGGGGCTATTCTCGTCC
>JAKFXD010000062.1 GCA_021731565.1 Methylocystis sp. | reverse complement strand
CGACGGCGAGACGCAGGGTCTCCGGCGCCATCGTCACCTGGCCGCGCGCGCGCGCGACCCGCGACGTTTCGGCCTTCGCCGACACGTCGACCATATGCGCTTCGCCAGCGGAGCCGAGGTGAGTCAGCGCGCTCATGTCACGCGCCGGCGGCGGATTTGTGCGCGCCAGATTTGTGATTGGCGTGAGCGCCATGCAGCAGTTCGCGCGCAGCGGCCTCGACGTCGTGCTTGCGCATCAGGCTTTCGCCGACGAGGAAGGTAAAAATATGCGACTTTTCAAGGCGCAGGCAATCGTCATGCGTCGTGATGCCGCTTTCGGCGACGATGATTTTATCGCGCGGAATCTTCTCCGAGAGCCGCTCGCTCACTTCGAGCGAGACATTGAAGTCGCGGAGATTGCGATTATTGATTCCAATGAGACGCGTCTCGAGTTTCAAGGCGCGATCGAGTTCGCTCTCGTCATGCACTTCGACGAGCACGTCCATGCGCAGATCATGCGCGGCGGTGTTCAGCGCGCGCGCTTCGTCGTCGTCGACGGCGGCCATGATGATGAGAATGCAGTCGGCTCCGTAGGCGCGCGCCTCATAGACCTGATAGGCGTCGAACATGAAATCCTTGCGCAGCGCCGGCAGATGCGTCGCCTTTCGCGCGGCTTCGAGGTCTTCGAGCCGGCCCTTAAACGACGGCGCGTCGGTCAGCACCGAAAGACAGGCGGCGCCGGCGGCCTGATAGGCGCGCGCCAGTTTCGGTGGATCGAAGTCCGGCCGAATGATGCCTTTGGACGGACTAGCCTTCTTGATTTCGGCGATGAGTGCGATGCGGCGTTCGTTGAGCTTTTGTTCGATCGCATGGACGAAGCCGCGCGGCGGATCGTGATCGCGCACCTTGCGCTCGAGCGTCGCCAATGGCATGCGCACCTTCGCCTCGGAAATCTCCGTGCGTTTATACGCTTCAATCTTTCGTAGAATGTCCGTCATCTGCTCGCCTGCGGCGAAGTCGGGCCGCGACCGCCTCGCTCGAATTCATTCCGTCGACTGCCGGCCCGCTATGAATAGCCGATAAACGGCCGCAATCCTATCCCGATCGGATCGGCGGTCAGGCGGCTCGATTCGAGCAACGGATCAGCGCGTCGAGCTTGTCTAGCGCCGCGCCGGAATCGAGCGCCGCCTCCGCGAGCGCGACGCCCTCTCTCAAATTCGCCGCCCGCCCGGCCACAACCAGCGCCACCCCCGCGTTCAGCACGGCGATATCTCGATAGGCGTTCTTCTCGCCTTCGAGAACCGCGCGCAGCGCTCTGGCGTTATGCGCCGCATCGCCGCCGACGAGCTGCTGCGTCGTGGCGCGCGGCAAGCCGGCGTCTTCCGGGAAAAAGTCGAAGGCGCGGATATCGCCGTCTTCGAGCGCGACGACGTGAGTGACGCCGGTCGTCGTCGCTTCGTCGAGACCGTCGCCGCCATGCAGCAGCCAGACGCGCGTGGCGCCAAGTTCGCGCAGCGCTTGCGCCAGGGGTTCGAGCCAGTCGCGGGAGAAGACGCCGATCGCCTGACGCTCGACCTGCGCCGGGTTGCACAGCGGACCGAGCAGATTGAAAATCGTGCGCACGCCAAGTTCGCTTCTGACCGCCGCGGCGTGGCGCATGGCCGGATGGTGCGCGGTTCCGGCCATGAAGCAGATTCCGGCCTCGCGCAGGGAGGCGGCGGCCGCCTCAGGAGTAATTCCGACTTTAACGCCGAGTTCGCCGAGTACGTCGGCGGCGCCCGAGAGCGACGAAGCCGCCTTTCCGCCATGTTTCGCGACGATGGCGCCGGCGGCTGCGGCGATGATCGCGGCGAGCGTGGAAATATTATAGGTGCCGGCGCCGTCGCCGCCGGTGCCGACGATGTCGATCGCGCCCGGCGGCGCTTCGACCGGCGTCATGGCGGCGCGCATGGCCTCCGCCGCCCCGATGATTTCATCGATCGTCTCGCCGCGCAGTCTCAGCCCCATGAGAAAGGCACCGAGCTGTGCCGGCGTGGCTTCGCCCTGGAAAATCAGAGTAAACGCGGCTTTAGCCTCGTCGCGCGCGAGCGGCGCGCCGGAGGCGAGGGCGGCGATATAGGGTTTGAAATCGGTCATCGGCAGTCGTCAACAAGGGGTGGCAGTCGGCAATAGGGAGTAGGCAGTGGGCAGTAGGCGATAAATTTATTTGTTCCGACTGCCTATTGCCGACTGCCGGTCCCTCGTCACGCGGCCTTTTCGCGGCGTCGCGGACCTTCATTCCATTCCCGCGCAAGGTCGAGGAAATTCTGCAAAATCTTGTGGCCGTGCTGAGAGGTGATGCTCTCGGGATGGAACTGCACGCCATGCGTGGGCAGCGTCTTATGCGACAGCGCCATGATCAGGCCGTCCGGCGTTTCGGCGGTGATCCGCAGGCAATCGGGCAGAGTGTCGCGACTGACGATCAGCGAGTGATAGCGCGTCGCTTGGAACGGCTCTTCGATGCCTCGAAACACGGCGTCGCCGTGATGCAGGATCGTCGCCATCTTGCCGTGGATCGGCAGGGGCGCGCGGATGACGTCGCCGCCAAAGACCTCGCCGATCGACTGATGGCCGAGGCAGACCCCGAAAATCGGCACGGTCTCGGCGGCGGCCGAGATGAGCTCCATGCAGATGCCCGCTTCATGCGGCGTGCAGGGTCCCGGCGACAGCACGATCGCGTCGGGTCCTCCGGCGAGCACTTCGGCGACGGACACGGCGTCGTTTCGGTGCACCGTGACGTTCGCGCCCAGCTGGCCAAAATAATGGACCAGGTTGAAAGTGAAGCTGTCGTAATTGTCGATGAGGGTGACGTTGGACATTTGGCTGCGGTCCGGCGCTCCTGGCGGGGGCTCTTTGGCGCGGTTCTAAAGAGTGCAATAGGCCGCCGGCCGGGCTTAGGCAACCGTCGTCGGACTGTCGCCGCGGGGCGCGAAGCGCCAGTCCGGCCGCGCTTCCTTGATCATCATGATCTCGGCCAGCGACTGGCGGGTCAAAAGCCCGAGCAGACGGCCATCCGCGTCGACGACGCCGACCGCTTCGCCTCCGGTGAGCCTGGGCAATGCGGCGTCGATGCTGTCGCCAACGCCGATCGTTTCCGGCTCCTGGCGCATGAAGGGCGTGATCGGCCCGCCGGGATCGGAATCCCGCAAGGCTTCGACGATGTTCGACCGCGACAGGAAGCCGGAGAGCCGCCGCGAGGCGTCGACGACCGGGAATTCGTCCTGGGACGTGGCCAGGAGAATGTCGATCGCTTCCCGCACGGTCGAGCCGCGGTCGATCACGGCGATGCGGGTCTCCATCGCGTCGGCGGCTTTCAGGCCGCGCGCCGCTTCCGACAATGAGGTCATCTGCGCTTCGCTGGCGGCCGCGATATAGACGAAAATCGCGATGAACAGCAGCAGCGGATTTCCGAACAGTCCGATGAAACCCAAGAGAAACGCGAAGCCCTGACCGATCTGGGCGGCGATGCGGGTCGCGCGTTCCTTGCCGATCCAGATCGACAGAGCGGCGCGGAGCACGCGGCCGCCATCCATCGGGAAGGCGGGGATCAGGTTGAAGGCCGCGAGGAAAATATTGACCGCGGCCAGCCGCTTCAGAAGATTGACGGATGGATCGCCGATCTCGATCGCGTCGGAGAGGTCGACGGCGCCCAGAAACAGGATCAGCGCGACGGCGATCACGACATTGACCGCCGGACCCGCGAGCGCGATCAGCAGCTCCTGTCCCGGCTTGTCGGGCATCCGCTCCATGTCGGCGACGCCGCCGATCGGCAGCAGCGTGATCTCGGTTGAGACGATTCCATAGCGGCGCGCGGTCAATATGTGGCCGAACTCATGCAGCACGACGCAAAAGAAAATCGCGACGATGAACAAGAGGCTGTCGCGCGCCGCGACGGCGCCGCCGCGCTGAAAAGCCGCAAAGCCGATCCAGCCCAAGAGCAGCAGGAATGTGACGTGAATGCGCACGGCGGTTCCCTTGAAGGAGCCGATCGTGACGGACCATCTCATGTGGGCGTCCTGGGTCGTGGTTGACAGTGGGTAAGATAGGGCCGGCTGCCGGCTTGCGCTAGGGCGCGGGTCCGGAAACGAAAAACGCCGGCGAAGCGGCCCTGAGGCGCTTGCCGGCGGGAGACGAGAGAGAAGGCGAAAGACGAGAAGACGCGCGAGACCGGGTCAGAGCCGATAACGGACCTGATCGGTCCAGAAGCGCTCCAGCCGCGACAGCGAGGCGTTGAGGCTGCGGAATTCGTCGCAGGACACGCCGCCGATCTGTTCGACGGTCAGCGCGTGCTTTTCATAAAGCCGGGCGACGATGTCGTGAATCTGCTTGCCCTTCGGGGTCAGGCTGATGCGCACCGAGCGGCGGTCGAGGCGCGAGCGCGCGTAATGCATATAGCCGGTCTCGACAAGCTTCTTGACGTTGTAGGAGACATTGGAGCCAAGATAATAGCCGCGCGTGCGCAACTCGCTCGCGGTCAGCTCCTTGTCGCCGATGTTATAGAGCAGCAGCGCCTGCACCGAATTGACGTCGCCGAGATCGCGGCGATCGAATTCGTCCTTGACGACGTCGAGCAAACGGCGGTGGAGGCGTTCGACGAGCGTCAGCGCTTCGAGATACACTGGCCGGATTTCGCCGACGCGATCCTCATGGGCCAGGGGGGCGGTCTTGGTCACGGCGCTCATCGTCTTCTCCATCACGGCGGATGCGTCTGGCATCTCTTGATCGGCGTTCGATGAGGTCAAATTAGGTCGGGCGAGTGAAAGGCGGTTTAAGCAACAGCCTGAATCGCGCGTTTACCGCGTCGCCGCCTCTTTGCGGTGAATGAGAGATGAACTTAAAGGTTCGATTTACGCTAATGCGCCGCTAACCGAGCCGGTCGCTCAGGAAGGTTTTGGCGGTTTTCTGTCGAATCTGCGGCGACGGCGGCGTTCGCGCATGCGCTGCGCCTCGACGTCGCGTCCGGCCTCGAAGGTCAGGCCGAAATACATGGCGATCAGCACAGAGTCGACGCCGATCAGCCAATAGCCGCCCATGAAAAAACTCGGCATGCTGAGCGTGAGAAAAATCTGCGCGCTCGCCACCAGCAGCCACAGCACGCCGCCCCATGGCGTCGCCAGCCACAGGCCGACGCCGGCGATCAGATCGAGCACCGCGAAGAAAATGACGGCGAAGGCCGCGCTCTGCGGCATGGTTTCGAAAATCGAGCGATCGGTAGCGAGAATGATCCGCCACTGCATCAATCCCTGCACAAGCCAGAAGAGGGCGACGATGCGCATGAAGCGCGAGAGCAGGATTCCCCATTTCGCAGCGTCGGCGCCATTGGGTTCGCCGACGCGGATCGCGCGGGAAGGATCGTCGCCGTCATCGTAGATCGTTGGGCCGTCCATGAGATAAGCCGTCGCCCTTTCCGCTGGCCGCGCGCTCTTGCGGAACCGCTACTGGCCTCGCCGCGCGCGCGTCGCGAAGCGAACCGCTTCCTCGGCGGCGCGAAACAGCGCTTTCGCCTTGTTGACGCATTCGCGGTTTTCATATTCCGGTTCGCTGTCGTAGACGACGCCGGCGCCGGCCTGCACATGCATCTTGCCGTCCTTGACGATCGCCGTGCGCAATACGATGCAGGTGTCCATCTGTCCGCCCGCGCCGAAATAGCCGATGCAGCCGCCGTAGATTCCGCGCTTGTCGGCCTCGAGCTCGTCGATGATTTCCATCGCGCGCACTTTCGGCGCGCCGGAGACGGTGCCGGCGGGAAAACCCGCGGCGAGCGCCTCGATGCAGTCATGGCGCGCATCGAGTTCGCCTTCGACATTGGAGACGATGTGCATCACGTGACTGTAGCGCTCGATCGTGAAACTGTCGGTGACGCGCACCGTTCCGGTCTTTGCGACGCGGCCGACATCGTTGCGGCCGAGATCGAGCAGCATCAGATGTTCGGCGCGTTCCTTTTCGTCGGCAAGGAGATCGGCGGCGAGACGTTCGTCCTCGGCCTCGATCTCGCTGCGCCAGCGCGTGCCGGCGATCGGACGGATCGTCACCTTGCCGTCGGCGACCCGCACGAGGATTTCGGGACTCGAACAAACGATCTGGAAGTCGCCGAAATCGAGAAAGCAGAGAAAAGGCGCCGGATTGACGCGCCTCAGCGCGCGATAGAGCGTAAAGGCGGGCAGAGCGAAACGCGCGGTGAAGCGCTGCGACAGCACGACCTGAAAGATGTCGCCGGCGCGTATGTATTCCTTGGCGCGCTCGACCATTTCGAGGAAGCGCGGCTGCGGCGTATTGGACGCCGGCTCCTGGGCGAGAAGCTGCGCGTCCGCCCCGCCGTCGCGATGCTCCAGCGGCGCCTCCAGCGTCGCGACGACCTTGTCGAGACGCGCCAGCGCCGCTTCATAGGCCGCCTTTGCCGCAACGCCGGATTTCGACCGAACAGGCGTGACGATCGAGATTTCGTCGCGGACCGTGTCGAACACGATCATCAGGGTCGGACGCACGAACAGCGCGTCGGGGACGCCGATCTTATCTTCCTTCGCCGGCGCGAGGCGCTCCATCTGGCGCACCATATCGTAGCCGAGATAGCCGAACACGCCTGCGGCCATCGGCGGCAGGCCGACAGTCTGCGGCACGGCGGATTCGGCGATGAGTTCCCGCAAGGCGGCAAGCGGCGCCGACTCGCATGGCGAGAAACCCTCCGCGCCGTCGAGCGCGGCGCGATTGATTTCCGCCCTGTCGCCGACGACGCGAAAGATCAGGTCGGGGTCGAGGCCGATCATCGAATAGCGGCCGCGCGCGGCGCCTCCCTCGACGGACTCGAGCAGAAACGCGGCGCCGCGCCGATCCTGCGTGAGCTTGAGATAGGCCGAGACCGGCGTTTCGAGATCGCCGACCAGCCGCGTGACGATGAGTTGCGGCCGTCCCGCGTCGTAATCGGGGCCGAAGGCCTCGAAATCTGGCTCGAACAGCGCGCCGCTCACCTGTCGCGTTCCGCTCCGGTCGCGGCTTCGAGCGCCCGCTGGTTGATGTCGACGCCGAGCGCCTTCTCCAGACCGCCGACATATTGCTCCAGCAAATCATTATCGAGCGCCGGCTTCAGCTGCTGAGCGATCGTCTTCGATTCGATCGAATTTGGATCAAAGACGGGAGTCGTCGCGTCGCGCACGAAAAACACGAACCGCGCATTGTCGACGACGACGGAGCCGGCGTTGCGCGGCGAAACCTCGAAGAATTGAACGATCACATTGGGGGTGAAGTCCGGCCGCGCCTCGCGCTTCACGTCATTGGCGCGCTGCGTCTGAACGCCGAGCTCCTTGGCGAGGTCTTCGATCGGCTGGCCGGCGTTCAGCCTGGCGACGATGTCGCCGGCCTTGTCGGCGAGCGCCTTTTGCGCCGCTTCGCTGCGCATCGCCTCGGCGACGGCGTTCTTGACTTCGTCGAAGGTCTTCTGACGCGCCGGTTCGACGCCATTGACCTCGTACCAGACATAGCCGCCGTCGCGCGTCGCGACCGTGTCGTTGTCGACGCCGACGTCCGACGCGAAGGCCGCCTTGACGAGGTCCGGACCCGCTGGAAGATTGCCGATCGGCTTTCCGCCGCGGTCATTGCCGGCGTCGTCGACGGCCTCGTAAACATTGGTCTCCAGACCCACCGCCTTTGCGGCTTCAGCCAGCGTCCTGCCGGAGGCGCGCTGATCTTCGATGGCCTCATGGAGCTTGCGCACTTCGGGCGTCGCGCGCTGCGCGGCGATTTCCGCGCGAACCTCCGGCTCGGCCTGTTCGAACGTCTTGCTGTAGACCGCAGGGGCGATGCTCCTGACCTGCGACACGACGGCGCCGAAGGCCGTATGGATCGGCTCGGTCACTCCCGGCTGGGGGAGCGCGAAGACCGCCGCCCCGACTCTGGGATCGCCGAAGTCGCGCAGTTCGACGAGCCCGAGATTCACGTCCTTGGGATTGAGTTTCAGCTCCGCCGCCAGCGCGTCGAAGTCGCCGCCGACTTTCAGCCTGGCGATCGCCGCTTGGGCTTCCTCGTCGGTCTTGAACACGATCTGCCGCACGTCGCGCTTTTCTGGCGTCCCGTAGCGCTTCGACTTCACCTCGTCGTAAAACTTGCGCGCGTCCTCGGCGGAAACGCTTTCCGGCTTGCCGATCGCCGAAGGGCTGACGACGAGCGTCGTCAGCTTGCGATATTCCTTGGCGCGGAAGCTCTGCTCCCGCTCGTCGAAGTATTTCTTTAGCTCCTCGTCGGACGGCGCGGACTCCGCCGCGACCAGCGACGGCGGCAGAACGACATAGTCGATCGTCCGCGATTCATTGCGGAAGCGATGGATCGCCTCGATCATCAGTTTCGGCGGCTCGACTCCGGCGACGACGATGTCGGTGATCATCTTGCGCTGATAGGCGTTCTTCTGATCGGCGAGAAAGCCGCGCTCGGTGAAGCCGGCGTCATTGGCGATCTGCTTGAAGCGCGCGGCGTCGAATTTGCCGTCCGGGCCCTGGAACACTTTTTCGGACGCGAGCAGGCGCTGGGCGGTCTCGTCGCTGACCGCCAGCTGGAGCTGACGCGCTTTTTGATCGAGCGCCACCTCGGTGACCAGACGCTCCAAAATCTGCAGGTCGAGTCCCGACTGGCGCGCCTCCTCATTGGTGATCGCGCGCCGCAGCCGCTGCTGAATGCGACGAAGCTCGTTCTGATAGGCGCCGCGAAAGGCCTCGACCGAGACTTCGCCGGAGCCGACGCGGGCGAGGCGTTGTGACGTCATGCCGCGAAAGACGTCTCCGACGCCCCAGATCGCGAAACTGACCACGATGACGCCCATCACCAGCGCCATGATGGTGCGGCCGATCCAGTTCTGCGAAGCGACGCGCAGGCCTTCTAACATGAGGGATGCTTCCTTGAGTGCGTTCGAGCCGGCTTCCCGGCTTTTGGCGGCGGACTATAGGGAGCAGGCGGCCCTGTTGCAATGCGCCGGAAGCTCGGATCGGCGAAGCGTCGAAATGCCCGGTTGCTTTTATATTCCGAAAGCTTGCAGGTTCGCCCTGAGCTGGTGCCGCGCCCGAGCCTTGGACATCCGGAGCGGCGCGGGCGACGCGAAACCGAACTATGGCAGTCGACAATGGAAGACACCGCCGAAACCGGCCCTGGGGCTCCGGCAGTAAAAATCGAGGATGCGCCCGCGGTCGTTCATAAGGACGCAGGCGAAACGCCCGTCCATGCGCCCCACCGGGACGTTCGTGGACTGCGCGCCGATTCAGAGGCGATCCGCAAGGCGTTTGAATCGGGCGAATTTCCCTACAAGACGCGCCTGAGCGAAAAGGTCTATCTGCGGCATATGGCGCTGCTGCAGGTGGAGCTTCTGAAAGCGCAGAATTGGGTGAAGGAGACCGGTCAACGCATCGTCGTGCTGTTCGAAGGGCGCGACGCGGCCGGGAAGGGCGGCACGATCAAGCGGTTCATGGAGCATCTCAACCCGCGCGGCGCCCGGGTCGTCGCCCTCGAGAAGCCTTCCGAGCGCGAGCGCTCCCAATGGTATTTCCAGCGCTACGTCCAGTACCTGCCCGCCGCCGGCGAGGTCGTCTTCTTCGACCGCTCCTGGTACAACCGCGCCGGCGTCGAGCGCGTGATGAATTTCTGCACGCCAAACGAATATCTCGACTTCATGCGCCAATGTCCCGAACTCGAGCGCATGCTCGTCGGCTCCGGCGTGCGCCTTTACAAATATTGGTTCTCGGTGACGCGCGAAGAGCAGCAGCGCCGGTTCCGTTCGCGCATGCACGATCCGCTCAAACAGTGGAAGCTGTCGCCGATCGATCGCGCGTCGATGAACAAATGGGACGATTACACCGAGGCCAAGGAGGCGATGTTTTTCTTTACCGACACCGCCGACGCGCCGTGGATCGTCATCAAATCGGACGACAAGAAGCGCGCCCGTCTCAATTGCATGCAGCACTTTCTGTCGAGCCTCGATTACCCGAACAGGGCGCCTAGCGTCGTGCACGGGCCGGATCCGCTCATCGTCGGCTCCAGCGCGCATGTCATCGGGCGCGACGAGCACATTCTGGGCAAGTCGCTCGCGATGGACGTCGATAAAAAGCGCAAGCGCTAGCGCCTAGGCGGACCTTCAGTCCGCCACCACATGCGCGTGAACGTCCCGCCCGGAGTGCCGCGCCAAGATTTCCTTGGCCTTCCGTTCGCGCTCGGCGTCCCAGGTCCGCACCCAGAGGAGCAGGCCGCCGTGGCGCAGTTGTTCTTCGAGGTGTTTCGCGTGACGTTCGCCGATCAGCCTCGCCAACGCCGCGCCGAGCACGCCGGCGCTTCCGCCCGCCAGCAGCGCGCCGGCGATCACAGTGGCCAGGGCGCCGCCTGATGCGAAAATGGCGCTGATCGCCGCGCCTGCGCCGACATATACCAGGCCCCCAATCACGCCGCCTTCCGCATCGCCGATAGATTCCACCGACACATAATGCGTGCGCGGCGCCGCGTTCTCGTCCTCCAGTTCTGTGACCTTCTCGTATTTGTGCCCGAGTTTCTCGTCGACGGCCTCCTCGCTTGCGAGCAGACTGATCTCTGCGCGATCGAAGCCCGACGACATCAGATCGTCGACGGCTTCCTGCAGCGTATCGGCTTCGCTGAAGACGCCCACGACCTCGCGCACCTGGCGCCGTTCCGCATCGGTCGTCATCGCCGCGTCTCCTTGAAAAAACGGGTTCCCGGGCGAGCGCAAAGCACGCGCCTTCGAGGGATATGATCCTTGCCAGCGAAATTACAGCATTCGGCTCCACAATCGCCACCGCCTTCGGCGTGGCGAATTGACGCCATCGGCGAAAACAAGCGCTGTCGCGTGCC
>JAKFXD010000063.1 GCA_021731565.1 Methylocystis sp. | reverse complement strand
GAGGAGGAAGCGACGCTGAAACGCCTGCGCAAGCGCGGCGCCTCGATCGCGTTGGAGGCGGCGAACCCCGCCTATGAGACGCGAATCTTCGGCCCCGACCGCGTGCGGATTCAAGGCAAGCTCGTCAGCCTGCTGCGGAAGTATTAGCTTCGCGCGTTTTCAACGACGGCCGTCATTCCCGACGCGCGCAACGCGCGCGATCGGGAATCCAGAGCAACTTCACCATTCATGACTTTGCCCCTGGATTCCCGGTCAGGCCTTCGGCCTGCCGGGAATGACGGACAGAGAATGCGTAGAGCGCGTCTCTATTCCAGCGGCTCCATCGCCCGCGCGTCTTCCTCGCTGCGCTCTTCATCGCTCAGCGGCGCCGCGAACGCCGGCTTGCGGCGCTCGCGCGGCGCGGGCGACCACGGCCGGTCCTCATCGATCGCGCGGGCGGTCGTCCATTCGACGCCATCCGGCTTGAACCTCAACGCCACGGCGCCCGTTTCACTGAGCCTGCGGCGATCGATCACGATCGGCGCCGCGCAGCCCGCCGGCGCATAGAGCGGCGTCACCACGACAGCGGCGCGCGCGCAATCCTCAAGAAAAGCGCCGCGCTCGGCGACGAGCGCGACAAAACGGCCGTCGACCGCCTTGGCGACGCAGCCCATATCATCGCAGGCGACGCCGCTCCTCGCGTCGAAGGACGGGCGCGCGTCGCCGTCCGCACGCAGCCATTGTTCGGCGGCGAATGCGTTCGGCTTCTGCCCCATGAGCGCAAGCTGGCCCGATGATAGGCGAAGCGCCGCCGATTCTCCGGTCGCCGGCGCAGCGAGGTCGAAGGGCGCACCGCCCGTCGCGCCCATCAATCCAATGAAAGCGAGAGGAATCGCGAGCGCGCGCCACGTCCATGTTCGCCACAAGACGAGCGACAGCACCGCGAGAGTGAGAAAAACGATCGCCCAGGGCGCGAAGGCTTTGACCGGCAGGCTCGCGCCCGGCGCGCTGGCGATCAGCCCCGCGAGATAGGTCACGAGGTCGATGCCCATTTTGAGATAGCGCCAGACGAATCCGTCGAGACCCAGCGGATAAAGCGCGGCGCCGAGGAGCGCGCAGGGAACCGCGAAGAATTCGATGATCGCGAGCGTCAGCGGATTGCCGATCAGCACATAGGGGCTGAGTTCGTGAAAATCATTCGCCATGAATGAAGCGGTCGCCGAGGTCGCGCAGAGAGTCGCGAAAATCGCCGCGCCCGGTCCATGCAGCAGACGTTCGACAATTGTTTCACGACACGCGCCCCACCATGTTTGCGGCGCGCGATCGTCGATCCGGCGCTTGGCGAGATATTCGCCGCGCCACTCATAGACGGCGATCAACGCCGCCACCGCGGCGAAGGAAAGCTGAAAGCTCGCGCCGAGCAGCGCCTCCGGCTCGAAGACGACGATGATGAGCGCGGCAAGCGCCAGATTGCGCATCGACAGCGACGGCCGATCGAAGAGAACCGCGACAAGCATGATCAGAGTCATGACCAGAGCGCGCTCGGTGCCGACGCGCGAGCCCGTGCCGATGTCGTAGAGAATGGCGCCGAATATCGCGAGCGCCGCCGCCCATTTCTTGATCGGATAATTGAGCGCCAGCGTTTGCGACATCGCCAGAAGACGGCGAAAGCCGACAAAGAAAATCCCCGCGACGAGCGTCATCTGAACGCCGGAAATGGTGATGATGTGAAAAATGCCGGCGCGGCGAATGAGACTCTTGGCGTTTTCCGACAAAAGATCGCGCTTGCCGGTGACCATCGCGGCGGCGATCGCGCCGGCGTCGCCGTCGATGATTCGATAGACCCGCATCGCCAGTGCGTTGCGCATGCGATCGACATGCGCGAAAAAACGCAGCGACAATGGCGCCGGATCTGGCGGCGACATCGTCTCGATGCGCCCCAGCGCGTTGCCGACGCCGCCGATGCGCGCAAAAAACGCGTCGCGGGCGAAATCATAGCCGCCCGGCAGCGCCGCCCGCGCCGGCGGCATCAGCCGCGCCTTCAAGGCGATGAAGTCGCCGGCGGAAAAATTCGGGTCGCCGCGGGTGGTCAGCCGCACGCGGCCTGGCGCGACATCATCCGGGAAGCCTTCGGCGCTCGCGACGCGCAGAATGAAGCGCGCGCCGGCGCGCCGCGGATCGACTTCCTCGACGAAGCCGGTCAGTTCACCGATCCCGACCCGCGGAACGATCGGCGCGGCGACCCGCGCCGTTCGCCAGGCGCCCGAGGCGAAGCCGCCGGCGAGGAAAGCGAGCGCGAGAAAAAACGCCTGCGCGCGCGCGTGGCGGCGAGCAAGCGCAGCGATGACCGCAAAGGCTGCGAGCGCGCCGAGGCACAGCGCCAGCGACGGCTCGCGCTCGGCCGAAAAATAAAGCGCGACGCCGGCGCCTGCGGCGACGACCAGCCAGAGAAAGGGGCGGCGCAGCGCGCGTTCCTGCTCGAGCGAGGCGCGCAGCGCTTCGGCCAACCCCTGCGCGCGCAGCGGCAGGAAGCGCGATGAAACATCGCGGCCCCCCTCTTCCTTCTCGGCCGTGCGCGAAATGTCGTTCAATAAATGCCTCCGCTGAAAAACGAGAAAGAGCTTAGCGCCGATCGCTTCGGCTGTCTTGCACTACGGTTCTCGTGCGCCGCCTTGCGTCCCTGGAGGGCGTTTCGCGCCGTTCGACGTTGCAGGCGGCGCGACAAACAACTATTCCTGTAAATTAGAGCGAGATTCACGCTGCAATGCGGCAGCGCGCCATAGCGCGGCGATCGCCATCATTCGGTTTGGCGTCAATGAAGAGCGATCCATCACCGCGTACGTCCTTGTTTCGCGGACTGACGCGAAGATGCCCAAACTGCGGCGTGGGCAAGCTGTTCTCGAGTTACCTCGAGCCGCGCGATTCATGCGAGCATTGCCGGGAAAGCTTTGCCGGTCTCGCGGCGGATGACGGCCCAGCTTGGCTGACGGTCGGCGCCGTGACGATCATCGTCATGTCGCTTCTCTTCATATTGGAGAGCAGCGGACGTTTCTCCTACGCTATCGAAATGTTGATCGTGCTGCCGATTACGATCGCGCTCGCCTTGCTCTTGCTCCCGCTTACGAAGGGATTTTTCATCTCGGCGCTATGGCTGCTGTCGCGAAAGCCGAGTGCATAATTGCGTTTTCATTGCCTCACCATCTCGGAGAGAAAGTAGGGCGACCGCGCTTCCTCCGCTGTGTCGGTTCAAAGGCTAAATTCGAATCCAACTTAGCTCGGCGACGGCACCGCGAAACTATTCACTGGCGGGAAAACCCCTCACGTTTCGCAAGGTATCCAGCCCGCCGCCTTTGTCTTGTACGACGCTGAGGCTGCCGTCCGCTTCGAGCACGATCGCCTTGACGCGATCGAGGTCGGCGACGCCCTGGCTGCGCATTGCGGCAAGCGTCTCGGTTTCAGTGACCCGCTCACGCCGCAACGCGTCAGTAAGGAATCGTCCCTCGAAAAAAAGCAGCGCCGGCTCGGATTTCACCAGAGTAGCGAACGTTTGCGAGCGCACAGACGTGAAGGTCACGACATATTGAACAGCGCACAGCAGAGCCAACGCGAGCACGCATTCGACGAGCGACACCTGATTGTTGAGAATGGCCGCAGACAAAGTCGAACCGAGCGCAACAGTGACGATCAGATCGAATGCGTTCATTTTCGAAAGCGTGCGCTTGCCCGTAAATCTTAGCATTACGATCAGCGTGATATAAGCGAGGACGCCGACGATGGCGATACGTGCAAGGTCGTAGAAGCTATGAAAGAACATTGAGAATCTCTCGCCCAGGCCCCTGCGCCTAACCGCTGGGACAGCGCAGGGTTCCCACCGTGACGGGATGATTCTCTGGAAGGCCGTATGAGGTGTCGGCGCAATCAACGCATCCGTTTGCAACCGATTTAACCGACTCTGAAGCGCGGCCGCGCCCTGGGTTCTGGAGCGCATCCTATCGGAAAAGCGATCACTTAGATCCCGCAGAACGAATCCCTCATAGACCAACAGCATCGAAATTGGCGCCGGCCTCGACGAGCATGGGCCGATGGCGCGCTGAGCTGGATTAGATAAAGTCACAGGAACTCTTCGCGATCGATCGCCGGACGAACAGGCAGGCGCAAGAGATGCGCCGCGGCCCACAACAATAACTGCAGCCATGCTTTATATATTACGTATATATTTATTAAATTACGATTAGGATTTGTGCTGCGCGCACACGCCTTTATATGGTCTATCCATATATTTGTATCTTCATATTTATATCGTACAAATCCATTATTCTTTAGCCAAATTATGCAACGGATTTGCGATATTGATCGAATTAGACTTGTGTGAGAGGCCTTTGGCATAAAAGCGCACGGAGATTGCTTCTGCGCCCTTCCACAATTGGCGCGTCCTATGCGGCCTGTGGAATGACCATGCAGAAAGCTGTCAAACGGCGCAGCGAGGAGCGCTCGATGGCCAGCTTCGCATCGAATGAATCGGTCATTGCGATGTCCGATCGAGAACTTCCGGCTTCGATGTCGATAAAATGCCTCTCCCATTTCGTCGCCTTGGTCACCGAACGGGATTTCGATTCGGCGGCGAACGCCTGCCGGGTCTCGCCGGATCAGCTGCGGCGATCGATTGCGGAGCTTGAGAATTATCTCGACGCGCCAGTGGTCGAACGCGGAGACGGCGCAATTCATCTCACGCCGCACGGCGTGACGGCCTTCCTGTGGGCGCAAAAAATTCTGGACGACTATGACGCGATGAGGCGCGATCTTGCGCCCGCCCCCGGTCGCTAGCCCTATTTTCAAAAGCCTCCAAGCTTGCACGTATGGATCATCAATCATGTCGCCTTTGAGGACTTGGATCGCTTGGTCATGAACGCGCCGGCGCTGGCGCCTGTATCAAGCGCTTTGACGCATGCACGGCGAATCTCGCGGCGCTCGAAGATTTCGCGCGCGGATTCCAGTTTCACCCGGAGGTCGCGGCAAAAATGCTGGAGCGATGGTATGTCGGCCACGCCGCCGAGTTCGCGCAGCATCACATCGACGTGCGCAGATTGCGCTCGGAGAGTCGCAGCTTCGCGCCAAAGCTCGAAGATTCAGCCAAGCGATTTTGGCGCGACTGGATCAAGGCCGGCTTCCGACTGACGCCCGCGCGCTGAGTTTATGATCTCCAGGAAATTGAACTGCGATTCCAAATCCATGCACTGAGAAATGGCCCAGACGGCAGACAGGATCGGCGGCGCGGGCTCGCTGTTGAGCGCAATAAGTCCGATCCCGCGGTTCAACTCCGGTTCAAGAGGAATCGCCGTCAACTCCTCGCGCAATTCGAAGAGCGCCAGCAGGCTGTGCGGCATGATGCTGTAGATTTCAGCGCATCTGACATTGGAATAAAGCGCGAAAACCGAGTCGGTCTCGACGACGACGCGCGGCGAAACGCCGGCGCGATAAAAAGCGGCGTCGACGATGCGCCTGTTCTGCATATTGCGCGTCAGCAAACACAAGGGAAGCGCGGCGGCGTCGCGCCAACTTATCGAGGCGCAATTATTGAGAGCGCCGGCGTCCCGCGCGAGCAGCACGTAACGCTCGCGATAGAGCGGGAGCACGCGAAATCTTTGTAGATTTTGCTCTTCGAGATAGGTCAGGCCGAGATCGAGTTCGAAGTTTTCGATGCGACGGATGATTTCCTCATTGCTGAGCGACTGAACCTGCTGAACCACGTCCGGAAACGCGCGCCAATACGGCCCCGTCAACAGCGACATGATCGGCATGGCCGTCGGAATGGCGCCCATGCGCAGAGAACCCTTGAGCGTGTCGCGAGAGTGCGCCGCCTCCTGCTTCAGTCCCTCCCAGGCCGCAAGGGTCTGGCGCGCCCAGCAGAGAATCCGCTCGCCATCATGGGTCAGACCAACGAATTTCTGTCCACGCTCGACGAGCGACACGCCGAGTTCTTCCTCTAGGTGGCGTATGGCCGACGACAAGGCGGGCTGCGAGACGCAACAGGCGTCCGCCGCCCGGGCGAAATGCCGTTCGCGGGCGAGCGTAATGAAATATTCGAGCTGTCGAATGAACATTTTGCCCGCAAGGAAAACGGATTTTCCTCCCTTCATCGTTCTAGACACCACAGGAGAAGCGATCAACTTTGCATCAAAGCGGCCATGGCACATGACGTCCGCCGCTAGCGCCCCGATGTTCTGTTGTCGTTTTCCCCGCAATATTCCGATCAATAGGTCTTATAGGGCAGAAATTTGCCTGACATCGTGATCTTCACCCGGTCGCCGGCCGGATTGGGTTCGCGGGAAATATCCATGGAGAAGTCGATCGCGCTCATGATGCCGTCGCCGAATTCCTCGTGGATAAGCGCCTTGATGGTCGAGCCGTAAACGCTGACCAGCTCGTAAAAGCGATAGATCAGCGGATCCGTCGGGACGGCGGTCGGCAGCGATCCCTTAGAGGGCGGAATGGCGAGCCAATTCTGTTCATCTTCGGAGAGGCCGAAAATCTCGCCCAGTTTCGCGGCTTGCGCCGGCGTCAATGTCATCTGCCCGAGACAGGCCGCCGTGACCCATTCCTTGCTCAATCCGAGCTTGGCGGCGACATCCGCCCATTTGAGTCCGCGGCTGACTTTGGCGGCGACGATTTTCTCGGTGACGGCAAGCCTGGTCATGGGAAGCAGGGCTCCATCTGGCGGGGTCTAAGCGGCGCGCCGCGTTGCGCGAGAGCGCGAAACGATCGCGCCCTCGCGTCGTTGTGTCATCGTTTCGTTTTAGACTGCCTTTTTGAAACGCGCCGCCTCTTCCGAGCCGCTGGTGGCGTCGCCTTCGCTGTACGAATGCGCGCCGACGCCGGCGAGCTTGCCGCCCTGCACGATGAGATATTCGTCGCGGATCGGACGGCCTTCGAAATAGCATTCGAGTATCTCACGCACGCCGGCGGCGTAGCGGGTCTGCGCCGAGAGGCTGGTGCCCGAGATATGCGGCGTCATCGCCTGGTTCGGCATCGTCCGCCACGGATGATCCTTGGCCGGCGGCTGCGGGAACCATACGTCGCCAGCATAACCGGCGATATGTCCGCTCTCCAGCGCCCGGACCAAGGCGTCCCGATCGACGAGCTTGCCGCGCGCGGTGTTGACCAGATAGGCGCCGCGCTTGAAAAACTTCAGCGTCTGCTCGTTGATCATATGCTCGGTTTCGGGATGCAGCGGGCAGTTCAGCGTTACGACGTCGCTCGCCTTGACCAGGCTCTCTAGATTGGGATGGTAGGTGAGGTCCAATTCCTTTTCCACCGCTTCCGGCAGGCGATGGCGATCCATGTAGTGCAGCCCGACGCCAAACGGCTTCAACAGGCGCAGCACGCGCAGGCCGATGCGGCCGGCGGCCACGGTGCCCACCTGCATGGCCTCGAGATCGTAAGACCGCGACACGGCGTCAGCGATGTTCCAGCCGCCATCGAGGATGATGTCGTGAGCGGGGATGAAATTTCGCACCAGCGCAAGGATCGACATCACCACATGTTCGGCCACCGCGTTGCTGTTGCAGTAGGTGACCTCGGCGACGGTGATGTTGTTCTTGATCGCCGCCTGCAAGTCGGTGTGATCCGAGCCGATGCCGGCGGTAACGATCATCTTGAGCTTCTTCGCCTTGGCGATGCGCTCGGCGGTCATATAGGCCGGCCAGAACGGTTGCGAAATCACGATTTCGGCGTCGGGCAGTTCTCGATCGAGAACGCTGTCGGCGCCGTCCTTGCTGGAGGTGACGACCAACTGGTGACCGTTCGCCTCCAGATATTTGCGCAGGCCGAGTTCGCCGGAGACGCTGCCGAGCAGCGTGCCCGGCTTAAAGTCGATCGCCTTGGGCGTCGGCAGAGTCTGGCCATCGGGATAGACCTTGGGCTGCGGAGCGTCGTCCCGCGCATAAGTGTTCGGATAGCCGCCGATCGGGTCGTCGTAGAGCACGCAAACAACTTTCGCCATGGCTCGGATCCTCTCTTTTAAAGTTTTTTCTGGTCTTGGGAGCGGCGCCGGTTATCTTTGGCGTGTTATATATGTGCGGCGTATATGCCGGCATCCCATCGACTTTCTGCAGAGGGCGCGCGATGCAGTCCATTCGTTTCGGCGGATGAGCCGATAGGCCCCACTTATCAAGGACGAGATCGGCGGATTCGCGCAGGCGTGCGATGGCCTCGCAACAGGCGCTGGCGGAGGCGCTCAACCAACGTGCTTCGAGTCGATAGGCGCGACAACTCACTCGCCTCAAGCGTTGGCGACGCCAATGGAGCGCTCGTCGAGCGCCGCCGTCTTGAACAGCGCATAGACGTGAGAGCCCTCCTTCAAGGACAGATCTTCGAGCGCGCCTCTTGTGATCGTGGCTAGAAGCGGTCCGTCTTCCTTCAGCTCTATCTCGATCGTCGCGATCGGCCCTTCAAATTGGATGTTCGCCACCCTGCCCCAAAGAACGCTCCTGGCGCTGATCTCGTGAGGCGGAAGCAGCGACAGCACGACGTCGGTCGCGTTGACGATGACGCGCGCGACGCCGCCGGGTTGGCCTGCCAAACCTTCGATCCAGATCGTTCCAGACGGATGCGTGAGCTTGGTCAATCCATATGGGGCGGAAGCTTCGACGATTGACCCCGTCAGAACGGAGGAACGATCGAAGCGGTTCATTGCTGGCGAATTGGCCAGGCGATTGAAGGCGTCGGCGGGATCGCCGACGAATTTCACCCGTCCGCCATCGATGACGACGACGCGCGAAGCGAGGCGCGCCACTTCCTCGACGGCGTGGGAGACATAGACGATGGGGACGTCAAACTCGTCCCTGACGCGTTCGATCAGCGGCAGGATTTCGAGCTTGCGCTTCATGTCGAGCGCCGCCAGCGGCTCGTCCAGCAGCAGAAGCCGAGGGCAGGACAGCAAAGCGCGGCCGATCGCCACGCGTTGCCGCTCACCGCCCGACAGCAGGGTCGGCGAACGCGAAATAAGGTCGCCGATGCCGAGGGTTTCGACGACGGCGTCGAACTCGATCCGACGTTCGCCGCGAGGCGCGAACCAGCGGCCGAAGAGAAGATTCTGCTTTACGCTGAGATGCGGAAAGAGATTGGAATCCTGGAAGACGAGGCCGACGCGTCGGCGCGACACCGGAACGAAAATATTTCTTGCGACGTCGACCAGTGCTTCGCCGTCGAGCCTGACATATCCTGCGTCAGGTTTCGTCAGCCCAGCGATGATGCCGAGCGTCAGCGATTTTCCGGATCCGGAATGCCCGAACAGCGCGGTCACCCCTGCGCCATTGGCGAAGGCGACGTCGAGAGAAAACGAGCCTAGCTTCAGTCTGACGTCGACCTCGATCATTCGGCGCGCCCGAGCCGCTTCTGCGCGCGCCACTGAATGATCTCGGACGCCACAAGGGCGGAAAACGCGATGATCACCGCGACAATCGTCAGACGCATCGCGCTTTCGTCGCCGCCAGGAACCTGGGTGTAGCTGTAGATCGCCGCCGAGATCGTCTGGGTTTCGCCGGGAATGTTCGAGACGAAGGTGATGGTCGCGCCGAACTCGCCCAGCGCCTTGGCGAAAGCGAGAATCGCTCCAACGATGATTCCTGGCGCGGCAAGCGGTAGATTGACCAGAAGGAAGGTCCAAATTCGGTTCGCCCCGAGCGTCTGCGACGCCATGTCCAGACGCCGATCGATCGCCTCGAACGACAGTCGCATGGCGCGGACCATCAGCGGAAACCCCATGACGGCGCAGGCGACCGCCGCGCCGGTCCAGCGAAAGGAGAAAACAATGCCGATCTGCGCGAGAGAGGGGCCGAAAACGCCCTTGCGCCCGAGCAGCATGAGCAACACGAAGCCGGTGACGACCGGCGGCAGCACCAGCGGTAGGTGAACGACGCCGTTGACCAGGGTCTTGCCGGGAAACTGGCAGCGCGCCAGCGCATAGGCTGTGACGATCCCGAAGGGCAGGCTTACGAGCGTCGCCACGGTCGCGATCCTCAGCGAGAGCCGGATCGCGGTCCATTCGGCGGGCGACAATTCGAAAAAGGCGGCGGGCAGAAAGTCTTGCACTGCGGCGTCCTTTGGCGGCCTCGAATGGCGCTGTTCCCCTATGCAACCCGCTCGCGAATCGCCTTTGCGGGTCGCGGCGCTCGTTCGCCGCCCGCTCGCTTTCGCCGACGCGCGAAACTGCGAGAGGGTGGCGGCGCGCCGTCTCAGGCCTCCGCGTCTGATCGACCCGGAGAGATGACGCGATCCGCCGTCCTCTGCTTCACACGATTGTTCGGCCCGCAAGATTGGCGCCGCCTGCGCCCGTAAGCCGGCCAAGCATGAATAAGTCGCTATATATTGACGGAACAGAGATGCTTTGACTAGTCCGGCTTTTGGCGGCGTCGCCGCGGGCGGCGAATTGGGCGCCTGCCGTCGCGCAAGGGCGCGCCGCGCCAAGCTTTGGGCGATCGCGCGATCTATATTGCAATGGCGCGATCACGCCCCAATGCTTCGCGATTCTGAAGAGCCGCCATGGTTTTCCGGGCGGCTCTCGAGAGGTCAGATCACAGCGACCATGACGTCGGACGATTTGATCACCGCCTTCACTTTGTCGCCCGCCTTCAGGCCCAACTCGTCCACCGATTCATTGGTGATGGCGGCGGTGAGAGTCGCGCCGCTGACGTCGATCAAAACATGGGCGGTGGTGACGCCCTTCTTGATTTCCTTGACCGTGCCGTCGATGACGTTTCGAGCTGAGATTTTCATGCTTATCTCCAAATAGCGTCGGGCTAGAGTTTCGTTGCAGAACGGACGTCGCCAGCCACAATCCCAAGAGACGTCATCCGCCGCCCCCTGAAGTAATGCCATGCCCGTATTACCT
>JAKFXD010000129.1 GCA_021731565.1 Methylocystis sp. | reverse complement strand
TTGTCATCGCTCCGATTGTGAGAGTCATTCCGAGACGCGCAAACGATCAAATCAGGTTCTCAAGCACGTCATTCGGCCCGCAGTCGCCTCTTGCAGCCAACGCGCGACACGCGCGGACGAAACGACAAGCAAGGCATTATAACGAGCCAGGTTGTTCGGCACATCGTGAGCGACCGCCTTGTGGCCGCAGAACTTACCGAACGTTCAAGGTCCCCGATTGAAGTTACGCCTCATATAAGCGCATTCGGTCCTTTTCGAGCGATCGTTCTTTTATAAAGATAGCGCGTTCACTTCGACATCCCGCCGAGCACGCCGCGCAGAATCTGGCGCGCGATCTGCGTGCCGGCGGATCGCGCCGCCGACTGAATCGCGGCGCGCGCCGCGAGTTCCGCCGGCGACATGCGCTTCCGGTCGCCCTTGCCGAAAATGCCGCCCAAAATCCCGCCGAGCGTTCCGAGCAGGCCGCCGCCTGCCGCGCCGCTCGCGGCGTCGCCCTTCCCGGCGCGCGCCTCCAGCGTTTCGAAGGCGGATTGGCGGTCGATCATCGTGTCGTATTTTCCGGCGAATGGGCTCGCCGCCATGATCGCTTCGCGCTCCTGCGGCGATATCGGACCAACGCGCGCGGCCGGCGGCGCGATCAGCGTTCGTTCGACGATCTCGGGCGTTCCCTTGGCGTCGAGCATCGACACCAGCGCTTCGCCGACGCCGAGCTGCATGATCGCCTCGGCTTCCTCGAGGCTGCGATTGTCGCGAAACGTCTCCGCGGCGGCGCGCACCGCCTTTTGATCGCGCGGGGTAAAGGCGCGCAGCACATGTTGAATGCGGTTGCCGAGCTGGCCAAGAACCGAATCCGGAACGTCAAGCGGACTTTGGGTGACAAAATAGACCCCGACGCCTTTGGAGCGGATGAGCCGCACGACCTGCTCGATCGCCGAAAGCAGCGCCTTCGGCGCATCGTTGAAGAGAAGATGCGCCTCGTCGAAAAAGAAGACGAGCTTCGGCTTGTCGAGATCGCCGACTTCCGGCAGGGCTTCGAACAGTTCGGAAAGCATCCAGAGAAGAAAGGTCGCATATAGCCGCGGCGCGCGCATCAATTTGTCGGCGGCGACAATATTGATCACGCCGCGTCCATCGCGATCGACGCGCAGGAAATCCATGATGTCGAGCGCCGGTTCGCCGAAGAATTTGTCGCCGCCCTGCGACTCCAGCACCAGAAGCTGCCGCTGAATGGCGCCGACGCTCGCCGACGCGACGTTTCCGTATTTCGTTTTGTATGTCGCGGCGTTTTCGGCGACATGCATGAGCATCGCGCGCAGATCCTTCAGATCGAGCAGCAGCAGGCCCTGTTCGTCCGCCGCCTTGAAAACGACGTTGAGAACGCCCTCTTGCGTGTCGTTGAGATCGAGCAGACGCGACAGCAGCAGCGGCCCCATCTCGGAAATCGAGGCCCGAACCGGGTGTCCCTGCTCGCCGAATACATCCCAGAAGACGACGGGGAAACGGTCCGGCTCATAGCGAACGCCGATTTCCCTGGCGCGCGCGACGAAGGCCGGCTTGCCGTCGCCCGGCTGCGACAGTCCGGCGAGATCGCCTTTGACGTCGGAGAGAAAGACCGAGGCGCCGGCATTGGAGAATCCCTCGGCGAGAAGCTGCAGGGAGACCGTCTTGCCGCCGCCGGTCGCGCCGGCGACCAAGCCATGACGATTGCCGAGCGCGAGCGTAAGGTAGCGATAATCTCGCGGTTTCCCGTCCCTTACGCTTGCGCCGACGAGGATTTTGCCGGGAATCGCTTCTGGAGTGCCGCTCATGGTTAAGCGCTTTCGCAATTTAGGAATCGGAATGGGGCAGGCTACACCATCGAAGCGCCGCGCGCATGGTTCGGGCGGCTGCGACCTGCTCAAGCTCCGGCTGCGCTTGGCGAAATGCGACAGGCGGGATAAGTTCCCCGCCCGGGGAGAACGTCCAATGAAGCTACGCTTGGCGGTGGTCGGCGTCATCGCCGCGATCGGAATCGTGCAGGCTGACGGCGCGACGAAGCCGCGGCCGGCGGCCTCGAAGCTGGCGCAAGCCGTCAATCTGGAGAACCGGCGTCTCGTGCCGCTGAAAAGCTTCGAGATCGTCATGACCGCCAAAAACAAGACCTCGGAAACGATCGTCGGCAAGATCGATCGGCCTGTCGCAGCAGGCGACCATGCGCAATTTCCGATCACGGGCGCCAAGGGTTGTCTGTTTGAAGCGCGTTGGACGTTCGACGACGCGAAGGATTCAGGCGACGTGGACTTGTGCAATGAGGCCCATATAGTTTTCGCGGACTGAACTACACGCGCCCCGCCCGGCGGAGCCGCCGCGGCGACGCGCCGCCCATAACAACAATCGCAGGAAACGCACGATGGCCAACGGATCGAAGGGTGGCGCAAAAGGACTGAAGCGCGGCGCAAAAGGCGCGCAATCGGCGAGCGGACCAGGCGTCTCAAAGCCGCTGCTGATCGGCGTCGGCGCCGTCTTCGCGGCGGTCTTCGTCGCCTTCGTTTATTTCACCAGCGGCAAGCCGACGGCCTCGACGGAAGCGATCGGCGGTCCGTTTCAGCTGACCGCCCACACCGGCCAGCAGGTGACCGAACAGGATTTCCTCGGGCGTCCCTTCCTGGTCTTCTTCGGCTATACGCATTGCCCGGACATTTGCCACACGACGCTGTTTGAAATGTCGGAAATCCTGCGGGCGATGGGGCCGGACGCGAAGGTCGGCGCGCTGTTCGTCACCGTCGACCCCGAGCGGGATACGCCCGAAGTCCTCAAAGACTACCTCTCCAATTTCGATCCGCGCATCATCGGCGTCTCAGGGCCGCGCGCGTCGATCGATCCCGTCCTGCGCGAATATCGCATCTTCTCGAAGCGCGCGGGAGGCGCGGAGGAAGATTATTCCGTCGACCACACCACCGTCGTCTATCTGATGGACAAAAACGGCCGCTTTGTCGCGCCGTTCAATGTGGCGCGTCGCCCGGCCGAAGCCGTGCGCGACCTTCAGCGCTATCTGTAGCGCTCGCGGTCGACAATCGCGGAACAGCGCCAAAGGCGCCACGCAAGCGAAATATTTTCGTCGCCCGCAATATTCGAACTCGCGACTCATGCGTTCTTTGCGCTAGCATGTGACTCATGCTGCGACTCCTGCGCGAAGGACCGGCGCCGAGCGCCGCGTCGATTCTCACATTAGTTCACGGGGGTGAACCCATTCTCGTCGCTCTGCGCCGTTCGCAGAATGCGCGTCGATTTACGTTGCGCGTGCGCTTCGCCGCGCGCGACGCGGTGTTGACCATGCCGCAGCGGGCGTCATTGCGAGACGCGCGCGATTTCGCTCAGCGTCACGCCGCCTGGATCGCGGCGCGCCTCAACAGGCTTCCCGAAACCATTCCCTTCGTGCATGGTTCGGTCACGCCGCTGCGCGGCGTCGATCATATGATCGCCCACCATCCGGAACGCCGCGGCGTCACCTGGGTCGAGCCGCGCGACGATTCCGAAGTTCCCTTCGCGCTGTGCGTCGCCGGGCAGGCGGCCCATGTCCATCGGCGCGTTCAGGATCATTTCAAGCGGGAGGCGCGCCACGATCTTGAAGCGGCGGTCGCGCGCCATACCACCGCGCTGAGCCTGCCGCCGCGCGGCGTCGGCCTTCGCGATCCGATCAGCCGTTGGGGTTCGTGCTCCGCATCAGGCTCGCTGAATTTTTCGTGGCGGCTGATCATGGCGCCGCCCTTCGTCCTCGATTATCTCGCCGCCCATGAGGTGGCGCATCTCGTGCATCTCGATCACTCGCCGCGGTTCTGGAAATTGACCCGGCGGCTGTGCGCCGACACGGATCAGGCCGAAGCCTGGCTCTCCGCGCATGGCGCGCATCTGCATAAATACGGAGCCAGGGCGCGATGATCGGCCGCCGCAGGCTGCTCGAACTCGCCCTGCTGCTGCCGCTAGTGGAGGCCGCGCCGGGGCTGGCCGAAGAACCGCGGCGGCGCCTTCTGGTTCTCGATTTCGAATTGATCGACACGTCGAACGAGCCCATCGACCAAGGCGACGATCATGCGAGAAGACTGGCCCGCACGCGCGACGACATCAGCGCGGGACTCGCCGCGCGCGGTGTATATGTCGTCGTCGATCGGGCGCCGATCGCGGACGATCTCGACGCGATCCTCAAACGGACCTACATTCGCACCTGCAACGGCTGCGAACGCTCGCTCGCCACAAAGGCCGGCGCCGATCTCGTGCTCACCGGCGTCGTCAACAAGGTCAGCACGCTTATTCTCAGCATGGGCGTTTCGATCGCGCGCGCCTCGACCGGCGAATTGATCTATCATCAAGGCTTCGATTTTCGCGGCGACAATGATCAATCCTGGGCGCGGGCGACGAAATTCTTCGTCGAGCGCATCGCCCGCGACCCGCCGATTTGAGCGAAGGAGGCCCGCATGAACCAGAGCGCCGGCTGTGAGCCGACCGCGATCTCGCGCCCGCCCTGGTCGATGATGGCCCAGGCCCGCGTCCGCGGCGCGCTGCTCGACGCGCTGGTGCGCCGTGCGCAGGCGCTGCCGCCGATTCGCATGGGCGTCGTCCATCCTTGCGACGCGCGCTCGATCGAAGGCGCGATCGCCGCGCGCGACAAGGGTCTGATCGTGCCAACCTTCATCGGTCCTCGGACGAAGATCGAGGCGGCGGCGCGCGCCAGCGGCGTCTCGCTCGAGGGCGTCGAGACCGTCGACGCGCCGCATAGCCACGCCGCCGCCGAACAAGCGGTGGAACTCGTGCGCCGCGGCCGGCTGCACGCGCTGATGAAAGGCGCGCTGCATACGGACGAGCTGATGGCCGCCGTCGTGCGTGACGGCGCCGGGCTGCGTACGGATCGCCGGATCAGCCATGTCTTCGTCATCGACGCGCCGACCTACCACAAGCTGCTGCTCGTCACCGACGCCGCGATCAACATCGCGCCCACTCTCGACATCAAGCGCGACATTGTGCGCAACGCCGTCGATCTCGCCCATGCGATCGGCATCGAGCGACCCAAGGTGGCGCTGCTGTCGGCGGTTGAGACGGTGGAAGGCAAAATTCCCTCAACCATCGAGGCGGCGGCGCTGTGCAAGATGGCCGACCGCGGCCAGATCGCCGGGGCCGCGCTCGACGGGCCTTTGGCCTTCGACAACGCCATTTCGCGCGAAGCCGCCGACGCGAAGCACATCGAGTCGGAAGTGGCCGGGGACGCCGACATTCTCGTCGCGCCCGATCTCGAGGCGGGCAATATTCTGGCCAAGCAGCTCGTCTTCCTCGGCGGCGCCGATACGGCGGGGCTGGTGCTCGGCGCGCGCGTCCCGATCGTCCTGACGAGCCGCGCCGACGACATCGCCTCCCGCGTCGTCTCTTCGGCGCTGGCGCAGATTTTCACCCATCGGCCGCGCGCCGTTCCATAGAGCGCGCTGCGAAAAAGTGGAAACCGGTTTTTCGCGTACGGCGCGCTTTATACTTTGGATTCGATCGCGTTCTCGACAGGCGGCCCCCCGCGTGGCAGAAGGCGGCGCAAGTATTCCCGGCGTGAACGGCTCATCCTATGCCCTCATGCTGAGGAGGCTCCGCAGGAGCCGTCTCGAAGCACGAGGGCATAGGCCGCGCGCGCGTTGCGTCCTCGTCCTTCGAGACGCCCACACCCAAGTCGGGCAAGCCCGGCTTGGGCGCGGGCTCCTCAGGATGAGGACGCAATGGCCTTCGCGAAAATCGAAACCGCTATGACCGACATCGCCAAACTCGAAGAAGACACGCTACGCCAGATCGACGAGGCCGCCGACGAAGCGGCGCTCGAAGCCGTGCGCCTCGCCGCGCTGGGCAAGAAGGGCGCGATTTCGGCGCTGCTCGCGAGCCTGGGCAAAATGTCGCCCGAGGACCGCAAGACCGAGGGCGCGAAGATCAACGCGCTGAAGGACAAGGCCGCCGAAGCTATCGCCGCGCGGCGCGAAGCGCTTGCCGAAGCGGGGCTGGAGACGCGCCTCAAGGCTGAGACGCTCGACGTCTCCTTGCCCGCCGCGACGAGCCCCCTGGAGCGCGGGCGCATTCATCCGATTTCGCAGGTGACGGACGAACTCTCGATCATCTTCGCCGACATGGGCTTCGCCGTCGCCGAAGGGCCGGACATCGAGAGCGACGACTATAATTTCACCAAATTGAACTTCCCCGAGGGCCATCCCGCGCGGGAAATGCAGGACACGTTCTTTCTCGCGCCAACGGGGAGCGAAAAACGGCTGCTGCGCACCCATACGAGCCCGGTGCAGGTGCGCACCATGCTCAGCAAGAAGCCGCCGATCCGCGTCATCTGCCCCGGCCGGGTCTATCGCTGCGACTTCGACCAGACCCATACGCCGATGTTCCATCAGATCGAGGGGCTCGTCATCGACGAGACCACGCATCTTGGGCATCTCAAATGGACGCTTGAAGAATTCCTGAAGAGCTTCTTCGAAGTGAAGGGCGTGAAGCTGCGTTTTCGCCCGTCCTTCTTTCCCTTCACCGAGCCGTCGATGGAGGTCGACGTCCAGTGCCGGCGCCAGGGCGGCGACATCCGCTTCGGCGAGGGCGAAGACTGGATGGAGATTTTGGGCTGCGGCATGGTGCATCCCAATGTGCTGAGAAACTGCGGCATCGATCCCGACCGCTATCAGGGCTTCGCCTTCGGCGTCGGCGTCGACCGGCTGGCGATGCTCAAATACGGCATGTCGGACCTGCGCGCCTTTTTCGACGCCGATACGCGCTGGCTGGAGCATTATGGATTCAGGCCGCTCGACTTCCCGACGCTCGCGGGCGGGTTGAGCGGCTTGTAGGAGATGCGACGATGAACTTGGCCCAAGTAACAGAAGTCGTCACTGGCGTGCTCAGTCAGCGATTCGCCAAGGACGGTTATTCCAGCGCGGATGTGCAGGTGGAGGAAGACTTCGACGGCGAAGAGATCATTCGCGTCACGGTTCACTTGGCTCATCCGGTCGAAAATGTCGACGAACTCTATGAGTCTGTCGGCGAAATCCGGGAGCGCCTCCAACAGCAGGGCGACAAGAGATTCGTTTTCCTCAATCAGGACTTTCCGGGCGCGGACGATTTCGACGGAGAAGACGAAGATATTAGTCGTGGATTGCACTAGCCATGACGATGGTGGAACGCCTGCTATGGCTGGCCGATGAGCTTAGTCGCCGGAGTCGGGAGATTAAGAGCGCCGCTGTCGAACGACGAGCCGTAAGCACCGCCTATTATGCGGTGTTTCACGCGATCACCACTTTATGTGCATCAGAGCTAATGGGTTCGAGCGCCGCTTCAACGAAGACGCCGGAATTTGAGCGCGTATATAGAGCCCTCGATCACAAGTCGCTGAAATTGGCGTTCAGCGCCGCCCCCCTGAACAATAACCAAACCTTCAAGGCGATAGGAAACCGCGTCGTAGAACTTCAAAGCGAGAGGATTCGGTCGGACTATCTGCCAAGCGGACGCTTATACAAGAAGTCCGAGTGCGATCGGCTCGTTCAATCAGCTCGATCCATCGTCGCGGAACTGAAGAATCTGTCCTCTCCGGATCGCCGCACGCTCGCCGTCTATCTCATCTTCAAGAACCGCGCCCAATGAAACTCACCCTTTCCTGGCTCAAGGAACATCTCGACACGTCGGCTTCGCTCGGCGAGATCGTCGAAACGCTGACGCGCATCGGCCTTGAGGTCGAACATGTGCACGACCCCGCCGCGCAGCTCAAAGACTTCACCATCGCGCGGGTGATCGAGGCGAAGCCGCATCCCAACGCCGACCGTTTGCGCGTCTGCACGGTCGACACGGGAAGCGGCGCGCCGGTGCAGGTCGTCTGCGGCGCGCCCAACGCCCGCACCGGGATGAAGAGCGTCTTCTCGCCGCCCGGAACCTACATCCCCGGCAAGAAGATCACGCTCGGCAAGGGCGTCATTCGCGGCGTCGAGTCGCTCGGCATGCTCTGCTCTGCGGCCGAACTCGAACTCTCCAACGATCATGAAGGGATCATCGATCTGCCCGAGGACGCGCCGGTCGGCGTCTCTTACGCGCAATGGGCGGGCCTCGACGATCCGATCATCGAAATCAATCTCACACCGAATCGCCCCGACGCCGCCGGCGTCCATGGCATAGCGCGCGATCTTGCGGCGGCGGGTCTTGGCGTTCTCAAGACCAAGGACATTCTGCCGGTTGAGGGCAAATTCCCCTGCCCCGTTCGCGTGACGCTCGACTTTAAAGAAGAGGACAAGCCTCTCGCGCCCTTCTTCGGCCTGCGACTGGTGCGCGGCGTCAAGAACGGACAAAGCCCCGCTTGGCTGCAGGCGCGCTTACGCGAGATCGGCCTTCGTCCGATCAATGCGCTTGTCGACATCACCAACTTCCTCACTTTCGACCGCGCCCGCCCGCTTCACGTCTTCGACGCGAAAAAGGTGAAGGGCGATCTCACCGTGCGCCGCGCGAAGAAGGGCGAGGCTCTGCTCGCGCTCGACGGACGGACCTATGAGCTCGATGAGAACATGGTCGTCATCTGCGACGACAATGGGCCTGAATCGCTCGCCGGCGTCATGGGCGGCGAGGCGTCGGGCTGCGACGAGAATACGACCGACGTGCTGATCGAAACGGCGCTGTGGGACCCGATGAATATCGCCCACACCGGCCGCAAGCTCGGCATCGTTTCCGATGCGCGCTATCGCTTCGAACGCGGCGTCGATCCGGCCTTCGCGCTGCCGGGACTCGAGCTCGCGACGCAGCTCGTGCTCGACCTCTGCGGCGGCGAGCCGTCGGAACTCGTCCTCGCAGGCGCCGTCCCGCGCGCGCCGCGCGTCATCGATTTCCCCTGGAGCGAAATCAGGCGGCTCGCGGGGATCGACGTCGACCCCGCCCAGGCGACCATGATTCTCGAACGCCTCGGCTTCGCGGTGGAGAAAGCCGGCGACTCCGACGCGCGCATCGCCGTCCCCTCCTGGCGCCCGGACATCGAGGGCAAGGCCGACATCGTCGAGGAAGTCGTCCGCTTGATCGGCGTCGACAATGTGCCGTCAACGCCGCTGCCCCGCGCCGAGGGCGTCGCGCCGCCCGTGCTGACGATGATGCAGAAGCGCGCCCGCAACGCCCGCCGTTCACTCGCCGGCCAGGGCCTCGTCGAGGCGGTGACCTGGTCCTTCGTCTCCAGGGAGCAGGCCGAGGCCTTCGGCGGCGGCGCGCCCGCGCTGGCGCTCGCCAATCCGATCGCCGCCGATCTTTCCGACATGCGGCCGAGCCTGCTGCCCGGCCTCGTCGCCGCCGCCGGCCGCAACGCCGCGCGGGGCCTCGGCGATCAGAACCTGTTCGAGGTCGGCCAAATATTCCTCGACGCCACTGAGACCGGCCAGCGCCTCGCGGCGGCGGCCGTGCGGCGCGGATTGGCCGGCGCCGGGCGTCACTGGTCCGCGCCGGCGCGGGAAGCGGGCGCCTTCGACGCCAAGGCGGACGCCATGGCGCTGCTTGATTCGCTCGGCGTCGCGATCGGCGGCATGCAGATCGTTCCTGGCGGCCCGCCGTGGTTTCATCCCGGCCGCTCGGCGACCCTGCAATTCGGGCCGAAGACGATCGTCGGCCATTTCGGCGAATTGCACCCGCGGGCGCTGAAAACCATGGACGTCGAGGGACCCGTCGCGGCTTTCGAGATCATTCTCGATGCGCTTCCGGCGCCGAAGGCGAAGCCGACCAAGATCAAGCCGAAGCTGGAGATTTCCGATCTCCAGCCGGTGTCGCGCGATTTCGCCTTCATCGTCGATCGCGCCGCCCGCGCCGGCGATCTGGCGAAAGCCGCCCAGGGCGCGGACAAAGCCCTGATTGCCGATGTCGCCGTCTTCGACGTCTATGAGGGCAAGGGCGTCCCCGAGGGCAAAAAATCGATCGGCCTCGCCGTCACGCTGCAGCCGCGCGAAAAGACCCTGACCGACGCGGAAATCGAGGCGGTGGCGCAGAAAATCGTCGCTGAGGCGGAAAAGAAATGCGGCGCGACGCTGCGATGACCAAATTGGTCGCCCGTCTTTGCGAGCGAAGCGAAGCAATCCAAATCAATGCAGATGCAGCTGGATTGCTTCGTCGCTGCGCTCCTTGCAATGACGTCCTGCCGGCCGTCGTAGCGCTTTGCCTTATCGCCCTCGCCGCTCCCGCCCTCGCCGCGCCAAGATCGATCGCCGACTGCGAGAAAATTCAGGAGGCCGACGCCTATAACCGCTGCCTCGCCGCTTTTGGACCAATGCGCGGCCAGCGCGGGGCGAGCTACCCTGGGGTCGCCAGCGAAGGGAGCGGCAAAGGTTCAGGCCGCGGCGCCTATCGCTCCCAGCCGCGCTATGGCGCGCAGACCTCCTATGGCCGCGGCGGCAGGATGCGGATGGAGTTCACGCCGGGCCGGCGATGACGCCGCTGAATTCACCGAAAATCTGGTTTTTTCCCTTGGCAAACCACTCTGGCCCCCTTAAATAAGGCCCTCCGGGGCTGGCCAATCGACCTGCGGCCCCGTTTTCAGATTTGACTTCCGCCTCGACCCAAGTCGCTTCAAGGACTTAGGAAAAGGCGGCGGATAGGCCGGCGGACCCGGGGTTCCCCCTCGTGTCCCGTCCGGCCATGTCCTGTCCGAGACTGCCGGCGCGCGCAAGGGGTTTAGGCCCTGCAGCGGCTCAATCGGCCCGAAGGGGAACGGAGCGATCCGTCGACCGGACGGCGGCCTGCATAGACGGGGAAACCGGAATTTTAAAGGCCGCCGACGGCTCGCCCCGCAAGCGTCCTTCGAATTTGGTTCGCGCCCCTTCAACCGCCGCGGCTCGCCCGCGACGGGGACAGGATCTACGGCGCCGCTCGCCGCAAGCGGGCGGCATGTCGCAACCGGCGGGATTTTCCCGCCAGTTCAGAGAGAGCAACCGTGGACAGAGCGGAGAAACAGGAAGCGGTCGCGGCGTTGCGCGAAGTCTTTTCGAAGACTGGCGTCGTCGTCGTCGCTCACTACTCCGGCCTGACCGTGGCCCAGCTGCAAAACCTGCGCAAGCAGGCCCGCAATGCTGGCGCGAC
>JAKFXD010000143.1 GCA_021731565.1 Methylocystis sp. | reverse complement strand
AGCCGCCCCAACCGCCGTAGGCGCCATAGGGATATCCCCAGCCGTAGCCATAGCCGTAGGGGTAGTCGTAGTAGCTCGTCGCCGCGAGGCCGGCGCCCAGGAGACCGAGGCCGACGCCCGTCGCGACGACGGCGCCAGGATTGACGCCCCAGCGCCGATAGCGCCAGCGGGGCCCCCAGGCGGCGCGACGCCAGCCCCAACCGCCGCCACGCCAGCCCCGGCGATACCAGACGTTTTCGACCGGGCTTGACGGCGCGACCACCGACCGATCCGGCGCGCTCATCGGGCCGGCGAACGCTTCCGTGGGCATGGCGGTCGCCAAAGTCGCGCTGCACAGCGCGCCGGAAAGCGCCAATTTCAGGCCTTTACGCATCGTAATCCTCCTTCGCTCCTTTTGGCGCGACGTTCCGCCGCGCGACGCCGCAAACCCCCCTGGAGCTTACGTGCGAATAACAACTCAGTTAGGCGAGACTCGCTCCGCTTCGAGAGGCTAAAGCCGAACTTTTTTCTCATTCATGATAAACGGCCGGCGTCGGCGTCTCAGGCGGAAGACCTCCTTATGCGGCGGCCGCAGGGGACGAGCGTCAAGACGCCGCGTCCTCCTCACGGACCGCGAGCCGATAGCCGCCGCCTTCCGTCTTGAGCCAGCGCGGGCGCCCCGGCGAGGACTCGAATTTGCGTCGCAAGCGGTGAATGTGGGTTTCGAGCGTACGGGTCGACATATTCGGCCCGTAGCCCCATACGTCGCGCAGCAGAGCCTCGCGAGAGACCGTCGCGCCACGGGCGCGCGCCAGCCTCGCGAGAATCGCCGATTCCTTTTCCGTCAGCTTCAGACGCGCGCCCCACGGCGCCCGCAGTTCGCCGGCTTCGAAGCGATAGGGGCCGACGGCGCTCGGCGCCGAATCGATGAGATCGACAAGCTCCGCGAAACGGAACGGACGGGCGATGACGGCGTCGACGCCGGGCGGCGGCGCTTTCGGAGCGTCAGCGATCAGCACGATGTTGGTTGTGCAGCCCTTGCGGCGCGCGTCCGCAAGCCCTTCGGCGCCGCAATGCGCCTCATCCAGGATCGCCGCATCGGGCCAATCTTCGCCGGGCGCGGCGAACCGGCCGTCGCGCAGCGCATAGCGGTCGAGCGCGGCGAATTGCTCGACGAGAGTCATCCGCAACTGCGGTTCGGCGGCGATGCTGATAATGCGCGGATTGGACATGGTCCGGCGGTCGCTTCTCGCTTCGACGAGACCATTCCTGCTATAGGCGCTCGAACGCGCCGGCAAGCGGCGCAGATGAAACATCATGCCACGGCGATCAAAGCGGACGAAACCTGCCGGACTGGCCTTGCTGCGCGTCGCGCGGCGCATCGGCGGGCGCCCGCATGAGGGGCGGCTGATCGCCGGGACGCTGGTTCTTCCCTGCGCGCTCGGCGGCAGCGGAATCACGCGCCGCAAATGCGAAGGCGACGGCGCGACTCCGGCCGGCCGCTGGCGGCTCCTCTATTTTTACCTGCGCGCGCCATTCCCACTGCGCCTGCCGTGGCGGCGCACGCGGCCGGGCGATCTCTGGTGCGACGATCCGCGCTCGTTTCTCTATAACAAGCCGCTCCATGGGCCGTCGCGCCTCGGCCATGAGGAGATGTGGCGCCGGGATGCGCTCTACGACGCCGTCGGCGTGTTGGGCTACAATCTTCGTCCCCGCGTGCGCGGCCACGGGAGCGCGATTTTCTTTCACATCGCGACAGATGACCTTTCGCCCACCGCCGGCTGCGTCGCGCTACGCCCGCGCGACATGGCGCGGCTTCTGCCGAGACTGGGGCGTAAAGTCGCGCTGCTGATCGGATCGCGCTGAGCCCCCTCCCTGTCCCTCCCCCGCTCCGCGGGAGAGGGGACACTAACGAGCGGCATTCGCGAAGCGGAGCCGTGACGCTTTTCGAGAAATGGCGATCAGGGGCGCGGCCTGCTCCCTCTCCCGCGAAGCGGGGGAGGGTTGGGGAGGGGGCCGCCGTCTCACGCGGGATAATCCCGCTCGCCCATGATCGCCGAGCCGACCCGGACATAGGTCGCCCCTAACTGGATCGCGAGTTCGAAATCCGAACTCATGCCCATCGAGAGTTCGCTCAACCCATTGCGCGCGGCGATGTCGGCGAGCAGGGCGAAATGCGGCGAGGCCTGCTGGTCGACCGGCGGCACGCACATCAGCCCTTCGATCTTTAGCCCGTAATCGTCGCGGCAGGCGGCTAAAAAACTGTCGGCGTTTTCGGGGAGGACGCCGGCCTTTTGCGGCTCGGCGCCGGTGTTGACCTGCGCGAAAAGCCGCGGGCGCTTGCCTGTCCGGGACATTTCCTCCGATAGCGCCTTGGCGATCTTCTCGCGGTCGACGCTTTCGATGACGTCGAACAGCTCGACCGCCTCGCGCGCTTTATTTGACTGCAGCGGGCCGATGAGATGCAGTTCGATATCGGGATATTTTTCGCGCAGCTTCGGCCATTTCGCCGCGGCTTCCTGAACCCGGTTCTCGCCGAAAATCCGGTGGCCGGCCTCGAGCAGGGGAAGGGCCGCCTCCACCGGAAAGGTCTTGGTGACGCAGACGAGGCGGACAGAATGCGGATCGCGGCCGCAGTCCGTTGCGGCGCGGCAAATCGCTTCGCGGGTCGAAATCAGGCGATCCAGGGCTCCCATGGCCAGCGAAAATCGCGATTTCCACGAAAGGGTCAAGCGCCGAATCTTTTGCGCCTTCGCAGTGCGGAACTTCGCCCGCTCCGGCGCGTTAAGCTTTCGGCGGGGCTGAGATGCGGGAAGGTTGCGAAGCTGGATATTGAGAAACGCTCCCGCCCTACCAATTATCATTCGCACAGCATTGGAGGCCGACCATGGTCAATGACAGCCTGATTTACGACGGGCGCGGGGTGGACCTGCATCATCTGCGCCGCAAATGGGGATGGATCGTCGCGCTCGGCGCGCTGATGCTCATCGGCGGTCTGTTCGCGCTCTATAACGTCGCAACCGCCACGATCGTGACCGTGATTTACGTCGGCGCGGCGATGCTCGTCGCCGGCGCGATGGAGATCATCACCGCCGTTCAGATCAGGCCCTGGGGCAGGGCGCTGCTGTGGGGCGCGATCGGGATTATCACGATTTTCGCGGGTTTCTTCACGTTTCAGCATCCCTTGCTCGCCGCCGTGTCGCTGACGGCGCTGATCGGGATCGCGCTGATCGTCGCCGGCCTGTTCAAGCTGATCCTCGCCTGGCACATACGCGATGTCGGGCCCTGGGGCCTCGTGGCCTTTTCGGGCGTGATCAGCGTCGTGCTCGGCGGCATGATCATCGCGGAATGGCCGACGTCAGGCTTCTACATCCTCGGCCTTTTCCTGGCGATCAATCTGATCTTCGAGGGCGTCAGCTGGATCACCGTCGGACTTTCGGCGAAGGCTTGAGAGGGCAAGAATTCTTAAGGGGCCGCCAAACGGCCCCTTAGATTTTCACGGCGGGCCGCAAGCATGGGCCCTTTGACATCCCTCCGACCCGCCGGCATTAGAGGCGCGATCCAGAACGCCTTTTGACCGGACGCGCCAGCCAGATGAGACCCGAACGCTATAATTTCGCCGAGGCGGAGCCGCGCTGGCAAAAGATTTGGGAAGAAAAACAGTCTTTTAAGTCGGGCGACCGGCCGGGCGCGGCGAAATATTACGTGCTCGAGATGTTTCCCTATCCCTCGGGTCGGCTGCACATGGGCCATGTGCGCAATTATTCGATGGGCGACGTCATCGCCCGCTTCATGCGCGCCAAGGGCTTTGACGTCCTGCATCCGATGGGGTGGGATGCGTTCGGCCTTCCCGCCGAAAACGCCGCGGCGCAGACCGGCGCGCATCCGGCGCAATGGACCTACGCCAATATCGCGGCGATGCGGGCGCAGCTCAAAACGCTAGGCCTCTCGCTCGACTGGTCGCGCGAAATCGCGACCTGCGATCCCGAATATTACGGGCGTCAGCAGAAGCTCTTTCTCGATTTCCTCAAAGCCGGCATCGTCGACCGCAAGAAATCGAAAGTGAACTGGGACCCGGTCGACATGACCGTGCTCGCCAATGAGCAGGTCATCGACGGGCGCGGCTGGCGCTCGGGCGCGCTCGTCGAGCAGCGCGAACTGACGCAGTGGTTCTTCAAGATCACGAGCTATTCCGAAGAGCTGCTCGCCGCGCTCGACGAACTGGAGCGCTGGCCCGACAAGGTGCGGCTGATGCAGCGCAACTGGATTGGGCGCTCGGAAGGCATGCTGGTGCGTTTCGCGCTCGCCGAGCCGCTCGGCGAAACACGCGAGATTGAGGTCTTCACCACTCGCGCCGACACGCTGTTTGGCGCGAAATTCGTCGCGCTCGCCGCCGACCATCCGCTGGCGAAGGCCGCCGCCGAGAAAGACCCGCAGCTCGCCGCCTTCGCGGAGGAGTGCCGGCGCGGCGCGACCTCCGCAGAAGCGATCGAGACCGCGGAAAAAATGGGCTACGACACGGGGCTGCGCGTCGTTCACCCCTTCGATCCGAATTGGACGCTGCCGGTCTATGTCGCGAATTTCATCCTGATGGATTACGGGACGGGCGCGATTTTCGGCTGCCCGGCGCATGACCAGCGCGACCTCGATTTCGCGACGAAATATGGGCTCGGCTTTAAGGTTGTGGTCTGTCCGGATGGAAGCAATTCCCAAGAACTCGAAGAGCAGATCGCCGCCAGCGGCGAAGCCTTCGAAGCCGACGGCAATCTGGTCAATTCAGACTTTCTCGACGGGCTCGCCGTGCCGCAGGCGAAGGAAGAGGTCGCCAACCGTCTGACGACGACGGCGCTGTTCGACCGTCCGCAAGGCGAGCGGAAGGTGAATTTCAAGCTGCGCGACTGGGGGATTTCGCGCCAGCGCTATTGGGGCTGCCCGATCCCGATCATCCATTGCGAGACCTGCGGGCCGGTTCCGGTTCCGGACAAAGATCTGCCGGTCAGGCTGCCGGAGGACGTCTCCTTCGATCAGCCCGGCAATCCGCTCGATCGCCATCCGACGTGGAAGAACGTCCCCTGTCCCTCCTGCGGCGCGCCGGCGCGGCGCGAGACCGACACGATGGACACTTTCGTCGATTCGTCCTGGTATTACGCGCGCTTCGCCGATCCGCATAATGCGCGTGAGCCGGCGAGCGCCGATGCGGTGGCGCGCTGGCTGCCGGTCGATCAATATATCGGCGGGATCGAACATGCGATCCTGCATCTTCTCTATTCGCGCTTCTTCGCCCGCGCCATGCGCGACAGCGGCCACGCCGCGGTCGCTGAGCCTTTCGCCGGGCTCTTCACGCAAGGAATGGTCGTCCACGAGACCTATCGCGCGCCGGACGGCCAATGGGTCGCGCCCGACGCCATCCGCATCGACGCCAGGGACGGCGGCCGCCGCGCCTTTCTCCTCGACGGCGACGTGGAGATCGAGATCGGCCCGATCGAGAAAATGTCGAAGTCGAAGAAGAACACGGTCGACCCCGACGACATCGTCGCGAGCTATGGCGCCGATACGGCGCGGCTCTTCGTGCTCTCCGACAGTCCGCCCGACCGCGACGTGATCTGGTCGGACGAAGGCGCGCAGGGCGCATGGCGTTTCGTCCAGCGCCTGTGGAGGCTAACCGGAGAATTGGGACGGGTGGCCGCGCCGGTCGGGGCCGAGCCGCCGGCGGCGTTTCACGATCTTGCGCTCGCCGTGCGCAAGGCGACCCATCGTTCGATCGCCCAGGCCAGCGAGAATATCGAGCGACTGCGCTTCAACAGCGCCATCGCCCGCATCCGCGAATTCGCCAATGAGCTGACCAGCGCGCTCGACGCCGTGACCGAAACGCCGGTTCCGGACGACCTCGCCTTCGCCTTCCGCGAGGCGGCGGACGCGCTCATTCGGCTTGTCGCGCCGATGACGCCGCATGTCGCCGAGGAATGCTGGGCCGATTTGGGCCACAAAGGTCTGGTTGCTGAAGCGCCGTGGCCGGCGGCCGATCCTACCCTGGTGGCGCTGGAGATGATAAGCCTGCCGGTGCAGGTCAATGGCAGAAAGCGCGCCGAAATTCTCGTCGCCCATGACGCCGACGAAGAAACGATTCGCAAAGAAGCTTTGGCGCAAGATGGGGTTCAGCGCGCCATGGAAGGCAGACCGCTGAAGAAATTCATTCTGGTTCCGAAAAGGATCGTCAATGTGGTCGTCTAGCAAGTCGGCAGTCGGCAGGTGGGCAGTCGGCAGGTCGGTATTGGGCGTTCGTCCGACTGCCAACTGCCGACTGCCGACTGCCTTGCGCCGGCACGCGGCGCTCCTGTGCCTGGCGCTGCTCGCCCTGCCGCTCGCCGGCTGTCTTCAGCCGCTTTACGCGCCGGCGGGCATGGGGTTCGACTCGGCGCCGCTCGCGGCCGAGCTGCAGTCGATCGAAGTCGACGAAATTCCCCAGCGGCTCGGACATTATGTTCGCAACGAACTGATCTTCGGCCTGAACGGCACGGGCTCCCACCCGCCGCCGCGCTACCGGCTGATGGTGACGCTGCGCGAGCGCGTGCAGACGCCGATTCTCGACACGGTGACCAGTCGCGCCACCTCGGCGACGGTGATCGTCGACGCCGAATACCGGCTTGTCACCGTGCCTCAGGAAGTCGAGGTGACGAAGGGCATCGCCTTCAATATCGCGAGCTACGACCGTTTCTCGAACCGTTTCTCCAATGTGCGCGCCGCGCGCGACGCGGAAATTCGCAACGCGCGGGTCATCGCCGAATCGATCCGCACCCGAATCGCCACCGTGATGGCGACGCGTCTGTCGCCTGTCGCGCCGCCTGTCCTGCCCAATTGACGGGTGAAGCGGACAGCGGCGCGTCATGACCGCGGTCAGGAGCCGCGACGCCGAACGGTTCGCCGCCGCGCCGCCGGAGGGCGTTTTTCTTTTTCTGGTCTTCGGCGCCGACGCCGGCATGGCGCGCGAACGCGCGCTGGCGATCGTCGACAGGCGCGTCGACGATCGCCGCGACCCGTTCCAATTCGTCGAGATGAGCGGCGACGCCGTTTCCGCCGACCCGCTCGCGCTGCTCGATGAGGCCAACACCACGCCGCTGTTTGGCGGGCGGCGCGCCATCCTCGTCGAAACCGGCGCCAAATCCGTGCTGCCGGCGATCAATTCGCTCATCGCCGCGCCGCCGGCGCATTGCACGGTCGTGCTGACGGCGGGCGCGCTGCGGCGCGACTCGCCGCTGCGCAAGCTGGTCGAGGGCGCGAAACTGGGCGCGGCGATCGAATGTCAGCCGGACGCCGCAGCGGATTTGCAGGCGCTGATCGATCGCAGCCTGCGCGACGCCGGCCTTGTCGCAAGCCCCGAGGCGCGCGGCCTGCTGCTCGGCGCGCTGGGCGAGGACCGGCTGATGAGCCGGGCGGAGCTCTCAAAGCTCGCGCTCTATATGCATGGCCGCGAGCATGTCGAAGCCAAGGACGTCGAAGCGATCGTGGCGCATGCTTCGAACATTGCGTCGGATCGCGTGGTGACGGCGGCCTTCGGCGGCGCCGCGGACATCGGCGCGGCGCTCGACGCTTATTTCACGCAGGACGGCGATGCGCAGCAGCTTCTCTTCGGCGCGTTGCGCTATGCCGTTGCGCTGCACCGCGCCCGTCTCGCCACGGAGCGCGAGGGCGGGCGGCCCGACGCCGGCGTCTCGGCGCTGATGCGCGCCGGCTTCGGCTTCATGCATCGCGCGCTGATGGAGGAGCAGCTCAAGAACTGGCCGTCGGCGCGCCTCGGCGCGCTGATCGAGCCGCTGCGCGCCGCGCAGATTCGGGCGCGCGCCAACGCCGCCACCGCGCAAATGGAGGCCGAGCGCGCGCTGTGGAACGTTGCGAAAGCGAGCGGCCGGCGATAGTTCAGCCTTGGCCTTCGTCCAGCAATATGTCGAAACCGCCGAAGATCATGCGCTTGCCGTCGAACGGCATCGGCATGTCCTTCATGCGCGGGTCTTCGTGCATTTTCTTGTGCGCCGCGTCGCGAACGTCTTTGGACGGCCACAGAACCCATGAGAACACGACGTTTTCGCCGTTCTCGGCGGCGACGGCGCGTTTGAAGTCGGTGACTTTGCCGTCGGGCACGTCGTCGCCCCAGCATTCGACGACGCGCAGCGCGCCCCATTCCTTCATGATCGGCCACATTAGAGCGGCGGCCTTATGGTAATCTTCCTTTTTGCCCCCGGGGACGGGAATAACGAAACCGTCGACATAGCTCATTGCTCCGCTCCTTCTTTCTGAAGCGCCTTTGACGCCGCCTCGGGAAATGACAATCGGTCGTCACGTTTGTTTACGCCGCGCTGGCGAGGCTCTCGAAAAGCCCGCGGCCGTCGGTTCCGCCGACGAGCGGGTCGATGAGATTTTCGGGATGCGGCATCAGGCCGAGCACATTGCGCCCGTCCGAATAGACCCCGGCGATGTCGTTGCGCGAGCCGTTGGGATTGGCGTCGCCGCCGACAATGCCGGCGGAATCGCAGTAGCGGAAGGCGACAAGGCCCTCGCCCTCTAACCGCTCGATCGTCGAATCGTCGGCTTCGTAATTGCCTTCGCCATGGGCGATGCAGACGTCGATCGTCTGGCCCTTGGCGTAATGCCGGGTGAAGGCGGTGTCGTTGCGCTCGACCTTGAGATGCTGCATGCGACAGATGAAGCGCAAATTGGCGTTGCGCATCAGCACGCCCGGCAGCAGGCCGCTTTCGCAAAGAATCTGGAAGCCGTTGCACACGCCCAGCACCAGTCCGCCGCGTGCGGCATGCGCGCGCACCGCGTCCATGATGGCGGCGCGGCCGGCGATGGCGCCGCAGCGCAGATAATCGCCGTAGGAAAAGCCTCCGGGCAATACGACAAGGTCAGTCCCGGCGGGGAGCTCGTGGTCGGCGTGCCACAGCATCGCCGGCTGGCGCCCGGTCGCCTGTCGCAGCGCGCGGGCCATGTCCCCTTCGCGATTGGAGCCGGGGAAAACGACGACGGCGGCTTTCATGGGCGTGTCCTGAGCGGGAACTCGGCAGATCGGCAGTCGCCAGATCGGCAGTCGTAAGAGCTGCTCCGACTGTCGACTGCCGAAGCCCGACGGCCGTCTACCGCCTCACACATCGATCTGATAGTTTTCAATCACGGTGTTGGCGAGCAGCTTCTCGCAGGCGGTTTGCAACTGAGCTTTCGCGGCGGCCGCGTCGGCTCCGGCGAACTCCACGTCGAACACCTTGCCCTGCCGCACGCTCGCGACGCCTTCGACGCCGAGCGATTTCAGCGCGCCCTCGATCGCTTTGCCTTGCGGATCGAGAATGCCGGATCTGAGAGTGACGACGACGCGGGCTTTCATCGGCTGAGGTCCATGTTGAATGGAGAAGTGTTAGTGGGGGCCATACAAACACGCAATCTCAATTACTCCGATATTCACCGGATCGCCATCGGTCTCGGCAAGGTTGCGTTCCGCCTTTTATCTGAAGCCGTTCGGGGTCAGCATTCCGGGGGTAAGATCAAGCCATGAGTCTTCAACGTCTACCAATTTTTTGGATCGCGACGGCTGTCGTCATCGCCGGAATGGTTGTCCTGCTAAGCGAAATCCTGACGCCCTTTTTGGTCGGGATCGCTCTGGCTTATGTACTCGACCCGCTCGTCACTCGGCTTGAGCGCTTCGGATTGGGCCGCGGCGTCGCGGCGCTCGGAATCATCAGCCTTTTCTATGGCGCGATCATCTCTTTGATCGTTGTTCTCACGCCGATCCTCGGCGAGGAGATCGCGCTTTTCATCGCAAAGCTCCCTGGCTATCTCACGCAACTGCAAAGTTTGGCGACAGATCCAGGCCGGCCATGGATGCGCCAGATCATCGGCGAGGCGCTCAGTGAAGCTCGGCAATCGACTGGAGAACTGACCACCCTCGGCGCTCATTTGAGCGCACACCTCTTGCGTCGGCTATGGTCGGACGGCCGCGCATTGGCGTCGATCTTCTCCTTGCTTGTCATCGCGCCAATCGTCACCTTCTATCTGCTGATTGATTGGGACGAAATCATCGCGGCGCTCGACAAGATGATTCCGGCGACGCAGCGGGAGACCGTGCGGGCTCTGGCGTCAGAGATCGATGAGACGATCAGCGTCTTTCTACGCGGCCAGGGGATTATTTGCCTCATTCTCGCTACGTATTACGCCTTGGCGCTGGAATTATTAGGGCTCAATCATGCCTATCTGATCGGAATAGCGGCAGGGCTGATCAGTTTTATTCCCTATTTGGGCGAGCTGACCGGCGTCGTCCTATCGGTTGGCGTGGCGCTGCTTCAGTTTTGGCCAAGCTGGAGCTCGATTCCGATCATCTTGGGGATTTTCATCGCGGGAGAATTGGTTGACGATAATGCGTTGACCCCCCATTTCATCGGCGCGCGCGTCAAGCTCAGTCCGCTCCTGGTCATGTTCGCCGTCGCCGCTTTCGGCTATCTGTTCGGCTTTGTCGGTCTTCTCATCGCCGTGCCGTTAGCGGCGACGATCGGCGTGATCGTGCGCTTTATCCTGGCGCAGGAGGCGTCGTTTGGCCAAGCGTCGGGAGTCGACGCGCCGACGCTTCCGCCGAAGAAACGGCATTGGTGGTTATGACCAGCATCGAGTCCCGGCGGGCGGGGCGCTTCGACGAGCAATCGGATCGCCGCGCATGAGATAATTCCGCGCCAAGAATGCGACAAAGCCGCGTTCCGGCTTCAGCCGACGCGGCTTTTCTGTTCGCGCAGTCTTTCCCAAATCGCAGCCCGGCGCCCGCGGCGCCGGCTACTGCACCAGCTTCGGCGCGCCGGTGCGGATCGTCTCGTTTTCCTGCATGATGCCGAGACGGCGCGCGACTTCGGTATAAGCTTCGACCAGCCCGCCCAGATCGCGACGAAAGCGATCCTTGTCGAGCTTGTCGTTCGACTTGATGTCCCACAGCCGGCAGCTGTCGGGCGAAATCTCGTCGGCGACGACGATTCGCATCATGTCGCCTTCCCAGAGCCGTCCGCATTCCATCTTGAAGTCGACGAGGCGGATGCCGACGCCGAGGAAGAGCCCGGAGAGGAAATCGTTGACGCGGATGGCGAGCGCCATGACGTCGTCGATCTCCTGCGGAGTCGCCCAGCCGAAGGCGG
>JAKFXD010000085.1 GCA_021731565.1 Methylocystis sp. | reverse complement strand
GCACCGGAATCATCGCCGGCGGTCCCATGCGCGCGATTTTCGAAACGCTGGGCATGCACGACGTCGTGGCGAAGAGCCAGGGGTCGTCCAATCCCTACAACATGATCCGCGCGACCTTCGATGCGCTCGGTCGCGAAGACTCGCCGCGTTCGGTCGCGGCGCGCCGCTCGCTCAAAGTCTCGGTGCTGCAGTCGCGCCGTCAAGGCGTCGACGCCGACGCCGTCGACGCGTAAGGAGGCGACCCATGACCAAGAGCAAGCAGCAGATCGTCGTCGAACAGACCGGCAGCCCGATCGGCCGTCCCGAACGGCAGCGCCGGACGCTTCTCGGCCTCGGCCTGACGCGCATCGGCCGCCGCCGCGCGCTGGAAGACACGCCGGCGGTGCGCGGCATGATCGCCAAGGTCGCGCATCTCGTCAAAATCGTCGACGGCGAAACGAGCGACGGGAAGTGAGGACGCGGCCATGAAACTCAATGAACTTTCCGACAATTCGGGCGCAAGCAAGAACCGCATGCGCGTCGGCCGCGGCATCGGCTCCGGCAAGGGCAAGACCGGCGGCCGCGGCGTCAAGGGCCAGAAGGCGCGCACCGGCGTCGCGATCAAGGGCTTCGAGGGCGGCCAGATGCCGCTGCATCGTCGCCTGCCCAAGCGCGGATTCTATAATCCGTTCTCGACCGACTATAATGAAGTCAATCTCGGGCGCATCCAGCAGGCGGTCGACGCCGGCAAGCTCGACGCCAAGGCGCCGGTGACGCTCGATGCGTTGCTGGCGGCGGGCGTCGTCGCCAAGCCGCGCGACGGCGTTAAGATTCTCGGTCAGGGCGAGTTGAAGGCGAAGCTCGCCTTCGAGGTCGCCGCGGCGTCGAAGTCCGCTGTCGCGGCCATCGAGGGCGCGGGCGGCTCCGTGAAGCTTCTCGCCGGCGAGCCGGCGGCGCAATAAGGCAAAATGCGCGGCCGCTCTCGCGTGAGCGGCCGCGCCGTTTTATACCAAGCGCTCCGTGCGGAGCCGGGCGAGCCTCGGCGAAGCGCTCGCCCTCCGCCCAACAAAATGCGTCGCATGGACGGCGGCGCGACAGGGGAGTTCCTACATGGCATCGGCAGCCGAGCAGCTCGCGGCCAACGTCAATCTCTCCGCCTTCAGCAAATCGGAGGAGTTGAAGAAGCGCATCTGGTTCACGCTGGGCGCGCTGATCGTCTATCGCCTCGGCACTTACGTGCCGCTGCCCGGCATCGACCCCGAAGCCTTCGCGAAAAGCTTCTTCGGCCAGTCGAAGGGCATGCTGGAGCTGTTCAACATGTTCGCGGGCGGCGCGGTGCAGCGCCGCGCGATTTTCGCGCTCAACATCATGCCGTATATTTCGGCCTCGATCATCATCCAGCTGCTGACGTCGGTCATTCCGACGCTTGAAACGCTGAAGAAAGAGGGCGAGCAGGGCCGCAAGGTTCTCAATCAATATACGCGCTACCTGACCGTCGCGCTGGCGACGTTCCAGGCCTACGCCATGGCGATCGGGCTCGAGGGCCAGCCGGGCGTCGTCACCGATCCTGGACTCTTCTTCCGCGTCACCACGGTCGTGACGCTCGTCGGCGGCACGATGTTCCTGATGTGGCTCGGCGAGCAGATCACCTCGCGCGGCATCGGCAACGGCTCGTCGCTGATCATCTTCGCCGGCATCGTCGCCGCCTTTCCGTCGGCGATCGTGTCGACCTTGGAACTGGGGCGTCAGGGCGCGATCTCGACCGGGCTGATCATCGGCGTCATCGTCATGTCCTTCGCCGTCGTCGCCTTCATCGTCTTCATGGAGCGCGCCCAACGGCGCCTGCTGATCACCTATCCCAAACGCCAGCACGGCAATCGGGTCTATGAGGGGCAGACGTCCTTCCTGCCGCTGAAGCTCAATACGTCCGGCGTCATTCCGCCGATTTTCGCCTCCTCGCTGCTGCTTCTGCCGACGACGGTGGCGAATTTCTATCAGTCGACCGGCAGCGAAAGCATTTTCGCGACGATTTCCGCCTATTTCGGTCACGGCCGGCCGCTGTATATGCTCGCCTATGTCGGATTGATCGTCTTCTTCGCCTTCTTCTACACGGCGATCGTGTTCAATCCGGTCGAGACGGCGGACAATCTCAAGAAGCATGGCGGCTTCCTGCCCGGCATCCGGCCCGGCGAGCGCACGGCGAAATTCATCGACGACGTGTTGATGCGCGTCACCGTGCTCGGGGCCGCCTATCTCGCCATTATCTGTCTCATTCCGGAGGCGCTGATCGCCTACGCCAACCTGCCGTTCTATTTCGGCGGCACGTCGCTGCTGATCGTCGTCAGCGTGACGATGGATACGGTGTCCCAGATTCACGGCCACATGCAGGCGCAGCAATATGAGGGGCTGATCCGCAAGGCCAAGCTTCGCGGCGGAAAGCGCGGGCGATGAGGCTGGTGCTGCTCGGTCCGCCCGGGGCCGGCAAGGGAACGCAGGCGGCGCGTCTGGTCGAAAGGCACGGCGTGCCGCAGCTGTCGACGGGCGACATGCTCCGCGCCGCGGTCGCGGCGAAAACGCCGATCGGCCTTAAGGCCAAGGAGATCATGGACGCCGGCGCCCTGGTGCCGGACGAGGTCGTGATCGGACTGATCGACGAACGGCTCGATTCGCCGGATTGCGCGGGGGGCTTCATCCTCGACGGCTTTCCGCGCACCGTAGCCCAGGCCGAGGCGCTGCAAGAGCTGCTCGACCGTCGAGGTCTTTCGCTTGACGGCGTCCTCGAACTCGCCGTCGACGAGCGCGCGCTCGTCGACAGGATGCGCAAGCGGGTGGACGAGACAATCGCCGCGGGCGGCGCGGTGCGCGCCGACGACAATCCGGAAAGTTTCAAGACGCGGCTCGAGGCCTATCGCGCCCAGACCGCACCGGTGTCGGCGCATTACGCCGGGCGCCGTCAATTGACCAAAGTCGACGGCATGGCGCCGATCGACGAAGTGACGGCGGCGATCGATCGGGCGCTGGGCGGCTGAGTTGAGGGCTGGCGCGGCTCATATTTTCGTTAAGCCGCTTGACCCTTAGGCTAATCCCCCCTAAATAAGCGTTCTTCACGTTGTCGAACAGGCGGCTCCGGCTCCCGGCTTGGGGGGCGGGGCCTGTTTTCGTATGAAAACGGTTCGCAACCGTTCGCAAGGGCCGGACTCCACCGGACGCGGGCGCAATCCCGGAGCCGAAAGGCTCCTCTCACATGGAGAGACCAGTGGCCCGTATTGCAGGCGTCAATATTCCCACCAACAAGCGTGTCGTCATCGCGCTCCAATATATCCACGGGATCGGCCCCAAGAAGGCGGCGGAGATTTGCGAGAAGGTGAGCATCCCGTCCGAGCGGCGCGTGGCGCAGCTCACCGACGCGGAAGTCCTGCAAATTCGCGAGACCATCGACCGCGACTATATGGTCGAGGGCGATCTGCGCCGCGAAGTCGCGATCAACATCAAGCGCCTGATGGACCTCGGCTGCTATCGCGGCCTGCGCCATCGCCGCCAGCTTCCGGTGCGCGGCCAGCGCACCCACACCAACGCCCGCACCCGCAAGGGCAAGGCGAAGCCGATCGCCGGCAAGAAGAAGTAATTCCGGGGCTTCGGCAGTCGGGCTTGGGCAGTCGGACCCCGATTGCCGACTGCCGACCTGCCGACTGCCCCATCAGGTGGAGCCGCTGGAATTACGGCGGCGTCGATATCGAAAGGCAAACTGAACCATGGCCAAGGACACAACGCGCGTTCGTCGCCGCGAGCGCAAGAATATCGTTTCCGGCGTCGCGCATGTGAATTCGACCTTCAACAACACCATGATCACCATCACCGACGCGCAGGGCAATACCGTTTCCTGGTCGTCGGCAGGGTCGATGGGCTTCAAGGGTTCGCGCAAGTCGACGCCCTACGCGGCGCAGATGGCCGCCGAAGACGCCGCTCGCAAGGCCGGCGAGCACGGCGTGCGCACGCTCGAAGTGGAAGTCTCCGGCCCCGGCTCCGGCCGCGAATCGGCGCTGCGCGCGCTGCAGGCTGCCGGCTTCACCGTTACCTCGATCCGCGACGTGACGCCCATTCCCCACAATGGCTGCCGGCCGCGCAAGCGGCGCCGAGTCTGAGGTTTTCCATTGTCTGATTCGATTTCGCGCGGCGCGCGGCGCATGCCCCGACGCCGCATTCGGGAGCTTCAAGGAAAGGCCTCCACGTGAGCATCCAGAAGAACTGGCAGGAACTCATCAAGCCGAACAAGCTCGACGTCACGGCCGGAGACGATCCCAGGCGCGTGGCGACGGCCGTCGCCGAGCCGCTGGAGCGCGGCTTCGGCGTGACGCTCGGCAATGCCCTTCGCCGCGTCCTGCTGTCGTCCCTGCAGGGCGCGGCGATCACGTCGATCCATATCGACGGCGTGCTGCACGAGTTCTCGTCGATCCCCGGCGTGCGCGAAGACGTGACCGACATTGTCCTCAACATCAAGGACATCGCCATCAAATACCAGGGCGAGGGCGCGAAGCGCCTGACGCTCAAGAAGACCGGGCCGGGCCTCGTCACCGCGGGCGACATGCAGGCGACCGGCGACGTGCAGATTCTGAACCCCGACCTCGTCATCTGCACGCTCGACGAGGGCGCCGAAATCCGCATCGAATTCACCATCGCGACCGGCAAGGGCTATGCGCCGGCCGACCGCAACCGCGCCGAAGACGCGCCGATCGGCCTCATTCCGATCGACAGCCTCTATTCGCCGGTCAAGAAGGTCAGCTATCGCGTCGAGAACACCCGCGAGGGCCAGGTTCTCGACTATGACAAGCTGACCCTGACGCTCGAAACCAACGGCGCGATGAGTCCCGAAGACGCGCTCGCCTTTTCGGCGCGCATTCTGCAGGACCAGCTCAACGTCTTCGTCAACTTCGAGGAGCCGCGCCGCGAGGAGGCCGCTCCGTCGATCCCGCAGCTCGCCTTCAATCCGGCGTTGCTCAAGAAGGTCGACGAATTGGAGCTTTCGGTGCGCTCGGCGAACTGTCTGAAGAACGACAATATCGTCTATATCGGCGACCTCATCCAGAAGTCGGAAGCGGAAATGCTGCGCACGCCGAACTTCGGCCGCAAGTCCTTGAACGAGATCAAGGAGGTGCTGGCGCAGATGGGCCTGCATCTCGGCATGGAGGTTCCGGGCTGGCCGCCGGAGAACATCGACGATCTCGCGAAGAGATTCGAGGAGCATTACTGACGGCAGTCGTCAGTCGGGCTTCGGCAGTCGGATTTCGACTGCCGACTGCCTAACGCCGACTGCCCATAATCGACGGCCGTTCCTTGGCACGGCGGCCGCATAAGCAACGGAGAGCCGCATGTATCACGGTCACAAGAAGCGCCGTTTCGGGCGCACGCATGAGCACCGCAAGGCGATGTTCGCCAATATGGCGCAGGCGCTCATCAAGCATGAGCAGATCGTCACCACTCTATACAAAGCGAAGGACCTTCGCCCTGTCGTCGAGAAGCTGGTGACGCTCGGCAAGCGCGGCGATCTCCATGCGCGCCGCCAGGCGATCGCGCAGATCAAGGACGTGAAGCTTGTGGGCAAGCTCTTCGACGTGCTCGGACCGCGCTACAAGGATCGCAACGGCGGCTATACGCGCGTGCTGAAGGCCGGCTTCCGCTATGGCGACAACGCGCCGCTCGCCGTGATCGAATTCGTCGACCGCGACGTCGACGCCAAAGGCCAGGATTCGGGGCCGCCGGTTACGAGCGAGGAAGAAGCGGCGTAACGATGATGACCCGGTCCGATGCGCGATTCAGTGTTTCGGGCTGGCCGAAGATTCTGTTGCGATTCGAGGGGGCGGCGCTTCTGGCGGCCGCCTCTTTTGCTTATTGGCGGCTGGACGCGAGCTGGGGCCTGTTCGCCCTGCTGTTCCTGGTCCCCGATCTGTCGCTTCTCGGCTATCTCGCCGGTCCGCGCGTCGGCGCCATCGCCTATAACGCCGCGCATACGACCATCGGGCCGCTGGCGCTCGGCGCCGTCGGCCTCTTCTTCGACAACGCGCTGCTGTTGCAACTCGCGCTGATCCACCTCGCGCATATCGGCTTCGATCGCGCGCTGGGCTACGGCCTGAAATATGGAACCGCCTTCGGCGACACTCATCTTTGCCGCATCGGCGGCGGCGCTTCCTACGCGCCGCGCTGAGCCGATGCGTCCTGATCGCCATCTCGATTCGGGCTATATGTGCGTGAGCGATTCATGGGAGCGGCCGATGCGCCTATCTTTACGTCGGATTTTTTTCGCGGCGCTCGTCTGCGCCGCAGGACTCGCGCCCTTTGTCGAGGGCGCGCAATCGGGCTGCGCGCAGGCGCAGCCGGCGCAGGAACGCGTGGTGCCGGGAAGCCGCGCCGACATCGCTCTGTCCTTCGCGCCGATCGTCAAAAAGGCGCAGCCGGCGGTCGTCAACGTCTTCGCTTCGCGTGTCGAGCGCATGCCGGCCAATCCGCTGTTCGACGATCCGGTGTTTCAGCGCTTCTTTGGCGGGGGCGGCGGCATGCCGGGCCGCAACATGGCGCAGTCGCTGGGCTCGGGCGTGATCGTCGATCAAAGCGGCCTCGTCGTGACCAATAATCACGTCATCGAGGGGATGACCGACGTGAAAGTGGCGCTCGCCGACAGGCGCGAAATCCCCGCGAAGATTCTTTTGCGCGATCCGCGCACCGATCTCGCGGTGCTGAAACTGACCGAAGGCGCCAATTTCCCGACGATGGAGCTTGGCGATTCCGACGCGCTCGAAGTCGGCGATCTGACGCTGGCGATCGGCAATCCTTTCGGGGTCGGCCAGACGGTGACGCAGGGAATCATATCGGCGCTGGCGCGCACCCATGTCGGCATCAGCGACTACGGTTTCTTCATCCAGACCGACGCCGCGATCAATCCGGGCAATTCTGGCGGACCGCTGGTCGACATGAATGGGCGCGTCGTCGGCATCAATTCCGCGATCTTCTCCAAATCCGGCGGATCGGTCGGCATCGGCTTCGCGATTCCCGCCAATATGGTGAAAAGCGTGATCGCCGCCGCGAAGGGCGGCGGCAAGCAGGTGCGGCGGGCCTGGATGGGCGCGAGCCTGCAAACGCTGTCGCAGGAAATCGCCGACGGCCTGGGGCTCGATCGTCCGACCGGGGCGCTGCTGGCCGACGTCGATCCGAAAGGGCCCTCGGCCGAAGCCGGCCTGAAGCGCGGCGACGTGATCGTCTCGGTCGACGGCCAGACCGCCGACGACCCCGAGTCGGTCGGCTATCGGCTGGCGACCAAGCCGCTCGGCGGACAGGCGACGCTCGGCGTGCTGCGCGGCGGCAAGAAGATCACAGCGCAAATCCGCCTCGCGCCGGCGCCCGAAACGCCGCCGCGCGACGCGGTGAAGATCAAGGGCGCGTCGCCTTTCGCGGGCGCGACGGTCGTCAATATTTCTCCCGCGGTCATCGAGGAAATGTCGGTCCAGGGCGCGGCCAACGGCGTCGTCGTTTCCGAGATCGACGACGGCACCTTCGCGCAGCAGCTCAATCTGCAGCGCGGCGACGTCATTCTCGCGATCAATGATCAGAAGATCGAGACGACGCGCGAATTGGAAAAGATCACGGCGGGACGCTCCTACTACTGGAAAATCACGCTGGCGCGGGGGGGCCAGGTGCTCACCACCGTGGTCGGCGGCTGAGGGCGCGTGAGCGGGCTCGCGATCCTCGTGACGACTGTCGACGACGAGGAAAAGGCGCGCGCGCTCGCCCGTGCGGCGCTCTCCGCCAGACTCGCCGCCTGCGTTCAGATCATGCCCATTCGAAGCTGCTACGTCTGGAAGGGCGAGATTCGCGAAGAGACGGAGTTTTTGCTGCACATGAAAGCGCGCGGCGAGGACTATCGCGCGCTTGCCGAACTCGTCCGCCGCCAGCACAGCTATGAAACGCCGGAAATCCTGCGCGTCGATGTGGCCGAAGCGGATCCGGACTATCTCGCCTGGGCGATCGACGCCACTCGCCGATAGGCCAGCGTCTTCCAAATCGCTCGGCGCGCCATTACCTTCCTGCGCAGTGACGCGCCGCGCGTCGCGCCGCCAACCCTGGATGTTTCGATGTCGACTCCTACGGACTATCTCATCGACCGCCGACGGCTTCGCCGCAAGCTCGGCTGGTGGCGACTTGCCGCCCTTGGCGCCCTGGGCGTCGCCGGTCTCGTCGCGGTGGTTCGGTTCGGCGGCGCCGATTCGGCCAATAAGCTCACCCCGCATATCGCCCGCCTCGAACTGCAGGGCATGATCCTCGGCGACGATGATACGATCGATCTGATCAAGAAGATCGGCGCGTCGAACCAGGCCAAGGCCTTGCTGCTGGAGATCGAAAGCCCCGGCGGCACGACGACCGGCTCCGAGCGGCTCTATGACGAGCTGCGGCGGGTCGCCGAGAAAAAGCCCGTCGTCGCCGTGGTCGGCACGGTCGCCGCCTCCGGCGCCTATATCGCCGCGCTTGCGGCGGATACGATCGTCGCGCGGGGCAATTCGCTCGTCGGCTCGATCGGCGTGCTGTTCCAATACCCCAATGTCTCGAAGCTCTTGAGCAATTGGGGCGTCGAGGTCGAGACGATCAAATCCTCGCCGCTCAAGGCCGCGCCGAGCGGCTTCGAGCCGACGAGCCCGGCGGCGCGGGAGGCGGTGGCGAGCCTTGTCGCCGATTCCTACGCCTGGTTCAAAGGGCTCGTTAAGGAGCGACGCAATCTCGACGACGCGCAGCTCGCGAAAGTATCGGACGGCCGGGTGTTCACCGCACGCCAGGGCGTGCCGCTCAAACTCGTCGATCTTATCGGCGGTCAGCGCGAGGCGATCGACTGGCTCGTCGCCAATAAGGGCGTCGCGAAGGACCTGCCGGTGCGCGAATGGAAGAAAAAATCCAGCCTGGAGCGGCTTGGGCTGATCGAGAGCGCGGCCGGAGTCGCGCGGGTCGCCGGATTGGCGTCGATCGCCGATTTTTTAGAAAAAACAATCGTGCTTGAACGTACCGGCGAGCTTGACGGCCTTTTGGCGATTTGGCAGCATTCGGACGCGAACTGACTCGGGGGGCGTCGCGGACCAGGTTTTTCGACGCCAAAGCTATTGGATCGGCTCATGATAAAGTCGGAACTCATTCAACGCATCGCGCGGCGAAACGGCCATCTCTACCAGCGCGACGTCGAGACGATCGTCAGCACGATTCTCGACGAGATCACCAGCGCGCTGGCGCGCGGCGATCGCGTCGAATTGCGGGGTTTTGGGGCTTTTTCGGTCAAGAAGCGCGACGCGCGCACCGGCCGCAATCCGCGTACCGGCGCGCAGGTCTCGGTTCAGGAAAAGAGCGTGCCTTTCTTCAAGACGGGCAAAGAGATGCGCGAGCGCCTCAACGAAGATTATCAGGGCTGAGGCGATCTAAGGCGGCTGCGTCCTCTCGATCTCTGGACGCGCGGCAATGGCGTGCGGCGGCTGTAGGTTGCGGCTGCCCCGCGTGTCGCGCGGCGCCCCGGCAAGAGGAGATGTCATGAAGTCCATCCTGCGCGTCATCATTTTCGTGCCGCTGGCGCTCGTCATTCTGTTTTTCGCCATGGCCAATCGTGGATCGGTGCGCATCGGCCTCGATCCTTTCGCGCCGAATGACGGATCCGGCCCCTCTTTCGAGGCGCCGATCTTCCTCGTCGTCCTGGCGTCGATCGCCATTGGCGTGCTCGCCGGCGGAATCTCCTCCTGGCTCGGGCATCTGCCGGTGCGCCGCGCCGCCAAGGTGGCGCGCGCCGAGGCGCGCAAGACGCGCGTCGAAGTCGAAAAGCTGCGCGAACAGGCGCTCGCCAGCCTGCCGGCCGACAAGCGGCTGAAGAGCGGCTGAGCGGCGTCCGCAGCAGTTTAATGAAAGTCCCGCGATTTCGGCAGGATTCGCACGTCGCGCGGATGACGGCTGCGCGGATGTTGAGGACGGATCAATTCGTCAGCGCGCGACAGGGCGATTTCCGGACGATGCGCCTCTGACAGCCTGTTGAGGTCGCCGCTGCGGTCGATAATCCGCTGCGCCATCAGATGCACGACATTCTCGGGGCTTTTCTGCACGCGCCCTTCCACCAGCATGAGTCGTGACGCCATCGTCTCGCGGCGGTAGCGCTCGAAGAGCCGCGCCCAGACGACGATATTGACGATGCCGGTTTCATCTTCGAGCGTGACGAAAATGGCGTTGCCCTGTCCCGGCCGCTGTCGCACCAGCACGACGCCCGCCGCGCGCGCCCATGCGCCGTCGGCAAGCGCGTTTGCTTCCGCGCAGGTCCTGATCCGCTCGCGCACGAAAATCGGCCGCAGCACCGCCATGGGATGCGCTTTCAACGAAAGCCGCAGCGTCTGATAATCAGCGGCGACATGTTCGCCAAGCGACATCTGCGGCAGCAGCGGATCTTGTTCCTTGGCGAGTTCGCGCGCATCGGCGGCGGCAAAGAGCGGCAGGGGTTTTGCGTCGGGCAGACGCCGCACAGCCCAGAGCGCGTCGCGGCGGTCGCTTTGCAAGGAGCGGAAAGCGTCGGCGTCGGCGAGCGCGCGCATCGTCGCACCGTTGAGCCCCGCCCGCCGCGCGAGAGCTTCGACGCTGTCATAGGGCTTCGTTCGCGCTTCGACGATGCGATGTCCTTCGCTTTCATGCACGCCGTCCGCTTGCCGAAAGCCCAGACGCAGCGCCAAATCTCCGTCTTCCGCGCGCTCCAGCCTATTGTCCCATTCGCTGAAATTCACGTCGACGGCGCGCACGTCGACGCCATGCTCGCGCGCGTCGCGCACGATCTGCGCCGGCGCGTAAAAGCCCATCGGCTGCGAATTAAGGAGCGCGCAGGCGAAGATCGCCGGATAGTGGCATTTGATCCAGGAGGAGACATAGACGAGCTTGGCGAAGGACGCGGCGTGGCTCTCTGGAAAGCCATAAGAGCCGAAGCCCTTAATCTGTTCGAAACAGCTTTGCGCGAAGCCGCGATCATAGCCGCGCGCCGCCATGCGTTCGACCATCATTGATTCGAATTGATGGATCGTGCCGACATTGCGGAAGGTCGCCATCGCGCGGCGCAGACGATTGGCTTCAACGTCGGAGAATTTCGCCGCGACCATGGCGAGCTTCATCGCCTGCTCCTGAAAGAGCGGCACGCCCTTGGTCTTTTCGAGCACCTTGCGCAATTCGTCCGCCGGCCCGTGCTCGGGCGCGGGCGAGGGAT
>JAKFXD010000019.1 GCA_021731565.1 Methylocystis sp. | reverse complement strand
TCGGCGGCGGATGAGGCGAGGATGTTCTTCTTCGTCGCGAAGGCGACGATAGTCGGCGTCGTCCCGCCGGGAAAGCCGAAGTCGCGATCGCCGGCGGCGCCCCTGGTGATCTGAAGATAGACGAGCCCTTCGTCCAATCCGTTTCTCGTGACGAGTTCGGCCTCGATCTCGGCGATCGTTCGCATCGGAACGGGACTCTCGATACGAAGCTCGCGCAGCGAATTCTCAAGCCTCGACAGATGCGCGTCATTGTCGATGAGTTGTCCCCCGATGACCGCGGCGACTTCATAGACGCCGTCCGCGAACAGGAAGCCGCGGTCCAAAATCGACACGCGCGCGTCGGCAAGGGGAAGATAGGCGCCGTTCACATATGCGATATCAGGCAAGGTCGGCTCCGGGCGAAGGCTTTGCAAATCTATCGCAGCGCTTGCGGCTTGTCGCGCCGCCGCTCGTGGTTTTATCGAGGGGGCTGACGGCCTACATTAGAGCGGTCTGCGGCGGATCAGCCTTCGACCGGTTTGGGCTTCTTGCGTCCCGGTCGCGAGACGCCGCCGCGCATGGGCGGAAGGGGGCGGGTGTGGGCGAGGAAATCAAGACGACGGGCTTCACCCCGGCCGACAAGGCGCGGTTTACGGGCCGGCTCGCCGAGGAAACCGGAATCGCCCGCCGCCTGTATGAGGCGGACGCTTTTTCGCGCGACGGCCATATGGTGGGATTCGAAATCGAAACCTGGATCGTCGATCACAATTATGCGCCGTCCTCGATCAACCTGAATGTGCTCGAAGCCCTCGATCACCCGCTCGTCGTGCCGGAGCTGTCGCGGTTTAACCTCGAATTGAATTGCGCGCCTTTCCGCCTTGCCGGCGATGCGCTGACGCAAGCGCATGAGTCGCTGACGCGGCTCTGGGCGACATGCAATGACGTGGCCCACCGGCTCGACGCCAATCTCGTGCTGATCGGCACGCTGCCGACGATCCGCGACGCCGATCTGACGCTCGCCAACATGTCGCCGCTCAACCGCTACTATGCGCTGAATCAGGAGGTGCTGCGGCTTCGCGGCGGCGCGCCGCTGCATGTCAATATCGCCGGCCGCGACCGGCTCGCCTCCGTGCACCAGGATGTGATGCTCGAGGCGGCGACGACATCGTTTCAGATCCATCTCAAGGCGCCGGCCGATCTGGCGCATCTCTATTACAACGCCTCGGTGGCGGCTTCCGGGCCGATCCTCGCGGCCTGCGGCAATGCGCCTTTTCTGTTCGGCAAGGCGCTGTGGGAGGAAACGCGCATCCCGCTGTTTGAACAGGCGGTGAAAGTGCCGGGCCCGGCCAGGGTCTCGATGGGCTCGGGCTATGCGACGCGATCGCTGATCGAAATCTTCGAGGAGAATTTGCGCGACTATGACGCGCTTCTCCCGATGGCGTTCGACGATCCGCCGGAGGCGATGCGGCATCTGCGCCTGCATAATGGCGTCATCTGGCGCTGGAATCGCCCGCTGGTCGGCTTCGACGAGAGCGGCGCGCCGCATTTGCGCATCGAGCACCGCATCCTGCCGGCGGGGCCGACCTTTATCGACATGATGGCGAACGCCGCGCTGTATCTCGGCCTCGCGCGCGCGCTCGCCATGGCGGGGCGGGGCGCCGGCGGCAATGGAGCGGGAGGCCTCGCCTTCAACGACGCCAGGCGCAACTTCTATTCCGCGGCGCGTTTCGGCCTCGACGCCAAGCTCGACTGGCCGGGCGCAGGGGAAACCGCGGCGGATCGACTGCTGCTCGAGCGCCTTATTCCCGACGCCCGGGCGGGACTTCACGACCTTGGCGTCGCCGAAGACGGCTTCCTCGACATCGTCGAAGCACGGGTGCGAACGCGCCAGACCGGCGCGGCCTGGCAGCGAAATGCGCTTGAGGCGCGCGGCGGCGACCTTTATGGCCTGATGGCGGCCTATTGCGAGCGCCAGCGAAGCGGCGCGCCGGTCCATCAATGGGAAATGTGAGGAGTGAAGTGACTGACGCGCCTTGCGCCCTGCTCGACCGGCTGCCTGACGGATTTCTCGACTGCCCCGCCAACCGCCTGAAGGACATCCTGCCTCGACCGACGCTGTTCGACCTTCCCGGCCGCGATCCGCAGCCGTTGTTCGTGTCGACCCTGCTGCATGGAAACGAAACGAGCGGACTCGCAGCGGTGCAGAAGACGTTGCGCCGGCACGTCGAGCGCGGATTGAACCGGTCGCTGATCCTGTTCATCGGCAATGTCGAAGCCGCGGCGGCAAATGTGCGGACGCTGCCGGGTCAGCGCGACTTCAACCGGGTGTGGCCGGGCACGGCGTTTCCCGACGATCCTCTCGCGCATATGGCGCAGTGGATTTACGATTACGTCAAGAAGCGCGACGCTTTCGCCGCCGTCGACGTCCATAACAACACCGGCTTCAATCCGCATTACAGCTGCATCAGCAGGCTCGACGCGAAATATGTCGCGCTCGCGCAGCTCTATTCTCGCATCGTGGTGCTGTTTCAGCGCCCGCGCGGCACCTGCGCCGCGGCTTTCGCCGAGCTTTGCCCGGCGATCACGGTGGAATGCGGCAAGTCCGGACTGGACGCCGGCGCCGAACACGCCGTCGAATTGCTCGACGCCTGCCTGTCGATCGCTGAGCTTCCCTGCCGCCCGCCGGCGCCGCAGGATGTGGAGCTGCTGCGCACGCACGCCATCGTGAAGCCCCCCGCCGGCGCGAGCTTCTCATTCGACGGAACGCCCGCGGATTTTCTCTTCCGTCCGGACATCGACCATCTCAACTTCAGCGAATTGGGCGCAGGCGCTCTGTTCGGCGCGCTGGGCGATGAAGACGCGCGGCTCGACGTCCTGCCGGGCGACGGCTGCGACAGTCAGCCGATCAATTATTTCGATTATGCCGGCGGCGAAATCAGACTCGCGCGTCCGGCCATTCCGGCGATGCTGACCGTCGACCGGCGCGCGGTTCAGCAGGATTGCCTGTGCTATCTGATGCACCGCATCGGCATGGACGGCGCCGGCGAATAACGCCGATGCGCAGGCGCGCTCAAGGCTTCTCGGGCTGAACGTCCTCGATGACGTAAAGGCCCTTGGCGTCGCGACTGATCGTGAATTTGATCTTCATGCCCTTCGACAGGCTGGAAAGATCGACATTGGGCGCGACGCGAAACGCCATCGTCATCGGCGACATTTCCAAGGGTCCAGAGACCGGCCCATGGGTGATCATGATCCGCCGCTCGTCGGCGTCGACGGCCCTGACGACGCCGTCGCCCTGACCGGTCGTCTTGCCCGCCGTCTCCGCGGCCTGGACGATGACGAAGCCCGGCGCCTCGGGGACCGGCGAATTGGCCGAAGCGCCGCCGATCCCCAAGGAAACGGCGACGCCGGCTCCGACGAGCCAAGACGTAAGGCGCATGGTCTTCATCGCGGCGCTTGGCCTGGCTGCCCGGCTAGACTTTGCGGCACTCTTCGGCGCATTTCTGGCACGCCTTGCCGCAGGCCACGCATTCTGGAATTTTCGGAAACTTGTCGCATTGTTTCTTGCAGTCCTCGCAAATCAAAGCGACCGATTTCGCCAGCGCGCCAACGTGCGAAGAGTTGAGCGCCGCCAGCGTTGCGAGCGCGTCGCATGCAGCAACCAGCTGCACCGATGCGTCCGCGCATTCCGACATGCTCGTGTCTTTCATCGCGAACATGCCGAGACAGTGCCGAATGCAGTCATTGCCGGTGGAGACGCATTCGATGGCGGATTTTTCCAGGTCTTTGTAAAGAGCCGGATGCATATCTTCCATTTTGGCGCCGGCGTTTGTCTCAGCGAACGCTTGAGTGGCGGATACGACCGCGGCGGCAGTTCCGACAGCAATAAATTCACGACGTTGCATGGTCTTTCTCCAAGTGGCTTCTCTTCAGGCTTCACTGACGCTGACGCGTAGGGCCGCTGGCGCCGTTGGGCGCCATCGGGATGGCTGCGTTCATGCCGCTTCCGGGTTGCGGCGAAAGATGACGCTGAGATTGTTGGCGGGCATTTCCACGACCTGAGGGTCCCCAAATCCTTTCCCGCGCGCGACCTCGGCGACCTCGTCGAGATCTCGGACGCCCCAGACGGCGTTGCGTGCGCGAAGGCTCGCGTCGAATTCCGCGTTGCTTGGCGCGGTGTGGGCGCCGCCCCGCCTGTATGGACCGTATAGATAGAGCGGCGCGTTTTCAGGCAAAGTCCCACGAGCGCCCTCAAACAAGGCTTCCGTCGCGCGCCACGGCGAAATGTGAATCATATTGATGCAGATCATGGCGTCAGCGGCGCCGATAGGCCAGGGAAATCTTTCGACGTCGAGCGCCAATGGCGCGCGGATATTGGCGACTCCGGCCGCGGCGATCCAGGCCGCGATGCTCTCGCGCGCTTCGGCGCTCGGGTCGGATGGGCAAAATGTCACATGCGGGAAATCCGCCGCGAAATATGCGACGTGCTCGCCGGCGCCGCTGGCGATTTCGAGCGCCAGCCCCGTCGTCGGCAGAATTTCGCGCAGGACATCGAGAATCGGTCCGCGATTGCGAGCGGTCGACGACGCGAAGAGACGCTTGTCGTTCATAGGGCTCTCTAAATTGCGCAATCGACGCTGATTGCCAGCGCTTTAGCGCTTTTCGATCGCAGGCGCGTGACGTGAGAAAATCTGAAGCGCGTCTTGACCTCCGGGCGCAGGCCCGAAGGGGCCCATTCAAGAACGGCGCCGATCGCGTCGGCGCGAGGCGTTCCGCGTCGAAGGGAGCCAGTTTTCGCCTCCTGATGAAAGATCACATGCGCCGCTTGGAGGCTGAACGGCGCGCGATTGCGCGCCATGGTTGAATATCAGGATCGTTCGCGTAAAAATTTTCGAGCCTGGGTTATTGGGCGACGAGCTCGAATTTGGCGACGACCGGCGCGTGGAGCGACGCGGCGACGAATTCCTGCGCATAGACTTCGTCCTGAAGCCCTTCATTCAGAATGGCGGTTTCGCGCCAGGCGGCGGCGAGCGCAGGCGATGCGAGGAGGTGGTCGATCAGCGTCGGCCGGCCGGCATGGATGACGGTGAAGCGCCGCGACGGCTCGACGCGCTCTTCCAGCGGGACAAGAACGCGCGGCCCATGCGCGCCTTCATCCTTGCCGCCGCGAAGCAGTCGCGTCGGCGCGTCATGCGCGTCGGCGTTGAAATCGCCGGCGACCGCGATGAGCGCGTCCGGCTCGGCGTCGAACAGCGTCTCGGCGAACAGCCGTGCTTCCAGCGCCTGGCCCTCGCGTTTAAGCGCCGCCACGTACTGGCCTTCGATCTGCGCGCGGCTTGATCCCAGCCCGCGCGCCGTGGCCACAGGACTGGCGCGCGGCGCGCGCAGGTGCAGATTGACGACATGGAGCGCGCGGTCATTGGGAAGCTCGACCAAAGCGTAGAGCAGCGGCCTGTCCCAGACGATCTCCACCGGCTCTGGTTCGGAGCCGTCCGCCTCGCGCGGCGCCGGCCAGTTCCACCGCGCGACGATGTCGTGATGGATCTGGCGGCGCGCGCGCATCGGCCATCGCGACAGGATCGCGAGATTATGCACGTCGGCCGGGACGTCGGCGCCGGGCCTCACGGTCGTCGCGCGATGAAAATTTGCGTATCGGGTGGTCGCGAGCAATTGGTCGAGCGCGACATATTGCCGTGCGCCCCGCTTGTGAACGCGCTGCGCGTGGATTTCCTGCAGGCATAGGATGTCGGCGTCGAGCGCCTCCAGCAGCGGGCGCAGCGCGCCGGTTCTAAGCGCGAAAGCGTCCGCCTTGGTCGCCGACCAATCGAGATTTTCGAGATTGAACGTCGCGAGCCGGAACGCCTGCATGGGCGATCATCGCCCGAACCGCTGGCATGCGCCAGCAGATTGCGCCTCGACGCCGTCGACGTTTACCGGCAATATCGGCGACAATTTCCAATCCGGGAGCGCGATGTGTCCCTTTTTGACGGGATTCCTTTTTTTGTCGGCCTCAACCCCGCTCGCGGCGAACAGCTTGCGCGCCATTGCGCGCGCAGGCGTTACGCCGAGCACGAACTGGTTCTCGACTTCGACGATCCTTCGACCGACGTCTATTTTATCGTCAGCGGCGACGTTCGGGTGCTCATTCGGACCGCCGCCGGCAAGGAAATGATTTTTGGCGATTTCGGCGCGGGCAAATTCTTCGGCGAGATGGCGGCGATCGACGGGGCGAAGCGCTCCGCCAACGTAACGGCGCTCACGAACGCCGAACTATTGCTCGTGCCGCCCGCGGTCTTCAAGGAGATCGTCTTCGGCGAGCCGGAAATATGCGAGCGGCTGCTGCGTCTGCTGACCGTGCGGGTGCGGGAGCTGAATACGCGCCTCTTCGAGCGCTCGGTGCTCGACCTCAAACATCGGCTGTATTCCGAATTGTTGCGCATGTCGGCGCCGCGCAAAGGCGCGCCGGAGCAGGCGATCGTCTCGCCGCCGCCCTTTCAGCACGATCTCGCCGCCCGCATCGGCTGCCGGCGCGAACAGGTCAGCCGCGAACTCTCGGCGATGATCGACGAAGGCCTCGCCGAAAAGATCCGCGGCGGGCTCGTGCTGTTGCGCCCGTCGCTTCTGGAAAAGCGCGTTCAGGAGGCGCTCAACGAAGCGGAATGATATGTGTGCGCTCTCGCACAAACAGATGATGCGCGGCGCGCTACCGTCGCTGTGCTGCCGATAAGAGGCGAAGAACCCACGGCAGAGCAAGCGATTGGGAGAAGCCGAATGATTCCCGAACTGATGCCGATCAGGCGTTGCGCGGAGTTGGCAGGTCTGCGCAGTCATGAGCTTGTCTTGGGCGTCAGCCCGAGCGACGAACACGAGCGCATGCTGGCGCGCTACCGCCGCGCCGTCTCGCTCGATGCGGCGAGAGGGCGAGTCGTCGCCGACATCCGCAGCGCGGTGAAACGCGGCGCGGCGCGGCGCGCCGCCGACCTGCTGATCGTGCTGCGCTGTCTGTTTGCCCCGGAAACGGTTCTCGACGACCCGTCCGCGATGGCGCGCCCGCGTCGCCGCATCCAGTCGGCCCGCCAACGCCGAGCGATTGATCCGACGGCCGTCGCGCAGGAATCCTCGAAGAGAGGCGGCGAAATCGTCCTGCTCTTCGACCGCGGGCGGCGGCGGCGCTAGCCGCGAGGTCGCCGCCTGTGGTTTTAGCGCAACACCAGGGAATTTGTTTCATCCGCCGCGCGTGCGCAGAGGATCAGCGACAACGGTGGTAAGTCCTTGGCGCATAGAGGAATCCGTGGCACGCGCGTCGCGCCGTCGCTGTTTCGGAATGAAGGCGCGCGCCGCGCGCCAGCTTGCCGCTCCGGGCGACATGAGTCAGCTTCCGGTGGAGGTGACGGTCAGCCTGCGGGAGCCGCTATCCACACTTTCAGGGGTTTGCCTTTCATGCGTGCATATAAAATGGCGACGAGGCTTGTTGGCGTTTTGCTCGCCGCATTCGCGTTTTTGGGTCCGGCGATCGCGCAGGACGACCAGCGCGCCGAACAGGCGCGCCTCGCCGCCCATATCCAGCTTCATCCGACCGACTATGAGGCGACCTATCGTTACGTCCTGCTGTCCACCGAGCTGCGCGACTATGAGGCGGGGATCGGCGCGCTTGAACGCATCCTCATGTTCAACCCCAACCTCGCCCGCGCCCGAAAGGAGCTTGGCTTCCTCTATGCGCGGCTCGGGTCCTATGAACTTTCCGCCCAGCATCTGCGCAAGGCGCTCGCCGAAGGCGGCCTTGATCCGGTCCAGGTCGCGCAGATCGAGGCGCAGCTGCCCGATATCGAAAAACGCACCCAGGCCAACCGTCTCTATCTGAGAATTCACGCCGGTCTGCGGGCGCAAACGAACGCCAATTTCTTTCCGACCAACAATCTGTTCCAGGTCGGCGGCGTCGGCGTTGCGTCGGCCGCCTCGCGAAAGGGCGATGTCAACAGCTTCCAGCTGGTGCAGGCCGCGCATGATTTCGATTTTCAGAATGCGCGCGGCGACCAGCTCGAGACGCGGCTCACCGGCTACGCCACCGAGCAGTTTCGCCTGCCGCAATACAGCGTCGCGCTATTCGCCGGCTCGATCGGGCCGCGCATTCACATCGCGCCTGACCTCTATCCCGGCCTGTCGATCAAGCCTTACCTGACCGGCGCCTTGTCCATGCTCGGCGGGACCAATTATCTGAACGCCGGCGGCGGCGGCGTGAGTTTCGGGGCCCAGCTCAACCCCGATTTCTGGTTCGAGCCGGGCGCCGAATGGCGGTCGATCTGGGTCAATCCGGCGCCGGGCGCTCTCAGCTATCTCGGCGTGTCGCCCTACCAGACCGTCTCGACATTGGCGACGGGCGACGTGGTGACCGGCTATGTGAGCGGGTCGTACAGACTGACCAGCGATCTGCGCTTCGAGAGTCGCGTCGGCTATTCCCGCGCCTTCGCCGGCAATCCGCAACAAACGTCTGGTCAGGTCGACGTTCAGGCGATGCTGCGGCTGGAGTTCGACCCGCCGTTCGAGATCATCCCGCGCCGATGGACCGTCGCGCCCTATGGCCGTTTCACGCATCTTGCCTTCGACGCCGCCAATCCGTTGATCAATCCGTTCACCGCGCGTCGCGACAATGTCTGGATCGGCGGCTTGCTGGTCGATTTGCCGGTCACCGCCTCTTTCGGTTTCGCCGGCAACGTTGAATTCGCGCGCAATGATTCGAACATCCAGAATTTCAAGACCGAGAACCTGTCCGTCAGCTTCGGGCCGACGGCGAAATTCTAACGGAGACGACAGATGAAAAAGCTCTCCGTGGCCGCCGCCGCTCTGGCGCTCGTCGCCGGCCCCGCGCTCGCTGAAAACGTCGGCAATGTCGGCGCGGTGAATCAGAGCGCGCATGGCACGCCGCCGGGCGCCGCGAAGCGCTCGCTGTCCGTCGGTCTCGGCGTGCAGCGGCGCGAACGCATCGAGACGAGTCCCGAAGGCAGCGCCCAGATCGTGTTTGGCGACACGTCGACGATGACCGTCGGCCGCAACAGCGCGGTCACCGTCGACGACTTCGTCTATTCCGGCGGGCGCGGCCAGCAGGGCGTGTCGATGGCGAAGGGCGTGATGCGTTTCGTCGGCGGCGGCGTCAGCCATGAGGGCGGGACGAAGCTGCGGACGCCGACAGCGTCGATCGGCGTGCGCGGCGGTACGGCGCTGATACAGATCGGCGGCTCATGCGGCACGCTGATCGTGCATCAATTCGGTTCGATCGACGTAGGCGGGCAGACGCTCACCCGCGCGGGCTATGGCGTATGCGCGCCGAACGGCGGGCCGGTGTCGGAGCCTTTCCTCGTGCCTCCGGAAAAGATCGCGGAAATCATCGCCGCGCTCGAGAGCGGCAGACGGCAGCGCGGCGGCGCCAGGCGCCCGCCGACCAGCGAAGAAGCGAATCTCGCGCTGGGCAATGATCGGCCCCCGGACGTGGTGAGCCCGCCGGGGCTCGACGCGCTTGGCCCGGTATGGTTCGGCAATGCGCTGGTGCAGAGCCGCGCCAATGTCGACAATCAGCCCGCGCCGCTGTTGGCGCCGGCGCCCGAAGATGGACATCACGGCGGCCATGGCGGCCATGGCGGCCATGGCGGCCACGGCGGCCACGGCGGACATGGCGGACATGGCGGACATGGCGAAGGCGGGCATGGCGGCCATGGCGGGCATGGCGAAGGCGGCCATGGCGGCAATGGCGGCTATGGGGGCGGCGGCCAGTTCGGGGGCGACTGACGGGGCGCTGCCGATTGCGGTCACGGCGGATAGGACGGAGTTGGCGGCGGCGTCGCGACCGTGATGCGAGGTGCGGATGTTGAAGCGGCGTCGCGCCTATCTACTCGCGCTTGTCGCCGCAGCGGCGCTCATTTTGCCCTGGGGCGTCGCTCAGCCGCGGGCGCTCGACGATCTGCGCAACTTCGTCTTCGACACCTTCCAGCGTCTCGCGCCGCGCGCTTATGATCCGGAAGCGCCGACGCGCGTCGTCGGCGTCGATGAGAAAAGTTTGAAGGCATATGGGCAATGGCCTTGGCCCCGCGTGCGGCTGGCCGAACTTGTCGACCGGCTGCGCGAACTCGGCGCAGCCTCCATCGCCTTCGACTTCATCTTCGCCGAGCCTGACCGCGCCGGGGCGGCGCAGCTTCTCGACGCGATTCCAGATCCGCGCGCCCGCGCCGAAGCGGCCAAACTCGTCGCCAGGATACCGAGCGGCGACCAGATTTTCGCCGAGGCGCTGACCCGGGCGCCGGCGACGCTCGGCGTCACGCTTACCGATGCGGTGGTCGCGCCGCTGCCGGCGAAGTCGGGGCTCGTGACCGCCGGCGACGATCCCGCGCCCTTCCTCGTCGCCTTCGCCGGCGCGGTCGGCCCGGAGCGGCGGCTTGAGGAAGCGGCCAAGGGACTCGGCGCGACGAATTGGCTGGCGGATCACGACCAGATCGTGCGCCGCGTGCCGCTCGTCACGCGCGCCGGGGACGTCCTCATGCCGTCACTGGCGCTCGAAGCCCTGCGCGTCGCGCAAGGCGAGTCGGCGATCGTGATCCGCTCGTCAAACGCCAGCGGACAAACGGCCTTCGGCAAGCATACCGGCGTCAATGCGATCAAGGTCGGCGCCTTCGAAATCGATACCGGGCCCAACGCGGAGGTTCGGCCGCGCTATTCGCATCGCGCCGCCGCGCGGGATATTTCGGCGAAGGACGTTCTCGACGGTCGCGTGGGGCGCGACGACATCGAGGGACGCATCATCTTCATCGGCGCGCTGGCGACGGGTCTCGGCGACATCCGCTCGACGCCTTTGGATCCGGTGGCCCCAGGCGTGGACGTGCACGCGCAGATCGTCGAGTCGATCGCTTCCGGCGCGCTGCTGTCGCGACCGGACTGGGCGCCGGGCCTCGAATTCGTCGTCGCCGCGCTCGCTTTCCTGCTGATCATGGGGCTGCTCTATGTCGCGCCGCCGCTCGTCTCGGCCGCGGCTGCGCCTCTCATCGTCGTTGGGCTTTTCGCAGGCGCGTTTTATCTGTTCGATCGTCACGGCGCGCTGCTCGATCCGGCCTATCCGAGTCTTGCGGTCATCGGAGGCTATCTCTTCGGCGCCGTCACGCTGTGGCGCGCCGAAACATCCGCCCGCCGACATGTGCGACAGGCCTTCGGCAAATTCGTCTCCCCCGCCGTCGTCGACCGTCTCGCCGAACATCCGGATCGGCTGGTGCTCGGCGGCGAGACGCGCGAACTGACCGTGCTGTTTTCGGACCTGCGCAA
>JAKFXD010000100.1 GCA_021731565.1 Methylocystis sp. | reverse complement strand
AGGCTCGCGCCGGGCACGTCGGCGAGATACATGCCGGCGCCGCCGATGACGGCCTGCATCAGCGACAGACCCATCACGCCGCGGGAAACGGCGTTGATCGTGGCGCCGGCGAGATCGACGAATTTTATGCCACTCGACGGATCGATGCGCCGCGACAGCGCGCGCGTCCCCGCGAGCAATTGCGGCGCGGCGGCGAGAATGAAGCCCATCAGCAGAACGGAGACCAGGAATTTGAGCGTGCCCGCGCCGGCGCTCTTCGCCATGTCGAGCAGGAATTCGCCGGCCGGTTTCAGCTGCGGGAGGACTTGCGTAAAGGCGCTGCGCAGATTGGTCGAGGCTAAGAGCCAGAAGGCATAGAGCTGCTCGCCGATCAACGGCCAATCCTTGATCGACGCCGGCGGCGGCGGAATCGCGATGTCGCCATTGTCGAACCCGGCCACCACCACCTTGATCGGCTCGATCGCGCCGACCGCCATCCAGGTGACCGGTCCGATGATCAGCACGAGGCCGGCGATCGTCATCAAGACGGCGGCTGTTATCGGCCGACCGCCCAATAATTCGGCAACCACCCGATAGATCGGGTAGAGCGCCACCGCGAGCACGACGCTCCACAGAATGATCGCCGCGAACGGCAGGATGATGATGAAGGTCCAATAGATCAGGGCGCCGATCACGAACAGGCGGATCGCCAGTTCGATGACCAGCGCATTGAAGCGGCGGTCGGAACCGATAGCGCCGTTCGGCAAATCGATCACCGGCGCGCTCTTGTCATTTGGCTGGTTTTGCATCGCAATAGAGTGAAGTCTTGGCGGGCGTCTGACAAGAGAACTTTGCGCGGTCGCACATCGACCTAATAGTCGCCGCTGCCGACCAGTGGATGGATGCCGCCAGCGCCGCTGGAACTCTGCCGAGCGCGCTTGCCGGTTTTGGCTCCCTGGTCCGACTTTGACGCGGAAACGGCTTTGGCGTTCGTTCTTGACGATGCGGCGTAGGCGGGCGGCGCGGCGACCGCGCAGACGAGAATTACGGCAAGCAGGCAACGCATGCGATCGCTCCTTGAGAGGGCTTGCGCCAAACCGGCGACCAACATTTACATAGTTCGGCCCAGTTACGAAGCGAGACCGACGCGGCCGACCACATTCAAGCGCCATGAGCGCAAGCGCCTCGAGCGCGGAGACCACGAGACTTGGCGGCGCTTTTTGCTTGATGGCCTGATCCCAGGACGGTAGGTGGATGCGCCCGTCAGGCGGCGACGTCGAATTGCCCCGCAATCCACCGCGATTTGCCTCGCCCCGCCATCTACGTTGGCGGGCGTTATGTTAACCTGCCATGGACGCCCAAAGGGAGAGCAATGACCAATCTCGCCGCACCGCCAGCGCAACCGCGCATCGAGAGGGTCATTGAGAAGACCGATCCGAGATGGGTTCGCCTGCGCGAGATCATTGAAACTCAATCGCTTAAGCGGGGCGACTTTATTCTGTCCTCCGGCCGCAGCAGCAAATATCTTTTCCAGCTCCGCCAGACCACGATGATGCCGGAGGGGGCGACGCTCATCGGCGACATCATCGTCGATTACATGAACAGGGTGGGTCTGAACTGCGTCGGCGGGCTGGAGATGGGCGCCGTTCCCGTGGTGTGCGCGGTTTCGGTCATGAGCTTTGTGAAAGGCGCGCCGAAAAGCGCGTTTTTCGTGCGCAAGGCGGCCAAGGAACATGGCGCGCGCGAGCGTATCGACGGGTATGCACAAGAGGGCGCGGAGACGCTGATCGTCGACGATGTGGCGACGTCGGGCGGATCGATCCTAAAAGCGATCGATGGGCTGAAGGAAGAAAACATCCATTGCCCGATATCGAAGGCGCTTGTCATCGTGGATCGACAAGAGGGCGCCAGAGAGAATCTCGCAAAACTGGGAATTGAACTGGTTTCGATCTTCAAGAAGGAAGACTTCGATATCTGATCATATTTCTATGAAGGAGATGATCGCTTCTGCGATAGACTGCCCGCTCCACATCGAATGATTCGAGCCGCATGACCATCCGCCTGCACCAGGGCGATCTCCCCGAGGGGATCGGCGCTGGCCCCATTGTCGCGATCGACACCGAGACATTGGGCCTCAATCCGCACCGCGACCGGCTGTGCCTCGCGCAGCTTTCCTTCGGCGACGGGAACGCCGAACTTGTCCAATTCGCGCGCGGTCAGACGCGCGCCCCAAATCTCGAGCGCCTGCTCGCGGATCCCGGCGTTCTCAAGCTCTTCCATTTCGCCCGCTTCGACATCGCCATTTTGGCCAAGACCTTCGGCTTCGTTCCCGCGCCGGTCTATTGCACCAAAATCGCCTCCAAGCTCGTCCGCACCTACACCGACCGGCATGGGCTCAAGGACCTCGTGCGCGAGCTACTGGGCGTCGAGATTTCGAAGCAGCAGCAGTCGTCCGACTGGGGCGCGCCGGTTCTTTCCGACGCGCAGCAGGCCTATGCGGCCTCCGACGTTCTCTATCTGCATCAGCTCAAGGACAGGCTTGACGTTATGCTCGCCCGCGAGGGCCGCGCCGATCTGGCCCAGGCCTGTTTCGACTTTCTGCCGGCGCGCGCCCGGCTCGACCTCGCCGGCTGGCCCGACACCGATATTTTTTCCCACGAATAAGGCTTTGGCTTCGCCTCGAATTCGCCACCTGCATGCCGCAGGATTTCAGAATGACCGACGTTTTCCCGACGCCCAGCGCCCGCGACCGCCTCGGCGCGCTTGTCCTGCCGCGCCAGAGCGCCTTTCCGGAGGCGCTGCGCCATACGTCGCGGGTCACGCGCCTGCGGCGCTGGATCCTCTGGGGCGCTGGCGGGGTCGTCGGAATCGTCGGGCTCGGCCTGCTGATCAGCTCGCTGCGCTTTTTACCCGCCGATTTGAGCCTGGCGCGCGTCGCGCTCAAGGGCTCCCGGATCGTCATCGAAAGCCCCAAACTCGTCGGCTATCGCAAGGACGGGCGCCCCTATGAAGTGCGGGCGCATGTCGGCGTTCAGGATCTCGCGAACCCGGACGTCTTCGAACTCGAACAGCTCGAGGTTCGGGTCGAAAACACCAGGGACAATTCCATTGTCATGTCGGCGGAGAAGGGGGTCTACAATCGGAAGGCCGATCGCGCCGACATGACCGGCGGCGTCAATATCCGGGACGACAAGAATTTCGACATGCGGCTCGAGTCGGCGGTGATGGATTTGAAAGCGAGCATGATGACGTCCGACAAGCCCGTGCTCTTGAAGATCGACGGCGGCGAGGTCACCGCCCATTCGGTCGAATTCTCGCAAAAAGAGCGACGCGCCACCTTCGCGGGCGGCGTCCATTCGGTGCTATACGCGGAAGGCGACGCGCCCGCGCCATCTTCGGGCGCTGCGAACAAGGACTAAATGCGCCTGCGCTCCGTGGTTCTTCTCCTTGCCGCGCTCGTCGCCGCGACGCCGGCAGGCGCCGCCGGCCGCTCGGGCGGCATTTTGCCAGGCGCCTCAGCCAAGGATCCGCTCAATATCGACGCCGGCAAGCTCGATTATTTCGAGAAGGAGCAGAAGCTCATCTATTCCGGCAGCGTGATCGTCACGCAGGGGCCGTCGACGCTCAAAGCTTCGCGCCTGATTATTTTCCTCGAAGGAAAGGGCGCGGGCCAGCCCGCCGAGACGACCAACGACCGGGTCAAACATATCGATGTCGAAGGGCCGGTGACGATGGTCTCGAAAGACCAGATCGGCACGGGCGACCGCGGCAGCTACGACAAGGCCGAAAACAAGGTCCATCTGATCGGCAATGTCACGCTGACCCAGGGCGAGAATATCGTGAAGGGCGACCGGCTGGTCTATGACGTGGCGACCGGCATGGCGACCGTTCAGGGCGGCGCGGCGCAGGGCGGCCGGGTGCGCAGCACCTTCACGCCGAAGAATCAGTAAAACCGGAAAGGATCAGTTATCTGAAATCCGCTGCGTGACCGAGGTCACAAGCTGGTCGAGCAGGCGCTTGCGCTTGGCTTCGTAATAATAGCCGCCGGCGTAGAGTTTGATCGCCCGCGCTTCATTGCCGCCGCTGACCTTATAGGCGTTGGCGAGATAGGGCACCGCGAAGGCCAGATTGGTGTCGGCGTCGAGAAGGCCGCTCGCCGGGCCGTCATAGCCCATATGCCGCGCCGTGTCGTGACGGATTTGCATCAGCCCCCAATAGGGCCCGTGGCGGGCGCTGGGATTGTAATTGCTCTCGCGGCGGATCGAGCGATGAATGAGCGATTCGGGAATGTCGTAGACGCGGGCGTAATGGGAGATCCGGGCGTGGAGCGCGTCCTGGCCGGAAAGTTCCTTGGCTTGGGCGTTCTCGTCATAGGCGGCGGGGGCCGAAGCGACGGGCGATTCCTGCGGGGCGCAGCCTGCAAGCGACAGAGCGCCGAAAGCGGCAAGGGCGGCGGCCCGGCGGAATAAACGCATCCCAAATCCCCTCATTGACCGCCAACGGCCCAGCTGACGAATGCGCCATGCGCAGATGGCGAAATCGTGGCGGCTGCGCTTGCCCCGCGTTGATTTCCGGGGCGATCGACGCGCCGCCGCGCCGAGGAAGCCGGCGAGGACCCAAATTGGCTTAAAAAATTCGCGGCGCGGCAAAAGCTCAAGAGCCGAAACCCGAAAATGGTCGACCACGTCGCGCGCCACGCGCGCCAATGGCCTAGGATCGCGCATCGCGCGCCGGCCCGCGCCATTCGCCGTCAGGCGTGGCGCCGCTCGCCGATCAGGTTGAGCCGTTAGGAGCCGCCCGCGCGCGGCAAAACGTCTTCCCACCGCCGCAAAAGCGCGCTAGCAGTTCTTGAGAAGCAAAGAACGAGTTTGACGATGTCGCGAAGAAAAATCGCTTTGATCGGCGCCGGCAATATCGGCGGAACGCTTGCCCATCTCGCCGGCCTCAAGGAATTAGGCGACATCGTTCTTTTCGATATCGTGGACGGCGTCCCGCAGGGCAAGGCGCTGGACATCGCCCAATCCTCTCCCGTCGCTGGCTTTGACGCCTGGCTTTCCGGCAGTTCGGACTATTCCGCAATCGAGGGTGCGGATGTGGTCATCGTCACGGCGGGCGTGCCGCGCCAGCCCGGCATGAGCCGCGACGATCTACTATCGATCAATCTCGGCGTCGTCGCCAAGGTCGGCGCAGGGATCAGGCAATATGCGCCGAACGCCTTCGTCATCTGCATCACCAATCCGCTCGACGTCATGGTCTGGGCGCTGCAGAAGGCGTCGGGCCTGCCGACGCAGCGCATCGTCGGCATGGCGGGCATGCTCGATTCTTCCCGCTTCCGCTATTTTTTGGCCGAGGAGCTCGATGTTTCGGTCGAAGACGTGAGCGCCTTCGTTCTGGGGGGCCATGGCGACGACATGGCGCCGTCGGTGCGCTATTCGAGCGTCGCCGGCGTGCCCTTGCCGGACATCGTCGCGATGGGATGGACCACGCAGGCGCGCATCGACGCGATCGTCGAGCGGACGCGCAAGGGCGGCGGCGAAATCGTCGGCCTGCTCAAGACCGGTTCCGCCTATTATGCGCCGGCGACCGCGGCGATCGCCATGGCCGAGAGCTATCTCAAGGACAAGCGCCGGGTGATGCCCTGCGCCGCCTATCTCGAAGGCCAATATGGGGTGAACGGGCTCTATGTCGGCGTGCCCGTCATCATCGGCGCGAATGGCGTCGAGCGGGTGATGGAGATTGATCTCGACGCGACCGAACGGGCGATGTTCGAAAAATCGGTCGCGTCGGTTCGCGCGCTGATTGAAGCCGCCAAGTCGCTCGATCCCGCCTTCGCCTGAACGCTTTTTTCAAAGTCGGTCGCTTCGACGATTCTTGCGCCATCCGGGTCTTGCGCCAGCCGGGCCGAAACGGCCGTTCCAGGCCGCCGTCCTGCTTGGGCGCGGCAAGAGGAACATTCCTTGCAAGTAGGGGTTACCCTGTCTGAGCTCTGATTCTCCTCGAGAGGCTCAGACTTGCAGGATGGAATCAAGCCATGTTTGACCCTGACGCTTATGGCTTTGTCAAAATCATCGCTATAGCCGGCACGCTGTACTTTGCGGCGCGCGCGGCAATTCTTATCGGTCTTGCAGCGATACAGGCTGTTGCTATGCTACCCTAAGGGCGGAGACGTTTTCTACAGTTGAAACATTGGCTGGCGCAGGGAGACTTGACGACTCAGATCGTAGCATTGTGTTTAGCGAGTTTTCACGCTTTCTCCGGCCATCGCGTTCCTGTCGGAGTCGCCGCGGCTGCGCGCTCTTGCGGCAGATCGGAGCCCTGTGGGAGCGATAGGCGCGGCTTTCGCCTTTTGGTCGGCGGCGTCGGTTTGCGGGCGCTCTTCGGCGCCGTCGGAAGGCTCCTTCGGCTCCGGCGCATAGGCGAGCGAGTCCCGCCGGGACTTCGAATTCGGCTTCCGCGCTTCAGTTTTGGGCGCCTCGACGAGGCGCGCGATCGCGCTCGTCGCCTTCGCGTCGAACGTCCCTGGCCGGGCCGGGGGCAGGGGCGCGGCCGACTTCCCGCGGCGACGCGGCGGCGCATCGCCTGCCGGCGCATCGTTCGAATCGCGGTCGGAGCCTTCCTGATATTCTGCCGCGCTTTGCCACTCGCGTGAGCGGTCCATGGCTCCGAGCGCGGCGGCCCTGTCATAGGCCATCTCCTTGTCGGAGAAGCCCGCGAGCGAAGCCGGGCGCTGCGGCGGCAGCGGCGCGCGAGCGCCGGACCGAGAGTCAGGCGTCGCCGCGGAGGAAGACGTCTGCTCGGGCGGCTCCGCGCCCGGCGCCGAGAGCGTGGTTTCGCCCCGCGGCAGATCGGCTTCGGCGCGCGCGAGTTCTTGCCGTCGATAGCGATTGGCGCCGGCTCCGCCGGAAGCGGCGCCTTCTTCTTCAGCTTCGCCTCCGCTCGCTCCGCGAGCGGACCGAGGCGCCAGCGACGCCCATTGTTTGCGCGTGCTCGGCGCGGGCGCCGCGCTTTCCGCGTCGTCTTCCTCGCCGCCGCTTGCGCCGCCGCCAAACAGCATGGCGAAGAAGTTGCCGAACGTGCGTCGCGGCGCGGCGACATAGGCGCCGTCGCCGCGCGCTTCAATCTCCGCCCGCGCCTCTTCGTAGCGCGCCAGCGGCTGGTTGTTGGTGGGCAGATGCACGGTCTTGCCGTCGGGGAAGAGGCGCGCCAGTTCGTCATAGCTCATGCGCGGCCAGTGGCGCACATTGCCGACGTCGAGATGGACGAAAGGCGTTCCCGCCGACGGATAATAGCCGACGCCGCCGCGCTGCATGCGCATCCCGATTTCGCGGACCTGCGACATCGGCATGCCGGGCATGGTGGTGTCCATTGCCTTGCCGAGCATGTGCTGGGAATATTTGGCGACGGCGCGCGAACGGGCGCGCAGCATGGCGTTGGTCTCGGGAGAACGATAGGCGGAGACCACATTCACGACCTGATCGCCGGCGCCGGCGTTGCGATAGGCCTCCCACACCACGTCGAACAGGCGGGGGTCCATATTGGTCTGCTCGTCGCGGCGCCAGTCGCGCAGGAACCAATTCAGCTGTTGAAGGACATTGCTGTCGTACTGCCCGTTGACGAGATAGGTCGCCGAAATCGATTCATGCGTATGGGCGTGGTAGAGATAAATCGTCCTGGTGTCGCCATTGGCGACCGCGGTTTCCGTCATTTTCGGCGCGAGCGTCGTCAGGCAAAGGACGACAAGGCCGAGGGCTTTGGAAAGCGGAACGAAATTCAGGCGCGCGCTGGAGCGAGGCGTCGTCAATGGGTCGCTTCCTCGTCTCGCTTGAAGCGCGTCCTGACCGACGTCGCCCCAGAAAACTGACTATCCTTTAGGCCGTCTGGCCATAAGGGAGCTGGTTGCGCCGATCGGCGCGAGGATGGCGAAAAACCATTTTCAGAATACGCAGTTAGCGTGCGTTGCCCCGTGAACGGTCGTTACCGCCCTGATTCCCCACCGGTTCCGACGCTAGGGGAACATCATGGCGAAAAATTGCTCAAGCTTCGCCGCGGCTCAGTTCGACGCCACCGTGCGCTCCAACTGCGGCCCCAGGATCGGCTGCGCCCCGCTGATGAGTTGCAGATAGGCGGGAGACAACGGCGTCGGATCGAGCGCCGCGAAATCCTCCGGCGTCGGCCGGCGAGGCGGCAGCGGCGGAGAGTCGGGAAGCCGGTTCGCCTCCTCATTCTCGCCCTGGACGCCGGCGATCGGCTGCCGGTCGGCGACGGCGACGCGAATCGACGCGGTCTGATCGCCCGCGCCCGAGAGCGCGGTGGCGACCGCGGACTGCACCTTGTGCGCGATGTCGCCGAAGGAGGCGAGGCTCGCGGCGGATTGGCCGTCGGACCGGGCGCTGGCGACGCTGGATGACGGCGCGCGCTGCTTGCGGGCGGCGATCATGGTCGGGCCGCCTTCGCAGTTGCGCATGCCCAGAGCGATCAGCTCGGTCCCCGTCAACACCCGGTATTCTCTGGTCAGATAGCCGAGGCGGGCCTGCACGGCGGCGGGGTAGGAGGCGAACAGACGGGACGAGACGCCGAGGTCGGTCTCTCTGTTGATGGCGTTGTAGGCCTGGTGGAATTTGACCTTTGCGTCCGGATAGACGCAGACGTTCGGCAGGCTGAGCGCCAGCGTGCAGGCCGACCGGCATTCATGCAGGCGGACTTCGCGATTCTCGCGACGATAGCGTTCGGTGATCGCCTCATAATCGCTGACGAGCCCGCCGACGTCCTTGTAGACGACGACCGGCGCCGGCATTGGCGGCGGCGACAAATAGCCCACGACGCACCTCTACTCTACGCAATGGCGGCTTTCGCTTCAGCAATGATTCACCCTCTCGCGGTGAACAACGCCTTAAGGGACGAAATCAGCCCCTTATGCCGACGCGAAGCCCTGGCGCCGGCCGTTCTTGCAGAACATTGCGGCGAAAATGAAATAGAGCGGCAGGGCGGCCGCCTGTTTTTAAGGACATCTCGCCCGTCGGTTCGACAATGGCGGTTGTTTCGACCAGACGGCGGAAGTTCTGCTTATGGAGATGGCGCCCTGCGATCGCTTCTACTGTCCGCTGCAATTCGGTCAGCGTGAACTCCGGCGCCATCAACTCGAAAATCACCGGCCGATATTTCATCTTGGCGCGCAATCTGCCCATGGCTGTGGCGAGAATGCGGCGATGATCATGACGCATGGGCGTCCCCAGCGGCGCCAGCGGCGCTCTTTTTTTCGCCGATTCGCGGCCGTCGCGCAGCGCCTCTTCGAGAAGGCCCGCCTCGTAAAGAAGTTCGTATCGCTCGAGCACGTTTTCCTCGCTGAACGCGCGCCCCCTGGCGCCAAAGAGGAGATTGACGCGCATTCGGCGAGAGAGGCCCGACGAGGACGCTGCGTCCGGCGATTCCGCGACCCAATTCTCCAATCCGGGCGCGATCGTTTCCTCGATGATCGCCGGGGCGCCTTTTCGCCAGTCTTCCCAGGGGAAGAAATCGTGCCAGCTGCGCCAGACGCCGTCTCGTTGTTCGGCTTCCTCGCCGATGCGGGTCAAGGCCAGATAGCCGACCGACACGACATGCGGGTCGCGGTCGCCGGCCCGGGCGTGTCGTCCTCGATCGCCGAACGTATAAAGCTGCTCGACATAGCCGAGCGGCGCGCCGGTCTGTTCGGCGACCCATTCGCGCAGGCCGATTTCGAAGGTGCGGTGCCGGATCGGATCGAACGGCCCGGAGGGAAGCGCGGCGACGCCGGCCGGCCCGTCCGCGCGCGTCGTCAGAATTTGCGGCTCGTCGATGCGAACGGCGACGATCGCGGCGGTCAGCCCGATTTCGACGGGCGGCGAAACTGGCGCAAGTTCTGGCGCGGCCCGGCTAAGCGTCGGCGAATTCGAGGGCGAAAGGCGCTCCCTCATAGCAGTCTGTCCCGCGTCCGATCGCGGCGATGGCGGCCGACATGCGCCCGCCTCGGCCGAGCCTGTCGTCGGCGATCGCAACCAGCCGACGGTTCGGGGTCGCGGTCGGCGAGACGCGGCGCAGTTCGTGCGCGATGTCCATTTCGCTGCGGCGGGGCGTCAGCGCGCAGGCCGCGACGAAGGCCGCCGCGGGCGAACGGCTCACCCCGGCGTAACAGTGAATGACGAGCGGCGCGGAGCGGTCCCATTCTTCAAGGAAAGCCAACAGCCGATTGATATGTTCCTCGCCGGGGAGGATGTGACCCTCTCGCGGCGCGTCGATATCGGAGACTGCGATCCGCAAATGGCGCTCTGGCGCAATTTCGCAAGGTCGAACAAGCGACGCCCCGGCCGTGAGAATGGTGACGAGCGAGCGCGCGCCGCTTTCGCGCACGGTGTCGACCACCTTGGTCAGCGAACAGACGTATAGGCGCCCATCCGACATGTCGCTCCCCGGCGTTCGTCTTCAACTTTCGTCGACCGCCCGGAATCGAGCGAGAAAACGCGCCTCCGTTTCCTCGATGGGAGCCGGGGCGAGTTCGTCCATGAAGGGCTGCGGCGGGATCGCCGGGCGGCCGAAGATGCGCTCGGCTTCGCGCCGTGTAAAGCCCGCGAGCGACACCGCCTCGAAAAAAGCCGCAGCCCGGTCGGCCTCCTTGCACAGGCGCCGCAGCGCCGGCGAAGGCGCCGGCGGCAGGGAGAAACGCAGGAGAATCGCGCCGAGGATTCGGTCCTCCACCGCCTTGTAGGCGTCGCCGATCACCGCCTTGAACGGCGAGATCATGTCGCCGATCACATATTCCGGGGCGTCATGCAGCAGCATGTAGAGCCGCTCGGTTCGGGCGACGGCGGGATCGAGCCTGCTCGCGATCCTTTCGACCAGCAGACTGTGTTGCGCGACCGAGAAAATATGCGGGCCGACGGTCTGGCCGTTCCAGCGCGCGACGCGCGCCAGCCCATGGGCGATATCCTCGATCTCCACGTCGAGCGGCGAAGGGTCGAGGAGATCAAGGCGGCGCCCGGACAACATCCGCTGCCAGGCGCGGGGCGTCTCGCGGGGCGACGCGCGCCCGCGATTTTTCGCTGGAGGTGAGCGCATGGCGTCAGCCATCGTCCTCCCCCGCATGCCGGTGGCAGCCCACCAAATGATCGTCGACCATGCCGACCGCCTGCATGAAGGCGTAGACGATGGTCGGGCCGCAGAATTTGAAGCCGCGCGCCTTGAGGTCTTTGGACAGGCGTTCGGACAATGGCGTCTGCGTCGGCACGTCGCTCATCCGCGTCCAACAATTGATGATCGGCCTGCCGTCGACGAAGTCCCACAGATAATTCGAGAAGCCGGTCGTCGCCTCGATCTCGAGCCACGCCTGCGCCGACAGCACGGCGCCTTCGATTTTTGCGCGATTGCGCACGATTGCGTCATTGCGCATCAGCGCGGCGATTCGCCTTTGATCGAAGCGCGCCACCTTTTCCGGTTCGAACC
>JAKFXD010000146.1 GCA_021731565.1 Methylocystis sp. | reverse complement strand
AGCTGGTTGACGCAATCGCGAACGGCGTTGATCGAAGCGAAGCTTTGCCGACGCAGCATCGCGACCGGAAATTCTATATCGAAGGCTTCTTCGAGCGCGAGCATCGTGCGGATCGCGGCGAAAGGCGTCAGCCCGGCGCCGTAAAGATCGTCGAAATCCGACAATTGCGCCACCGGCATATGCAGACGGCCGTGCTCTTGCAACAGACGGCGTATGGTATCCATCATCGGTTCCAGCTCCCGGAACTCCACGGCTAAAAGCGCGGAGCCTCAGCGATGTTGGCGCGATAAGCGCGGTTAGTTCCTAACAATCGCAACTAGTGCGCAAAGGATTCGCCCGCCTCGCCTGAACGCAGGATGAATTTGCCGGGTTCGCCTCGCGTTTTGGCTGACAAAAGGTTAATTCAATACGCTGCCGCGCGCTCTGCTGTGGCCGTTTCTGTTTATTCACGCTATGTTAACCGAGATGCGAACCCTGTGGCTTCTTCCCCCGACGATCGTCGCCCTTTTGGCGATTTCGCCCCTGCTGCGGGCCGCGGCCGAGGGGTCGGGACCGCCGTCGATCGAATCATTCGGACAGGATGGCGAAAACTTCCTGTTCATTCCCGGCATCGGACGCATTCCGCTGCCGCCCGGGTCCCGTGCGCTGGGTCCGGGGCAGGGAGGAGGCGAATTGGCGCCCAAGCGGCGCGCGCCCCTGGCCGCGCCGCCTGTCCCCAAGGACCCCCTCGAACGGCGAGCGGAAGAGATGGCGCGGCTCTATCTGCGCCTGGAGCGGGCCGAGGATGAGCGCGAGGCGAAGGGCGTCGCCGCGGCGATCGTCAGCCGCTGGTCGCGCTCCGAGTCGGACACGATCGATCTGCTGGCGGCGCGCGCGCTCGCGGCGGAGGCCGCCGGCGCGCCGGCGCTCGCTCTGCGCCTCGTCGATTATGTCGTCGCGCTCTCGCCGCAATGGTCCGAAGCCTATGTGCTGCGGGCGAAAATGCGGGCGACGCAGGGCGACGACGGCGGCGCGATCGCCGACCTCGAAACCGCGGCGACGCTCGAGCCCAAACGTTTCGACGCGTTCGCCGCTCTCGGCGCGCTGAAGGAAAAGTCCGGCGACAAGAAAGGCGCGCTCGCCGCCTATCGAAAGTCGCTCGAAATTTCGCCCCGGCAGGATTCGCTCCGCAAAATCGAGGAACGCCTGCACACTGAAGTCGACGGGCGCGACATCTGACGCTGCGCGGGGAGTGGGATGACGACCGACAGGCAGGACGCCGCTGCGATTGCGCCGGAAGCTCTGGAGCAGCTCTTTACCCGCGCGCGGACCCATAATGGCTGGCTCGACAAGGAGGCTCCGGACAGCCTGCTCGAACGCGCCGTAGACTACGCGAAATGGGGTCCGACGAGCGCCAATTGTTCGCCGATGCGCGTCGTCTTCGTGCGCTCGGCTGAGGCCAAGGCCCGGCTCGCGCCGGCGATGTCGGACGCCAACCGTCCCAAGACCATGGCCGCGCCGGCGACCGCGATCGTCGCATACGACCTTGATTTTCCCGACCATCTGCCGCGTCTGTATCCGGCGACCGACGCGCGCTCCTGGTTCGTCGGCAATGAGGCCCTCATCGAAGAGACGGCCTTTCGCAACGGTTCGCTCCAGGGCGCCTATCTTCTACTCGCGCTTCGCGCGGTGGGTCTCGACTGCGGGCCGATGAGCGGGTTCGACAAGGCCATGGTCGACGCGGAATTCTTCCAGGGAACCCGGATAAAATCGAATTTCCTGATCAACATCGGCTATGGTGATCCGGCAAGGCTCTATCCTCGCGGTCCACGGCTCGATTTCGAGGAGATTGCAAGCATTCTCTAGGAGGCCACCGGATGACCCTGCGAATTATCCCGCAACGTTTCTCCCCGCACGCTCAGGGCCTGCTGCGCATCGCCGCCGCCCTGCTGTTTTTGCAGCACGGAACGGCCAAGCTCTTCGGCGTCCCGCATGTCGCGATGTTCGACGGGCTGCAAATCATCTCGCTCCTGGGCGCGGCCGGGATCATCGAGTTGGTCGGCGGCGTGCTGCTGCTGCTCGGCCTGCTCACTCGGCCGGTCGCCTTTATCCTTTCCGGCCAAATGGCTGTGGCCTATTTCCTGTTTCACGCCGGGAAGGCGTTCTGGCCGATCCTCAACAACGGAGAACTCGCCGCGCTCTATTGTTTCGTTTTCCTGTTCTTCGCGGCGGCGGGCCCCGGCGCCTTCGCGCTCGACCGCGAGTGACCCCGCCGCCCAGGCGCCGTTGCGGACGTCGCGCGCTCTTCTATTGACATTGGACGCCGGGGACATATTCCCTTGCGTTATGTCCGAGACAGCTGTCACCGCGAAGCGACGGTCCCAAGCGCTGGCGCTGCCCAATCTGCTGACCTATGGCCGCGTCGTCGCCGTTCCGGTGGTCGCGGCCCTGCTTCTCGGCTTCACCGAACATTGGGCGCGATGGACGGCGCTCGGGATTTTCGTTGCGGCCGCCGTGACCGATTTTCTCGACGGCTATTTCGCCAGGATCTGGCAGCAGCACTCGCGCCTGGGTCGGATGCTCGATCCGATCGCCGACAAGCTGCTCGTGGCGACGACGCTGATGGCGCTCGTCGCCGACCAGACGCTCGCCGGCTGGACGATCTGGGCGGCGATCATCATTCTGTGCCGCGAAATCCTGGTGTCGGGGCTGCGGGAGCATCTGGCCGAGCTCAAGGTTCGGCTGCCGGTCTCCGCCATCGCCAAGTGGAAAACCGCGGCGCAACTGGTGGCGCTGGGCTTCCTGATCGCCGGCCCGGCCGGCGAAATCGTCCTTCCCGGCACGGTCAAGATCGGCGTGTCGCTGCTGTGGGCGGCGGCGATCCTGACGCTTTACACCGGCTTCGACTATCTGCAGTCGGCATGGGACCATTTCGGGGAAGACGGGCCGGGATGAGGGCGCTGTATTTCGCTTGGGTGCGCGAGCGCATCGGTCTGGCCGAAGAGGAGATTGCCCCGCCTGGCGAGGTCGCCACGGTCCGCCAGCTGATCGACTGGCTGTCCGCGCGCGGCGACGGCTATGCCGCCGCTTTCGCCAATCCGGCGACGATCCGCGCGGCGGTCGACAAGAGCCATGCGGCGCCGGACGCGCCGATCGGCGCCGCCCGCGAGATCGCCTTCTTCCCGCCGATGACCGGGGGCTGAGATGGCGCCGCGGCCGGCGCCCTCCGTGCGCGTGCAGGCTGAGGATTTCGATCCGGGGCGCGAACAGGCGCTGCTGACCCAAGGACGTCGGGACATCGGCGCGCTCGTCAGCTTTGTCGGCCTGTGCAGGGACGAGGACGGCGCGCTCGAATCTCTGGAGCTCGAACATTATCCGGGCATGGCCGAAGCCGAGATCGCGCGGGTCGCGGATCAGGCGCTCGAGCGATGGCCCTTGCAGGGACTCACGATCATCCATCGCTTCGGCCGCATCCTCGCCGGCGAACGGATCGTTCTGGTGATCGCGGCGGCGCGCCGACGCGCCGACGCCTTCGCCGCCGCGGAATTTCTGATGGACTATCTCAAGACCCGCGCGCCTTTCTGGAAAAAGGAGCGCCGCGCTGACGGCGCCGCTGGCGACTGGGTCGAGGCGAAATCGGACGACGACAACGCCGCGGAGCGGTGGCGTTAGATCAACTGCTGCGGCGCGATGAAATGCACCAGCCATCCGTGCAGCGCGACGGTCGCGACCGCAAGGAAAAGCGTCGCGAGGGTGAAGACGTCGAGATTTTCCCTGGGCACGCGCATCATGGTCGGCAGGCCGACGGAATAGACATAGATTCCATAGAAGCCGAGCACGTCCAGCCAGCGTAGGCCGGGAATCAAGCCAAAGAGAGAGACGAGCCAGACCGGCGTGAAAGAATAGGCGGTCAGCATCAGGGCGCGACGATCGTCGGTCTTTCCTTCGAAGTGCGGCGCGATCGCCGATATCACGAAGGCGACCAGAAAGAAGGCCGGGAGGCTGAGCAGATATTGAACCAAAGCGCGATAGAGCCCGCCCGTAAACGTCGGGTGCATGAGTCCTTGCGCGCCGTAGGAGAAGCCGAAAAGCCACGAACCGAAGAAGCTCGCGAAGGGCGGGAGAAGGGCCAGTATGGCAATATAATTGCGATAGAGAGCGAAGACTGACGTATCCTCTTGCGAAATCTGCGCCCATTCGGTCTGCGGCGTCAGAATTAAGCCCTTGATCCGCGACAGCAATCTCATTCCCGTCTCCATTGATTCGCCGCAAGCGTCAAATAATCGGAGCGGGCTTGCGGGCGCTGGGCGCTCCATGCGAGGGAGAATGCGGCCACTGCGGCCGGTTCGGTGATCGACGGTGCAACCTAACGCGACGGGCCGCATGAGAAAACTGCTGGAATATTTTTGGCCGACGATCGGCCTTATCGCCGTCGTCGCCTCCTTCTTCCTTCTCTATCGCGAATTTAGAGGGGAGTCGGTCGGCGTCGAGGTTTGGGCCAATCTGAAGGCGATACCGACGAGCCATTATTTCTTCGCCGGCCTGTCGACGCTCGTCGCCTATGCGGCGCTCGCCTGGTACGATCGCATCGCGCTGCTGCATCTGGGCGTCAAACATATCAACTGGCTGTTTATATCAGTCTGCTCGTTTACGACCTACGCCCTGTCGCACAATATCGGCGCGAGCGTGTTCTCGGGCGCGATGGTGCGCTATCGCGCCTATTCGACGAAGGGGCTGACCGCGACGCAAGTCGCGACCCTGGTGGTGCTGTGCTCTTATACATTCGGCTTCGGCAATGTGCTTCTCGCCGGACTTCTGCTCACCTATGACCCCTCGCTGATGCAGCGGCTGTCCGGCTTCCTGCCCGACATTGTGACAAACCCCAACACCGCGCGCGTCGTCGGTCTCGCCTGTCTGGCCTTCGTCGTTCTCTACATCAGCGGATCGCTGATGCATTTCCGCGCGATCCATCTCTTCGGGCGCTTCGAGATTCTCTATCCGCGGCCGGCCATCATGTTGCGCCAGCTCTTCGCCGCGCCCTTGGAGCTGATCGGCGCTGCCGGCATCATCTATTTCGCGCTGCCGGAGCAGGGCAATCCGGGCTATCTCGTCGTGCTCGGCGCCTTTCTCCTGTCCTTCTCTGCGGCTCTGGTGTCGCACGCGCCGGGCGGGCTCGGCATTTTCGAACTGCTGTTCATCAATGTCATGCCTGATGTGCCGCGGCTGAAGGTTTTGGCGGCGCTGCTGGTTTGGCGGCTCTTCTATCTCATCATCCCCTTGCTGATCGCGCTTGTCGTCGTTGCGCTTTTCGAGCGCAGAAAACTCGTCGAACGATGGCGGGGGATAGAAGAGCAGCCGCAGAAGCGATAAGCGCCGGCCTTCATTGCCGGCATCGCGAATGGATGGGAATCTGTCGCCGGGGCTACATGCGATATTGCTGGAGACGCGTCGTTCGAAGCCCCGCAAGCCCGTGCTGGTCGATCGACATTTGCCAGCTCAGGAACTCGTCCACCGTCAGCGTGTAGCGACTGCAGGCCTCGTCGAGCGAAAGAAGGCCGCCGCGCACCGCCGCCACCACTTCCGCCTTGCGCCGAATAACCCAGCGCTTGGTCGAAGCGGGAGGTAAATCCGCAATGGTCAGCGGACTGCCATCGGGGCCGATGACATATTTGACACGGGGACGGTGCGTCTCGGTCATCTCACTCACTCGCTACTCAAACAGCCATATAGTAGCGATCCTTATAAAGCCGCCGCTTTAAGAATTGCCTAAACCAATAGCTTCCATAAGCAATGGAAAATAAACCAAATTTTAGGAAGACGCCGCAGGCGGGAGACTTGGCGCGCCGCCGGTTGACCCGCCAATGCCGCAATCGGCGTCCGAATTTGCCGAGTTTTGCTTATGACACGCCTTTTTTGGCGTAGTGGTCAGGTTTAGGAATCGGAACGGCAAGGTCTTTGATTTTGGCAAAGCTCCAAAAACGTGTCGTTAACTGTGTCACTCTTTCGGGCGAAAACGTGACGAGCGTGGGCGGAAGCGCGCCGCCTCAAGCCAATTCGGTCGGCGCATGACCTGCATCGGGGTGATTCTCGCCGGCGGACTGGCGCGGCGCATGGGAGGGGGCGACAAGCCGCTCGTCGAGATCGCCGGCCAACCGATCCTTCAGCATGTGATCGATCGGTTGACGCCTCAATGCGCGTCGCTGGCGATCAATGCCAACGGCGATCCGGCGCGCTTTTCGGCGTTGGGCCTGCCGGTGGTCCCCGACAGCGTCGAGGATTTCGCCGGACCGCTGGCCGGCGTTCTCGCCGGAATGGACTTTGCCGCCGAAAGCGGCGCTTCCGATATGCTCAGCGCGCCGGGCGACACGCCCTTCCTGCCCGCCGATCTCCTGTCGCGGCTCGAAGCCGCAAGAACGCGCGCCGGCGCGCGCATCGCGGTCGCCGCATCGAACGGGCGAATCCATCACGCCGTGGCGCTCTGGCCGGTCGCGCTGCGCGAAGAGCTGCGGCGCGCGCTCGTCGAGCAAGGCGAGCGCAGGGTGTCGGCCTTCATCGGACGCTTTGCCAGCGTCGTCGTCGACTGGCCGTCCCAGCCTTACGACCCCTTCTTCAATGTGAACAGGCCGGAGGATCTGGCGTGCGCCGTCGCGATAGCCAAGGAGGAGTCGCGCGGCTAAATTGACGCCGACGACGCCTTGGGGGACCGACGTTGGCTATGAGCGCGCAAGCGAAAAAGAGTTTTAAGGAGAAAGTCCAAGAGGAAGCAAAGGCATTTCTTCCCGTCTTTCTATACGTATGGTTCCTGCTCGCCGTGCTCGGCGTGCATAAGTCGATCGTTTTGTCTCAGGCGCATATCGTGCAGCATCAGGGCTTCGCCGTCGTCAAGGCGCTTGCTTTCGCCAAGGTGCTGTTTATCGCCAACAAATTCGGGATCTGGCGCGTCTTCGACAAAATGCCGCTGATCGTCCCCATACTGGCCAAGTCCTTTCTCTTCGGCGTGCTGCTCATCGACATGGACATGATTGAGCAAACGCTGCTTGAGCATTTCTGGCCGGCCCATGCCGATCATGACGGCGTGAACCTTTACGATTTTCGCACCCTGCTTTCGGTCGGACTCGTCTCCTTCTCGGCGCTGATCCCCTTCTTCGGCTATCGCGAATTCGCCAAGCTGGTCGGAGAGAGAGAACTGCAGAACGCGCTCTTCGTGCGTCGCGAGACTTTCGTGCCGCGGCGCGAGGCCGAACGTGCAGCCGCCCCGGCGCCCGCGGAAACCGTCGACAGCTAAACGAAGCCCGGATCGACCTCGATCGCGCCTTCGAGCCAGGGCGGGGTCGGCAGGTTCTGACCGCGCAGAAAGGCTGGGTTGAACAGCTTCGAGGCGTAGCGGGCGCCGCCGTCGCAGAGCACGGTGACGATCGTATTGCCGGGCCCCATGTCGCGGGCGAGGCGGATCGCGCCCGCCACATTGATTCCGGACGAGCCGCCGAGCAGCAGGCCTTCCTGCTCGGCAAGATCGAAGACGACGCGCAGCGCCTCGTCGTCCGGAATGCGATAGGCGACGTCGACCGGGGCGCCTTCGAGATTGGCGGTGATCCGGCCCTGGCCGATCCCTTCGGTGATCGACGAGCCTTCGGCCTTCAATTCTCCGGTCGTGTAATAGGCATAGAGCGCCGCCCCATATGGATCGGCGAGACCGATCTTCACGTCCGGATTTCGCTCCTTGAGCGCCATGCCGACGCCGGCCAAAGTGCCGCCGGTGCCGCAGGCGCAAATGAAGGCGTCGACCACGCCGTCGAGCGCTTCGTAGATTTCGGGGCCGGTAGTGGTGAGATGGGCGACGCGGTTGGCGACATTGTCGAACTGGTTGGCCCAGACTGCGCCGTTCGGCTCTTCCCTGGCGAGACGCTCGGCGAGCCGCCCCGACAGCTTCACGTAATTATTCGGATTGGCGTAGGGAACCGCCGGCACTTCGACAAGCAGCGCGCCCTGCAGGCGCAGCATGTCCTTCTTTTCCTGGCTCTGGGTGTCTGGAATGACGATCACCGTGCGAAAGCCCAGCGCATTGGCGACGAGCGCGAGGCCAATGCCGGTATTGCCGGCGGTGCCTTCGACGATCGTTCCGCCCGGCTTCAGCAGTCCCTTCGCGCAGGCGTCTTCGACGATCGACAGCGCGGCGCGGTCCTTCACCGAGCCGCCGGGGTTCATGAATTCGGCCTTGCCGAGGATGCGGCAGGCGGTCGCCTTCGAGGCGGCGCGTAATTCGATGAGCGGGGTGCGCCCGATGGCTGCAATAACGTTGGAGGCGATGGTCATTCATAATTCCCGGTAGGCGGCGAATCGTTCCTAACCGACCGGCGCCTCCCTCTCAAAGGCGAAAATCGCGCCATGCCGCGCGCGCTCGCCGGGCGCCAGCAGTCTCATCGAGGGCTTTTCATAAAGATCGCCGTAAAAATCCTCGGGGTCGCCATGGCCTGTCCAAGGCTCGATGCACAGATAAGGCGCGGGCGGCAGGGTCCAGAATCCGACATGAGGGAAGTCCTCCAGCGTCACCGAAAGACGCGCGCCTTCGCCATTGTCGAAAACGAGACCATGGCTGGCAAGATTGAGAAAGCACAGCGCGTCGCGCGCGAACATTTGAGGCTCCAGCGGCAGACGCCGGCCGACGAGCGGGGTCTTGCGGATCGGCTTCGAGAAGAGTCCGCCTTGTCCGATGATTGGAACGTCGGGGCGCTCCTCCTTCTCGAAGATGATCGTGTGCGGCGCGCTCGAGCCGGCGAGCGGCCAGCGAAAGGCGGGATGCAGGCCGCAGGCGTAGGGCAGGGGCCGCGAGTCGATATTGGCGACGATCAGACTGTTTTCGAGCGCGCCGGCGTGGAGCCGGAATTCCACTTCGAGACGGAAGGCGAAAGGATAGAGCGCGCGGGTCTCGTCATCGTCGACGAGCGCAAGCCGCAGATAGTCGTCGCGGCGCTCGGCGATTTCGAAGCGCTTTTTCCAGGCGAAGCCGTGGAGCGCCAGCGGATAGGTTCGGCCGTCGACGCGCACGCTCCCGTCGCGCGTCCAGCCGACGACGGGAAACAGAACTGGCGCGGTCTGATCCCAGATATCGGGGTCCTTCGCCCAGATCATGTCGACGCCCCGCGCGCGCCAGGCCGCAAGCTCCGCGCCGAAGAGCAGAATTTTCGCGCTGTCGCCGGAGAGATGGGTGAGTTCGATCGCGTCGGTCATGCGCCGATCCTATCGCGAGCGGCAAGCCCGAGCGAATGCTTATAGAATCAGCAATCAGCCGCTGCGCCGCTTGAGCGGCGGCAGTCGCCGCAATAAGGTCGCGCCGCCATGCCTCCTGCTGGCGCGAAGCATTACGGCGCGGTCGAACGCCGATGAGAAGGGCTTATGACGTTTAGCAGTTTGGTCGCTGATATCGGCTCCGGCGTCTTCAGAACCGAGTTGACGCTGTTTTTCTCGGCATTCACGACGCTGCTGGCGGTCATCAATCCCTTCGAAGTTCTGCCGGTCTTCCTGATGCTCCAGCGAGACAAGAGCGCGCAGGAGCGTCGACGGGTGGCGTTTATGGCCTGTCTTTACGCGCTGCTGCTGATTCTGTTCTTTTTGTTCTTTGGCGCCGTGATCCTGAAAATATTCGGCATCTCGCTCGCCATGGTGCGGATCGCCGGCGGCATCGTGCTGACGCGAATCGGATTTGAACTGTTCTTGCCGTCGTCAAATGGCGAAAGCGACCTGGCTCCCGCCGGCGCCAACGCCAACATCGCCTTCATGCCGCTGGCGATGCCGCTGATGATCGGACCCGGGCCGATCGCGACGGTTCTGGGCATGATGGCCACGATCGAACATTCGTCGCACGAAGCGCTGGCCTTCGGCGCGATCCTCGCCGCGATTGTTCTCGCGGTGGCCGCGACCTACGCCTGTCTCGCCTTCGCCACCCGATTGACGAAGTTTCTGGGGCCGCTCGGAATCGATGCGGCGACCAGAATCGTCGGTTTCTTCGTCTCGGCGATGGGCGTGTCGCTGGTCTTTAGCGGCGTGATGGACGCGCTGCAGGCGCATGGGTTCGGCGGACTGCATTAGGCCTGGCCGCAACCGCGGAGCGTCAAAGCCCGCGCAAGGTTTCGCCGAGGCGCAGATATATCTCGCGATGCGCGTCGCGCAGGCCGGGCACCCAGGGTTTGAGCTGCGCCCCGATAACCGCGTCGAAGTGGTCGAAGCGCTGGCCGATCGCCTTGTCGAGATATTCGTAATACCAGCGCCCCGGCTTGAGTCTTTGGCGTCTGAAGACGCCTTCGCCTCCCACCGGCTCCGGCTGCGCCGTAAACGGAAAGCGCTGCGAGATGACGCTCACCGCGCCATCATTGGGGCGCCACTGCGTCAGTGAAAGATCGCCGCCGCCCCAGCCGTCGATTGGCGCCCTGGCGAATCGCGCCTCCCGCGCCTGATACAGAGCAGATTGCCAGAGTACCGGATGGATGGTCGGATCGGGCCGCCAGATTTTGCCGAAGAAGCCAGAAGGGCGCGCATGCGTGGCGTTGGTCACGAGCGAGAGATAGTAGGTGCCGGGATGCGATCTGAACCTTGCGTTGGCGTTGCGGCAGCCCTGTAGCGTCATGTCGAAGATGAGATTGTCCTCGCCGTCGAGAAAACCGCCTGCGTCGAGACGCGCCATCGCCGCCAGCGAATCCGCTTCGCCGTCCGTCCATTGATCGAGATGGAGATCGAAAGGCTTGCGCATCGCGCGCGGCACGCCGGCGGCCATTCCCAGGAAATTGAACGATTCGGCGATCAGCCAGCTCGGTCTGCGTCTGAAACGGCCGTCGGCATGATCGCATCCGAAACCATAGGGCAGCAAGGAGCCGTTGATCGCGCCGGCGACGCTGATGACCCCTTCGACCCAGTCCGCGTTCGTTCCCTGGTCCCAGAAGTCGTCGGCGAGCAGCGCCTGCAGCTGCATGGCGGTCTGGGCGCCGGCACCATGACCGATCAGGATCACCGGGTTCTTATCCGACCAGTCGGGCGCGAAAGGGTTCGTATATTCCCGCGAATGACGGACGTGGCGGGCCTCGTTGCTGTGCCGTTCGCCATAATCGACCCTTCCGCCGCCGATCTGGGCGAAAAGCTCGCAGGCCCGGTCGTGAAATGAACTGACCGGACCGACCTTCGCTTCATGGACCGCGAAGGGTTCGCCGATCTGGTCGAGCGCGTCGCCCCAATAGGGAAGTCCGAACTCTCGAGGTCCCCAGCCAAAGAAATCATGCACGAAAATGATGTGCGTGGATTTGAGCGCCATTCTAACGTCCGATATCGATAGAAAATCAAAATGATTCGGCGCTCAAAGAAGCGCGTGGTGATGGTCAAGCGCTGACGTTGAGCATCTCTCGGGAATCGCGCTGCGCGAAAACTTTAGGGGCTTCACCAGGCGAAACGCCTCATCAAAACGTATGGGATGCGAAGAACTCCGATTATGACGCCGCTAATGAACAGTGATGTCAAGTGAATTTCCAACTCGTGAATTTCCAAGTCGTGATTTTCAAGTCG
>JAKFXD010000106.1 GCA_021731565.1 Methylocystis sp. | reverse complement strand
TCGGCCGGGCCTTTCGTGGGGCTCTTCGGCACGGTCTGGGGCATCATGACGTCGTTTCGCTCGATCGCCGCCTCGAAGAACACCTCGCTCGCCGTCGTCGCGCCGGGCATCGCCGAAGCGCTGCTCGCCACCGCCATCGGCCTGTTCGCCGCCATTCCGGCGCTCATCGCCTACAACAAAATGCAGGGCGACGTCGCCAAGGCGCAGGCGCGGATGGAAAGCTTCGCCGACGAATTTTCGGCGATCCTGTCGCGCCAGATCGACCAGCACGCGGCCTCCTCGAACCGCGACCGCGCGGCGTAAGGAGCGGGCATGGGCGCTTCCCTCTCGGCTCCGGGACGCAAGGGCGGCAGGCGGCGCCGCGGCGTGCCGCGCTACGGCGCCATGGCCGAAATCAACATGACGCCGTTCATCGACGTCATGCTGGTGCTGCTCATCATCTTCATGGTGGCGGCGCCGCTCCTCGCCACCGGCGTCGCCGTCGATCTGCCGCAGACCAAGGCCGGCGCGCTCAACATCGACCAGAAGCCGGTCTCGATCGCCATCGACGAAAAGGGACAGGTATTTCTGATGGATCAGCCGGTCGAGACGACTCAATTGCTCGACAGGCTGAAGGAAGCCGCCAAGCAGGGATTTGACGAACGCATCTATGTCCGTGGCTCGAAGGCGGTGAATTACGGCCGCGTCGCCGAGGTGATGTCGCTTGTCATAAGCGCGGGTTACAAGAAGGTCGCGCTGGTGACGGAGCAGGAGAAGAAGTGAGCTGAGCGGAAATGAAAATTTCGCGCTCCGAACCCGGTCTTCCGCTCTCCTCGGCAATCCACGCCGGATTGCTCCTGGCGGCGTTCGTCCTGTTTTCCGACAAGGCGTTCGACGACGCGGTGGAGATGGTTCCCGTCGACCTCGTCTCCGACAGCGAACTCAACCAGATCATGAAGGGCGAGAAAACCGCGCGCGAGACCAAGCCGACGCCGCGCGTCGACAAAATCGCGCCCGAAGCCGAGACGAAGCCGGAGCCGCCGCTCGCGGAGGCCAAGAAAGACATCGCCACGCCGCTCCCGCCCGCGCGTCCGCTGCCGCAGCCTTCCACCGACGAGGCGGAGCCGACGCCGCCCAAACGCGTCGCCGCTTTGCCGCCGAAGCCGGAGCCGCCGCCCAAGCCCGAGGAAAAGCAGCCCGAGCCGAAGCCGGCGAAGCCGAAAGCCGCGGCGCCGGAAGCGCAGAAGAAGGAAGCTGAAAAGGAGCCGGACGAGGCCGAAGTGGTGAAGCCGAAGCCGCCCTCCCGGCCGGATAATGCGGCGAAGGATGCGGCAAGCCCCGAAAAACCGAAGGATCGGCTCAAGCTGGACGAAGTGGCGAAGCTCCTCGACAGCAAGAAGCCGCCTGAAAAGACCAAGCCCGACGCGCTCGGCGAATTGGCGGAAAAAGCGGTGAAGGAGGCAAAGCCGAAGTCGGGCGACGAGGCTCCGCCGAAAACGAAATTCGACGCCGCCAGCATTTCGAAATTGCTCAGCCGCGAAGCGCCGCAGCGCAAGGCGGCGACCGGCAGAGCGACCCAGGCCGCCGCGCTCGGCGCCCCCACCGGGACGGCCGAAAAAATGTCGGCCTCGATGGAGGCGCGCATCGCCGCCTACATCCATGATCACTATTACCCCTGCTGGGCGTCCGCCCTGTCGCTTGGCGGGCAGAGCTATACGCCGATCGTGGCGTTCCATCTGTCGCGCGAGGGCGCCCTCGAGGGCCATCCGAAACTGCTGAACGCATCGGCGAGCCCGACCGAACATGCCCGAGGCGAGCAGGCGATGCAGGCGGTGCGCCGCTGCAGCCCGATGCGGATTCCGCCCGAATTCATGCCCTATTATGAAGAAGCGCTGCGCGAGGTCACGATCCGATTCCAGGACGCGAATTAGTGAGCGGCGTTGTTCAAGGTGAACCGATTCGCCCCCACCCTGTCCCTCCCCCGCTTCGCGGGAGAGGGGACCCTAATGAGCGGCGTTCGCGCGGCTTGGGTGAAACGCGTGGCCCGCTCCCTCTCCTGCGTAGCGGGGGAGGGTTGGGGAGGGGGCGATGACGCTCCCTCCGACATTGTCCATCGCCGGTAAGCGTTACGGTTTCTTCACGGCGATGCTGGAAAGATTTCGCCCATGACACGCAGCTTCAACCGCCGCGCCGCCGCCGGCCTCATCGCCGGCGCGGCGTTCGCCCCATTCCTTCCCGGCTCGCTGGCGCGCGCCGGTCGCATCATCGATCTCAAGGGCGGCGGCTTTCAGCCGATCAATATCGCCGTCGCGCCCTTCGTCGGCGACGACGCCGCGCGCAGCGTGACCTCGGTGACGCTGAATAATTTCAAGCGCTCGGTGTTTCTCAATCCGATCGAGCCCTCGGCGCTGCCGGCGAACGCCGCGCCGCCGGACTTGGCGCCCGATCTTCCCGCCTTCAAGGCGGTGAACGCGCAATTCGTGCTGACCGGGCGTTCGCAACGCGCCGCCGACGGCAGGCTGAAAACCGAGTTCCGGCTCTTCGACGTGACGACGGGCGAGCAGGTCGCCGGCCAGCAATATGTGACCGAGGCCGCCAATATGCGGCGCGTCGCGCATCTTCTCTCCGACGCCGTCTTCACCCGCATCACCGGCGAAAAAGGCTTCTTCGACACGCGCGTCGTCTTCGTCGACGAAACCGGCTCCAAGGACCGACGCCGCAAGCGCCTCGCGATGATGGATCAGGACGGCGCGAATGTGCGCTATCTGACGCGCAGCGACGAACTCGTCGTCACGCCGCGATTTTCGCCCAATTCGCTCGATGTCACCTACATGTCCTTCGGCGCCGACGGCGACCCGAAAGTCCTGCTGATGAATATCGAGAACAGTCAGCGCGAAGTCGTCGGCAATTTTCCCGGCATGACCTTCTCGCCGCGATTCTCGCCCGACGGGCAGAAAATCATCATGTCGCTGTCGCAGGGCTCGACGACCAATCTCTATACGATGGATCTGCGCTCGCGCTCGACGATGCGCCTGACCGACACGGCCGCCATCGACACGGCGCCGTGCTATTCTCCGGACGGCGCGCGCGTCGTCTTCGAGAGCGATCGCGGCGGCTCGCAGCAGATTTACGTCATGGGCGCGCAGGGCGGCGACGCGAAACGCATTTCCTTTGGCGGCGGCCGCTATTCGACGCCGGTCTGGTCGCCAAAAGGCGATTACATCGCCTTCACCAAGCAGAACGGCGGAAATTTCGCGATCGGCGTGATGAAGACCGACGGCTCCGGCGAGCGCATTCTCACCGAGGGTTTTCACAATGAAGGCCCGACCTGGGCGCCGAACGGCCTATTCCTGATGTTCTTTCGCGACTCCGGCGGCGGCGGCGGACCAAAAATCTACATGGTCGACGTCTTCGGTCGCTCGGAGTTTCAAGTGCCGACGCCGAGCTTTGCAAGCGATCCCGCCTGGGGGCCGCTGCAGGATTAGGGGTTCGATCGTGGCCCGGCGCGCTCGGGAGCGACCTCACCCTTCCTGTTTTTCCAGGATCGCGCAAAAGTCCAAATGTCCAAGCGGAGTATTGAACACGCTGATCGGTTTCATGCTTGTGTAGCGCAAATCATAGAGACTTTCGACGATGTGCAGGAAGGAGCAAGGCGTAAAGCGCCAAGCGTGAACGTCGATGTAAGCGCCATCGGCGGATGCGAATTCGTGCTCGGTGTCGCTGATCATGCGCGCTCTCGCGCCGTCGTCGATTGCGTCGCCGTGACGGTGGTCTCCCTGCCAGTGACGGATAGGATCATTGTGCGACACGAATACGCGGTGCTCGATGACCGTTTTCAAGCCGTGTCGCCTGCGCCTTTCCTTATGCGCCTGTTCGATCTCGTCGAGACTGGTTTCGTCGAACACGCGATCGAAGCAATAGCGCTTGTCGGGCACGACGAGATAATATTTGCCGGAACGATCGAGCAGATTCTCGACCTGATTGAAGTGCCGGATCAGATCGGGCTGATGCTCGATGCAGTGCGAGCTGAACGCGCAGGAGAATTTCTCCGTCACCACGGAGAGGTCGCCGTCGCTTGAAACGTAGTGGATGTCCGGCGCCAGGCTTTGGACGCATCCGACGGCGGAGGCGCGCCGCGCCAATTCGACAGGGTGAAACAAGTCAAAATATCTGACGTTCTCTCCCGTGATTGTCGGATTCGTGAAGGGACCGATCTCAAGCACGCTTTCTTCGGCGGCGACCAGCTCAATAAACTCCATTTTACTCGCGCGCCGGCTCCCCAATCTTCCCTCGCGCTGCCCGAATTTGATGAAGTGGCGGGCGAGTCTGCTATCCGAATAAGCCGCCAGTTCAGGATTGGCGCTACGATAGAAATGCGGATCGAATTCGATTTTTCGGTCGTAGCCACCAATCTTCAACTGCAGCGAGTCGGGGACAAATCTCCGGCATGTCCTTCTCGCGGCGCGACGGAGCGTTTGAAATCTGACGACCACGTCGTAACCTTAATCTCGACTTCGGCGCGCCGCCGGCCGCGCCATCGCGCATGGAAGGCAGCGGCGCCCCAGCTTTTCCATTTGAACGTCGAACCGGCCGAACGCAAGCCATAAGTGAAGAACAGTGACCAAACCCGTCCGCATCGAAGAAAGCTGGCGCAAGCATCTCGCGCGGGAATTCGAACAGTCCTATTTCGCCGAGCTGCGCGAATTCGTGCGCGGCGAATATGCCGCGCGCAGAATATATCCGCCCGCGTCGCAAATTTTTCGCGCCTTCGACGAATGTCCGTTCGATCGGACCAAGGTCGTCATTCTCGGGCAGGACCCCTATCACGGCGCCGGACAGGCCTGCGGGCTTTGCTTCGCGGTCGGCGCCCATACGCCGCCGCCGCCGTCGCTCCAAAACATCTTCAAGGAAATCGAAGCCGATCTCGGCCATCAGGTCGCGCGCGATCCGGATCTTTCGCGTTGGGCGCGACAGGGCGTGCTGCTTCTCAACGCCACGCTCACCGTACGCGAGAACGCCGCCGGCTCGCATCAGAACAAGGGCTGGGAGCCATTCACCGACGCCGCCATTCATGCGCTGTCGCGCGAACGCGAAGGCGTCGTCTTCATGCTCTGGGGCTCTTACGCGCGGCGCAAGGGCGCGGGAATCGACCGGCGCAAGCATCTCGTGCTCGAATGCGCACATCCCTCGCCGCTATCGGCCCACAACGGCTTTTTCGGCTGCAAACATTTCTCGAAGGCGAATGACTATCTGACCGCGCATGGCGAGACGCCGATCGAGTGGTGAATTCGAACGCACCAACGTCCCGCGCGAATCGCGCTTCGCAAGATGATTAGGGCACGAACAATAGAAAAACATATGTCGCGAAAACGACGAGATGCACGAGGCCGGTCAGGAGATTGGTTCGTCCGGCGCCAAAGCTCACCACGCTGAGCAGCAATGTCAGCAGCAGCAGCATCGCGTCGCGGTTCTCAAGGCCGAAGTTAATTTCCCGGTGCGTCGCAAGGCTCATCAGCGCCACGGCCGGAACCGTAAGCCCGATCGTCGCGACGACTGATCCGAGCGCGCCGTTCAGGCTCGTCTGCAGCGCGTTGCGCGTCGCCGCGCGGATGGAGTTCATCGATTCCGGAAGCAGAACCAGCATCGCCACGGCCGCGCCGGTCACTCTGTTCACGTCATCGACGCCGAGCCAGCGAAGCGCTTGTTCAAGACTGGGAACGACCCGCTCGGCGAGCAGCGAGACGCCAAGCAGGCTGGCGCCAAGTCCCACAACCGCGAAAATCGTCATGACGCGCGTGGGCTTCGCCACGCCATGTCCCTCGGCGGCGACATGCACGTCGATGAAATAGGATCGGTGCCGCACCGTCTGAATGAAGAGAAACGCGCTGTAAAGCAGGACCGATAGAACGCTGACGAACACGAGTTGACTTGAGGACAGCGTCGGTCCGTAGCTTGACGTCGTATAGTCGGGCAGGATGAGCGTGAGCATCGAAACAGCGATGAGGATGGCGAGATAGGCGCTGGTCGCCATCGGCTGCAATTGCTGCTCGTGGTGACGGAAGCCGCCGAGCAGCAGGCAGAGGCCGACAAGACCGTTGCAGACGATCATGATTGCGGAGAAGACCGCCTCGCGCGCTTCGGTCGGATCCTCGTCGCCATGTTCGATCATCGAGGCCATGATCGCGACCTCGATAATGGTCACGGCGATCGTGAGCAGGAGCGTGCCAAAAGGCTCGCCCGTCCTGGCGCCGATGATCTCGGCGTGCTGCAGGGCGGCGAAGGCGGTCCCGATCAAGAGCGCCGCCGCGACGCTGGCCGGAACGAAATAAGTGGACGCCGGAATCTGCGAGACCCAGCGGTCGCCGAAGATAAAGACGGCGGCCAGCCCAAGCGCCAGCGCCGGAAAAAGGATCGAGCCAATGGTGATCCTCGCCGCCTGCATTCCCCTCCTCCTGATCGTCGAAGCCCAAGCTTTACAGGAGTCTGGCCAATGGCTCAGGCGCGCGCAAGCCGACGCGCCGCTCAAACGCCGGGCGGATCGATATTCTGCACAGGTCTTTGCTTCGGCCGCGCGTCGAGCGACTCTTTCCATCTCAGCTCGCGGCGAATAAATCTAGGTCGATGACGCCCCGGCTTACAAATCCTCGCGATCTTCCGCCGCAGGAAGACGACGCCTTCGACTTGGCCGACACGCTTGCGGAAACGGAGCCGTGCGACGAGACGGTCGACGCGCCGCAGACTCCCGAAAGCGTCAAGCGCGGCGTCGACGTCATCAAGAAGCACTGGCGCCACGCGCCCAACGGTCCCGGCGTCTATCGCATGATCGCCGAAAGTGGCGAGGTGCTCTACGTCGGCAAGGCGAAGAACGTGCGCAAGCGCGTCGCGAGCTATACGCGCCTCGCCGGTCACGTGAACCGCATCGCGCGGATGATTTCGGCGACGACCTCGATGGTGTTCATATCGGTCGAAACCGAAACCGACGCGCTGCTGCTCGAAGCCAATCTCATCAAGCAGTTGAAGCCGCGCTTCAACGTGCTGATGCGCGACGACAAATCCTTCCCCTATATTCTGATCGCCAAGGATCACGACGCGCCGCAGATTTTGAAGCACCGCGGCGCGCGGGCGCGCAAGGGAGATTATTTCGGACCCTTCGCCAGCGTCTGGGCGGTCAATCGCGCCTTGAACGCGCTGGAGCGCGCCTTTCTCCTGCGATCCTGCGCGCAAAGCTTTTATGACAATCGCACGCGCCCGTGCCTGCTCTATCAGATCAAGCGCTGCTCCGGCCCCTGCACCGGCGAAATCTCGATGGACGATTATGCCGAGCTGGTGCGCGAGGCGCGCGATTTTCTCTCCGGCAAAAGCCGCAATGTGCGCGAACAGCTGGCGCGGGAGATGACCGAAGCCTCCGAACGGCTGGAGTATGAGCGCGCAGCGCGGCTGCGCGATCGCATCTCGGCGCTCTCCGCGGTTCAGGGCGCGCAGGGGATCAATCCGCGCAGCGTCGAGGAAGCCGACGTCTTCGCCATCGCCAAGGACGCCGGACGCTTCTGCATCGAGGCGTTCTTCTTTCGCGCCTATCAGAATTGGGGCAATCGTTCCTACTTCCCGCGCGCCGACGCGACTTTGTCGGAGGCGGAGGTGCTGGACGCCTTTCTGGCGCAGTTTTATCAGGAACACCCTTCCGCGCGCTGCGTCTTTCTCTCCCATCCGATCGAGGACAGCGCGCTCCTCGAAGACGCGCTGACCGCGCGGCTCGGGCGCCGGGTCGAAGTGCTCGCCCCGCAGCGCGGCGAGAAGCGCGAACTTGTGGAGCATGCCCTGCAGAACGCGCGGCAGGCGCTCGGCCGCAAGCTCGCCGAGGACGCAAGTCAGCAGCGCCTGCTGGCGGCGCTCGGCGGAGCATTCGGTCTCCACTCAGCCCCGCGGCGCATCGAGGTTTACGACAATTCGCACATCGGCGGCGCGCAGGCGATCGGCGCGTTGATCGTCGCCGGACCGGCGGGTTTCATGAAGGCCCATTACCGCACCTTCAACATCAAGAGCGCCGACATCACGCCGGGCGACGACTTTGGCATGATGCGCGAAGTGCTGACGCGCCGTTTCGCAAGGCTCGCCAAGGAAGGCGAGAAGGAGCAGGACAGCGACGCCTTTCCGTGGAAGCCTGATCTCATCCTCATCGACGGCGGACGCGGCCAGTTCGACGTGGCGCGGGAGGTGTTGCGCGGTCTCGACGTCGAGGGCGTCGCGATTGCGTCGATCGCAAAGGGCGCGGACCGCAACGCCGGGCGCGAAACATTCTTCGTCGAAGGCCGCGAGCCGTTTCGCCTGCCGCCGCACGATCCGGCGCTCTACTTTGTGCAGCGCCTGCGCGACGAAGCGCATCGTTTCGCGATCGGCACGCATCGCGCACGGCGCAAGAAGGAATTCATCAAGAATCCGCTCGACGAGATCGCCGGCGTCGGACCGTCGCGCAAACGCGCGCTGCTGCTCGCCTTCGGCTCCGCCAAGGCCGTCGCCCGCGCGGCGCTTTCCGATCTCGAAAAAGTGCCGGGCGTCAACAAGGCGACGGCGCGGCTCGTCTATGATCATTTCCAGCGCGAGTAGAGCGGCGCGCTACTGGCCGCCGCAAGAGACATCGCCTTCTTCGCAGGTGAGCTGATGCTGCAGCCGTTTCGTCTGCTGCTCGGTCACATCCGCGAGACATTGCGCCACGACCATGCTGTGGATGCTGCCGTCGATCGTCCCCAGCGTCTCGAAGGCGCATTGCGCATCCCGGTAGGCGATCCAGGCTTTTTGCGCCTGCCGCAGTTTCGGCTGGCCTGCCGCGCTGATCTTCTTCAGCAGCCTGGCGTAAACGGCGTTGAGTTTCGCGTCGGCCTGCTTGAAATTCTCTCCCTCGCACAGATTGAGGTCGGTCTGAGAGCCGCGGCCGTCGCATTCCTTGGCGAACCCCAGGCTCGTCCAATGCGCCAGAACGAATAATGCCGCGCCGACGGCGGCGGCGCGCCGTAAAGAAAATCTTCTCATCGGCGGATTCTCCTTCGCGCCGTCGCAATTGCGGATAAGAACGCTATCATGGGTCGGGCATGCGAAAATTCTTTCGTCTTCTTTACGGCGCCTATCTGAAGTTCAACCAGGACGATGGTTGGGCGATCGCCAGCTATGTCGCGCTGTCGATCCTCACATCGCTGTTTCCATTCCTCATTTTCCTGACCGCGCTTGCCGGCTTTTTCGGACTGGAGGCGGAAGCGGACGCCGCGAGAAAACTTCTGTTCGAGGCTTGGCCGGAAAGCGTCGCGGCGCCGATCTCAAGGGAAATCCGCAATGTGCTGACGCAGCCGCATGGCGATCTTCTGACCCTTGGCGCCGTCTTCGCGATCTATTTCTCATCAACCGGCGTCGAAGCGCTGCGCGTCGCCTTAAACCGCGCCTATAACTTGCATGAGCAGCGTTCCTGGTGGTTGCTTCGGCTCGAGTCGATCCTATTCGTGTTTCTCGGCGCCGCTTCGCTGCTCGCCATCGCCATTTTTCTGGTGTTCGCGCCGCTGGCGCGAGCGATCGCCCAGCGTTACGTTCCTCTCGTCGTCGAGGAATTGCAGCCGCTCTATGAAATGGTGCGCTATGGCGTCACCACCGCCGTGCTCGCCGTTGCGCTTTTCGCCGCCCACAAATATCTGCCGGCGACTCGGCGCACCACGGTCTTCATTGCGCCCGGCCTGGCGCTGACGCTGCTCGTCTCCCTCGCCTTTGGCGTCGGCTTCGGCAATTATCTCGCAAGATTCGCCGGCAGCTATATTTCGACTTACGCAGGCCTCGCCTCGATCATGATCGCCATCGTCTTTCTCCAGCTCCTGGCGGCGATCTTCATTTTTGGCGCCGAGCTCAATCAGACGGTGGCGACGGACGGCAAGAACGGGCGGCAAGACCACAAAAAAGCAGGGTTAAGCGCGCCTTAACCGGGGTTTTCTAGGCTGCCCGCATCCGCGCGCTATGGGCGTCGCGACCAAGCGGGGCGTCTCCTCACATGCGCAGCCATGCATCCGGTCACTTCACCGAGCAGCTTCGCGAATTCTCGGCGCGGCGGCTGGCCGAGCTCCTCGGCGTGTTTCTTGTCGTGACCGCCGCCGCCCTGACCCTGTCGCTGGTCAGCTGGTCGGCCCGCGATCCCTCCTTCAACCACGCGACTTCGGGCCATGTCCGCAATCTGCTGGGGCCGCCCGGCGCGGTCGTCTCCGATCTTCTCATGCAGCTTGTCGGCTTCGGCGCCATCGCGGCCATCGTGCCGATCGCGACCCAGGGCCTGCGTCTTGTCCGACGCCGGCGGATCGGCCGCGCCCTGCTGCGCGTCGGCCTGTGGACCGTTGGCGTCTTCGCGACCGCCGCGACCGCGTCGCTTCTGCCCGCGACCGATCGCTGGCCGCTGCCCACCGGCCTCGGCGGCGTCGCCGGCGACGCCATCCTCGCCGTTCCGCGCATGATATTCGCGGGCTCGGGAGTCCTGATGGCGCTGTTCGGCGCGGGCGCCGCGCTTGTCGGCATCCTCGCCGTCACCGGCGCCGCGGGACTCGGCTTCGAGTCCGAAGCCGACATGCGCAGCCGGTCTTCCGAAGATGACGTCACCATTCGTCCCGGCGCCGACGATGACGAGGACGACGGCGGCGAGCCCGGCGTGGCGCTGATTTCGCTCGGCGCGCTCATCCACTTCGGGCTGGCGCTGAAGTCATGGGCGGCGCGCGCGGCCGGAAGGCTCAGGCGCAGCCGGCGGACGACAGACAGGCCGCCGCCGCCGCGCTACCCCCGCGTCGAGCCGACCTTCGAGGAGATGGACCTTTATCCGGCGCATGCGCCGCCGCGCGCCCGCAATCTCGACGAAGCCGACACGGTTGCGCCGCCGGCGCCCCGACGGACGCGGGCCCCGGTTCGCGCCGCTCCGCCCAGTTTCAACGCGCGCTATGAAACGCCGCCCCTCAACCTGCTCGCCGAGCCGAAGAAGCAGGCGAACGGCGTGAAGCTCTCGCAAGATGCGCTGGAGCAGAATGCGCGTCTCCTCGAGGGGGTGCTCGAGGATTTTTCGGTCAAGGGCGACATTATCAATGTGCGCCCCGGGCCGGTGGTCACGCTTTACGAACTGGAGCCGGCGCCCGGCATCAAGAGTTCGCGCGTCATCGGCCTCGCCGACGACATCGCCCGCTCCATGTCGGCGATCTCCGCCCGCGTCGCGGTGGTTTCCGGCCGCAACGCCATCGGCATCGAACTCCCCAACCAGCGCCGCGAGACGGTCTTCCTGCGCGAACTCGTCGCCTGCGAGGATTTCACCCGCTCGAACCATAAGCTGGCGATCGCGCTCGGCAAGACCATCGGCGGCGAGCCGGTGATCGTCGACCTCGCCCGAATGCCGCATCTCCTGGTCGCCGGCACCACCGGCTCCGGCAAGTCGGTCGCGATCAACACCATGATCCTGTCGCTGCTCTATCGGCTAAAGCCCGAAGAGTGCCGGCTGATCATGGTCGACCCCAAGATGCTGGAGCTCTCCGTCTACGACAACATTCCCCATCTCCTCACCCCCGTCGTCACCGACCCCAAGAAGGCGGTGGTGGCGCTCAAATGGGCGGTGCGCGAGATGGAGGACCGCTACAAGAAAATGTCGAAGCTCGGCGTACGCAACATCGACGGCTACAACGCCCGCGTCGCCGAGGCGCAAAAGAAAGGCGAGACGATCACCCGCACCGTGCAGACGGGTTTCGACCGCGAGACCGGCGAGGCGATCTTCGAACATGAGGAAATGTCGCTGACGACGCTGCCCTATATCGTCGTCATCGTCGACGAGATGGCCGATCTCATGCTCGTCGCCGGCAAGGACATCGAAGGCGCAATCCAGAGACTGGCGCAGATGGCGCGCGCCGCCGGCATTCATCTGATCATGGCGACGCAGCGCCCCTCAGTCGACGTCATCACCGGAACGATCAAGGCGAATTTCCCGACGCGCATCTCCTTCCAGGTGACCTCGAAAATCGACAGCCGCACGATCCTTGGCGAGCAAGGCGCCGAGCAGCTGCTCGGCCAGGGCGACATGCTCTACATGGCCGGCGGCGGCCGTATTTCGCGCGTGCACGGGCCTTTCGT
>JAKFXD010000109.1 GCA_021731565.1 Methylocystis sp. | reverse complement strand
TGCAACTGCTCCTCCGTCACGTCGGCGACGTACCCGCCGAGATTGGTGTCGTAGCGGAAAGCCTTCCAAGGGAGCGGGTGCTCGCCTTCGCCGATGCCCAGAAAGCCGCCAAATGTCATGACCGCATAGCGCACCGAGCCCGACACGCGATCGATCATCAGATGGTCGATTTCGCCAATCTTGTTGCCGGCCGCGTCGTACACGTCCGTGCCTTCGACCTTATCGCTGGAGATAAGATTGGCGTTTGGCTGTGCCATACCCATAGTGCTAACCTCCTCAGGCGCGAAATCGATCGACGCCATCGTCGAAGCGCCGCGCCTTTTGGAGAGGAACACGGGGCAAGGCCGGATGTTCCTGGCAAAAAAGAAAAATGCGTGCGCCACATAAGCTTAGGGATGTCTTTGTTCCTGCGTGAATTGCCGCTAATCAAACTCGTGGCGCGCTCGCGCCAGATCAACAGCTCCGGTCTCCCTCACAATCGACGGGCGTCGCCCGGCAGGTAAGGCGCATGTCCCAAGAATTCGCCATCGGTTGGGAAGTTTTCGAAATCATCTGGATCAATTTGCTGCTCTCGGGCGACAATGCGATCCTGATCGCGCTCGCCTGCCGGCAGCTGCCGGTCCGCCAGCGGCGATGGGGCGTCTTTCTCGGCGCGCTCGGCGGAATCGCGCTGCGCATCGCCTTCACCCTCGTCGTCGTCGAGCTGATGGCGATTCCCTATCTCAAACTCGTCGGCGCGGTCCTGCTGCTGATCGTCGCGGTCAAACTGCTGATCGATGAAGGCGAAGTTTCCGACGTAAAGGCAAAGCCCAATCTCTGGAGCGCGGTCGGCGCGATCATCATGGCCGACGCGGTGATGTCGCTCGACAATGTGATCGCCATTGCGGCGGCGGCGCGCGGCTCGACCAGTCTCATCGTCTTCGGGCTGTTGCTGTCCGTGCCGATCGTGATGTTCGGGGCCGGCGCGCTGTTGAAAGTGCTGGAGAGGTTTCCGGCGCTCGTCTGGGCCGGCGCAGGCCTTTTGGGCTGGGTCGCCGGCGACATGGCCGCCGCGGACCCCGTGCTGCCCAATTTCGTCCACATCGCGAACCACCGCGCGCTCGAACTCTGGCTGTCGATCGGCGGCTGCGCCTTCGTGCTGGGCGTCGCCCTGGCGATCGCGGTCTTTCGGCAATGGCGCGAGGATCAGCGCGTTTAGCGCGCTCCAAACGTGATCTTTGGCGAGCCAGGAGGCTCGCATTCCAAGGGCGACGCCTCCCGGACCGCGAGCCTCCAGGCTCGCATGGCTGCGAACAAGCCGGCGTTGGCGCGTTTAATTCGCGGCGCCGGCTACCCTAGCCGCGCATGCCCTGTTTGGCGATCGGCTGCTGCGGATCGAGGGTAAGCGCGCGCTGATAGGATTCCTGCGCCTTCGACCGATTGCCGCTCTTGTCATAGGCGACGCCGAGCCAGGCCCAGGCGAGCGCGCTTTTGCTGTCGACATTGAGCGCGGCGTTGAAATCCTCGACCGCCTTGTCGAATTTGCCGAGCGCTACGAAGCTTTCGCCGCGCGCCAGATAGGGCGCGGCGGCAAAGGGATCGCGATCGATCGCATTGTCGAAATCGGTCACGGCGCGGGCGTCGTCGCCGCGTTTCTGGTGAATAAGCCCGCGCGCGTGAAACGCCTGCGCGCTTTCCGGGTTGAGCCGGATGGCCTGGTCGAGATCGGCGAGCGCCTGATCGAGATTGCCCTGCGCGCGCAGCAAATTGGCGCGGCCGACATAGGCCGGCGCATGTTTGGGATTGGCCTCGATCGCGCGGTCGAAATCGGCGCGGGCGGCGTCGCTCTGCCCCGTCTGTCGAAGCGCCAACGCGCGATTGGTGTAAGCCGGCGCATTATTGGGCTCGAGCTTGATCGCCTGCGTAAAGTCGCCGACCGCCTCCTGAAATTTACCGACTCGGGCGTAAGCGACGCCGCGCGTATTATAGGCCTCGGCGCTCGACGGATTGCGGCGAATCACTTCGCTGAGCGAATCGATATTGGCCGAGGCGGACTTGGGGTCGGTGTCGGCGATTTCGGCGATGCCGCGTCCCGGCGGCCGAATGCCGCTCGCCGTTTCGCAGCCCGCAAGGGCGATGAGGGCAAGCGCCGCGACGCTGCGCGTCAGAGCCTGACGGGATAGGGGCGAAGCTTGGCGGCGCACAGGCGCCGCACGGCTAAAGACCATGCCTTCCAAACCTCCCAAGCCGCAATTGTCGTCTCGCTGTCCTTTCGTCGGGCAGTTCTTAGAAACGCCCGCAATCCGGCGAGAATTCGACAAAGGGCCGGCTCAGCGGCCGACCGCCTTCGCCTTTACCGGCAGCAGGCCTTCGCGCTGGAGTTTCTTGCGGGCGAGCTTGCGGGCGCGGCGGACCGCCTCGGCCTTCTCGCGCGCACGCTTTTCGGATGGCTTTTCATAGTGGCCGCGCAGTTTCATTTCGCGGAAGATGCCCTCGCGTTGCATCTTCTTTTTCAGAGCTTTGAGCGCCTGATCGACATTATTGTCGCGAACGAGAACTTGCACGTATCCATCCTGTGTTTGCGCGCCGCGACGAAACCGTCGCCAGGCCGTCGAATAGGGAATAGGCTGCCGGGCGCTGACGGAGCGCCTGACCCGTGCGGCAGCAGATAACAGAGTCGCCCTTTCCTGTCCACGGCCAATTGGCGCGAACAGGGCTCGACCTATACTTATCCGGCGCCGGAAGGCGCCCCTCTGACGCATGATTTGTGCGGGCCGACTTGTTCAATCCTGGCGTTACAATATAACATTGGCCATGCTCGACATGACGACGCACGAACGCGCCCTGCCCCAACATGCGCACGCCGACGCGCCGCTCGCGGACAGCGGCGTTGAAGAGACGCGCTTTTCGGCGCTCGGCGCCTCCGCCGGCGCGCGCCTGGGCGTCGCGGCGCTGATGATTGCGGCGCTGTGGGCCGGCGCCTATTGGGCGCTGCATTGAGCGCGGGCGCTCACGCGCCGGCGATCCGGCTCGTCAATCTCACCCTCGGCTATGATCGCCGTCCCGCGGTTCATCACCTCGACGGCGAGATCGCGCCCGGCGAAGGCCTCGCCGTCTGCGGCCCGAACGGCGCCGGCAAATCGACCTTGCTCAAGGGGCTCGCCGGGCTGCTCGCGCCGCTTGGCGGCGCTATCGATTTCGTCGGCGCGTCGCGCCGCGCCGCGGCCTATCTGCCGCAGGTGGTCGACATCGACCGCGCCTTTCCGATCAATGTGCGCGATTTCGTGGCGATGGGCGCTCTGGCGCGCATCGGCCTCTGGGCGGCGCTGAATGGCGCCGAGCGCGCCCGGGTCGCCGCGGCGATCGACACCGTCGGGCTCGTCGGCTTCGAATCGCGAACCTTGGAGACTCTGTCCGGCGGCCAGATGCAGCGGGCCCTGTTCGCCCGCCTGATCGTGCAGGATCAGCCGATCGTCCTTCTCGACGAGCCCTTCGGCGCGATCGACGAAGCGACAATCGACGACCTTCTGGCGCTGATCGCGCGGTGGCGGGCCGAGGGACGCACCGTCGTCGCCGTCCTCCACGAACTGGACATCGTCCGCCGGGCGTTTCCGCAAACGCTCTTGCTCGCGCGCGAATGCATCTTTTGGGGCGACACGCGCGACGCTCTTTGCCAAAAGAATCTCGTCCAGGCCCGCGCCATGTCGGAAGCTTTCGACGAGCGCGCGCGGGAATGTCTGCGCGACGAGTTCGGCGCCAAAGATAAGCTCCATGTTCATTGACGTCTTCGTCGCGCCCTTCGCCGATTATGAATTCATGCGGCGCGCGCTCATCGGCTCCCTCGCGCTCGCTCTGTCGGGGGCGCCGCTCGGCGTGTTCCTGATCCTTCGGCGGATGTCGCTCGCCGGCGACGCGCTCTCCCACGCCATTCTGCCCGGCGCCGCCGTCGGCTATCTCGTCGCCGGACTCTCGCTGCCGGCGATGACCTTCGGCGGCCTCGTCGCCGGACTCGTGGTGGCGCTCGCCGCGGGCGCGGCCTCGCGTTTCACCACGCAGCGCGAGGACGCCTCGCTCGCCGCCTTCTATCTCGTCTCGCTCGCGCTCGGCGTCACGCTCGTGTCGCTGCGCGGCTCGAACGTCGATCTGCTTCACGTGCTCTTTGGCTCGGTGGTCGGCCTCGACGACGCCGCGCTGCTGATGCTCGTCGGGGTCTCAACCGTGACGCTCGTCCTGATCGCGCTCTTCTATCGGGCGCTGGTAATGGACACGCTTGATCCGCTGTTTCTGCGCCAGACGAGCGCCTTCGGCGAATACACGCCCTTCCTCTTCCTTGCGCTGGTGGTGCTCAATCTCGTCGCGGGATTTCAAGCGCTCGGCACGCTGATGGCGGTCGGCGTGATGATGCTTCCCGCCGCCGCGGCGCGCTTGTGGACGCGCGATCTCGCCGTCGCCCTGCCGCTCGCCGCGGCGATCGGGGCGCTGTGCTGTTACTTTGGTCTCGTCTTCTCGAACGAGACCAGCGCGCCGACCGGACCGGCGATCATTCTCGCCGCGGGCGTCGTCTATTTCGTCTCGATGATTTTCGGCCCCGCCGGCGGATTGTTGCGATTGAAACGTCCCCGCCGGCATCTCGAAGGATAAAGCGATGCTCACACGCCGCCGCGCGCTCGCGCTTTCCCTCGCCGCGCTGATCGCGCCATCGAGGGCGGAGACGAAGAAGATTCCGGTCGTCGCCAGCTTTTCGATCATCGGCGATCTCGTCCGCGAGGTCGGCGGCGACCGCGTCTCGGTCACAACAATCGTCGGGCCTGACGGCGACGCCCATGTCTATGAGCCCAGCCCCGCCGACGGAAGGCGCATCGCCCAGGCGCGACTGATTTTCGTCAACGGGCTCGGTTTCGAGGGCTGGCTCGACCGCCTGATCAAGTCGGCCAAGAGCAAGGGCGAGGTCTTCACTCTTGGCAATGGCGTCGCCGCTCGGAAGAACGATGAAGGGCGGGATCCGCACGCGTGGCAGGACGTCGCCAACGCAAAGGTCTATGTCGAGGCGATCCGGGAAGCGCTGACGGCGGCCGATCCCGAAGGCGCAAAAGCCTATAGGGCGAACGCCGACGCCTATCTCGCCAAGCTCGACGCGCTCGACGCCGAAATCCTGCAGGCGATCGACGCCCTGCCGAAGGAGCGACGCCGCGTGGTCTCGACCCATGACGCCTTCGGCTATTTCGCCGCGCGCTACGGCGTCGAATTTATCGCGCCGCAGGGCGTTTCAACGGAGGCGGAAGTCAGCGCCCGCGATGTCGCGAAGATCATCGACTCGGTCAGGGCGCATAAGGTGGGGGCGGTTTTTGTCGAGAATATCGCCGATCCGCGCCTCGCCAACAGGATCGCCAGCGAGACCGGCGCCCGGGTTGGCGGCGTGCTCTATTCCGACGCGCTGTCAGACGCGAAAGGCGATGGCGCGACCTATGTCGACATGATGCGCCATAATGTGAAACAACTGGCGAAAGCCTTGGCGCCGTGAGCGGCAGTCGGCAGTGAGCGGTCGGCAATCGGATATCCGACTGCCCAATGCCGACTGCCGACTGCCGAGCGCCATCTCCGCAGGAGAAAAAATGACCGAGAAAATCCCCGTCACCGTCATCACCGGCTATCTCGGCGCCGGCAAGACAACGCTTCTCAATCGCATTCTCACCGAGCAGCATGGCCGGCGCTACGCCGTCATCGTCAATGAGTTCGGCGAGATCGGCATCGACAACGATCTCGTCGTCGGCGCCGACGAGGAAGTGTTCGAGATGAACAACGGCTGCATCTGCTGCACCGTGCGCGGCGACCTCATTCGCATTATCGAAGGGCTGATGCGTCGCCGCGGCAAATTCGACGCGATCGTCGTCGAGACGACCGGCCTCGCTAATCCGGCGCCGGTGGCGCAGACCTTCTTCATGGACGCCGACGTCAAGGAAGCGGCGAGGCTCGACGCGGTGGTGACGGTCGCCGACGCCAAATGGCTCGGCGACCGGCTGAAGGATGCGCCGGAGGCGAAAAGTCAGATCGCCTTCGCCGACGTGATCGTCCTCAATAAGACCGACCTCGTATCAGACGAGGAACTCGCCGAAGTCGAAGGCCGCATCCGCGCGATCAATCCTTACGCCGCGCTGCATCGGGCGGTGCGGTCGGACGTTCCGCTGCAGGCGGTCCTGGAGCGCAACGCCTTCGACCTCGATCGCATTCTTGAAATCGAGCCGGCCTTCCTCGACGCCGAGAAAGAAGGCCATGATCACGAGCACGCCCATCACGACCATGATCACGATTGCGGTCCAGACTGCGGCCATGATCATCATCACGACCATCATGATGAAACTCATCATGCGCCTCACGCCGGGTTGACCCATTTCCATGATGACGAAATGCATTCGATCTCGATCCGCCATGAGGGCGCGGTCGATCCCGAACGCTTCGTCCCCTGGCTCAATGACCTCATTCAGCGCGAAGGGCCGGACATTCTGCGCAGCAAGGGAATCATCGCCTTCAAGAACGAGCCGCGGCGGTTCGTCTTCCAGGGCGTCCATCAGATTCTCGACGGCGATTTGCAGCGGGAATGGAAGGAAGGCGAGAAGCGCGAATCGCGCCTCGTCTTCATCGGCAGGAAGCTGAAGGAGCAGGAAATCCGCGAGGGCTTCGCCAAGGAGGTCCTTGGGGCGCTCTAAGTCGGGGCCGCGAATTAACTGCGCCAACCGCGGCTTGTTCGCAACCATGCGAGCCTGGAGGCTCGCGATCCAGGATGCGCCGCCTTCGGACCGCGAGCCTCCTGGCTCGCAAAGGCTTCCGTGACCGATTCAGTCATCTCTCGGCGTCGCCTAAGCCGAGCGGCGGACGCCTCACTCATAAGAAATGATCTCGCGCTCTTCCGCATGGACCATTCTGGTTCGGCTTGGGTCGCCGGCTTTGCGGCGAGCGAGAAAGCGGGGGCGGCGCTTGCGGACATTGGCGTCGGAACGGCGGCGCGCCATAGCGGCGACCGCCTCGTCGGCGGGGCGGTCGAGCGCGCGTAATTCGCCGTCCTCTTCCGCAAGCCGCGGCAGCCCGAGCCAAGCGGCCCAATAGCGCCAGTCGGCGGCGACGGAACCGCCATCCTGGGTCTCGCCGAGAAGAATGTCGAGGTCCGGATCGCGGTGCGTCAGCGACAGGACGTAGCGCGGCGATCCGTCTTCGGCCGGCTGCACGTCGAGGGCGACGCCGCGATAGGCGTTGACCGGCACCGAAATGACCATCGCGACGCCGCTCAAGCGGCGGGCGATCAACACGCCCTCCCGGGTCATCCGGACGCGGCGCGCGCCGCCATCGGCGCGCCGGTCGCGCTGAACATAAACGCTGTCTTCGATCCTGCGCGCGGTCTCGGCCTCAACCATGGGTCGCTCCTTAAGGTTTGGATTCCTTCTCGGCGTCGATATTGCCGCAGGTCCGCCGGAAAGGCGCTAAAAAGACTGGTGAACATGTCGTAAATCGTTGCTTTGACGCCTGATTTAGGCATTGAGGGTGAAGTCGACGGAAATGGATTCGATCAAATTGCTCCTATTCTGCGCAACGGGCCCGCTTGCGGACGCCGGACGCCTAACCTACTCCTCCTGGTGATGGGCTTCAGCCAAGCGGAACTCGCCGCTTTTCTTCCGCAACTCGAAAGCGTCACCCGCCGCGCCGGCGACATCGCCATGGCCTATTTCCGTCCAGGCGAACGGACCACCGCCGCGGTGTCCTATAAGGGCGGCGGTTCGCCGGTCACCGAGGCCGATTTCGCCGTCGATCGGTTCCTTTTCAAGGAGATGGCTCGGATCGCGCCCGAAGCGGCCTGGCTCTCCGAAGAAAGCGTCGACACCGAGGATCGGCTTTCGAACGACTCGTTGGTCGTCGTCGATCCGATCGATGGAACGCACGCCTTTTCACGGGGCGACGCCCGCTGGTCGGTTTCCATCGCTCTCGTCGTTGGCGGCCGGCCGGTGGCAGGAGTCATCCACGCGCCGGCGCTCGGAGAGACCTATACCGGCGCGCGCGGGCTCGGCGCCTTCCTCAACGCCTCTCCCATACGCGCCCCCCAGCGCGCCGATATCTCGGGCGCGGCGCTCGTCGCGCCGCGCGCGATTCGAGACCAACTTGCGGCGTCGCCGCGGGGATTCGTGATGGCGCCGCGCACGCCGTCGCTGGCGCTGCGGCTTGCCGATATCGCCTCCGGCCGGCATGATATCGTCGTCGCCGCGCCCAATGCGCGCGACTGGGATATCGCCGCCGCCGACGTTCTGCTCGCAGAGGCGGGCGCCATGCTCAGCGAGCCTGAAGGCGTTGCGCTCACCTATAATCGCGCCTCGCTCGCCCGCGACATGCTGATCGCGGCGCCCAATTCGCTGTTCGACCAAAGCCTCGCGCTGGCGCGGGAGGTCCTGGAAGGAAAATTATGAACAAGACGACGCAAGCAACCTCGGCGAAGAAACAAAAACAGCTGTTGCATCTTGTATTTGGGGGCGAATTGGAGACGCTCGACGGCGTTTCGTTCCGCGATCCGGGCAAGCTCGACATCGTCGGCATTTATCCGGACAACGACAGCGCGCTCGCGGCATGGAAGGCGAAAGCCCATTCGACAGTCGACAACGCCCATATGCGCTATTTCGTGGTGCACCTTTATCGGCTGCTTGATCCGGACGTGGAAGAGCTATAATCGCTTCAAAAATTTGCCGTCTTACCGGGCGATACAGTCATCATTCCGGAGGCGGCCCGACGCGCGCGGAGAAGACGCGGTCGCAGGGCCCACGCGGACCCGGAGTCTTACCAGACAGGAAACATGTCGCTTCTGAAATTGTACCGGCTGGCGACGATCGCGGCGACTCCCTTCGCCGGGGCTCTGCTCAACTGGCGCGCAAGACATGGCAAGGAAGATCCCGAGCGACTGGCTGAACGAATGGGCGAGTCAAACCGCCCCCGCCCTAACGGACGACTCGTGTGGCTGCATGGCGCGAGCCTCGGCGAAACCCTGTCGCTGCTGCCTCTGATCGATCGTTTCATTCAGCGCGGACTCGAAGTGCTCGTCACAAGCGGCACCGTCTCTTCCGCGAATGTTCTCAGCGCGCGCCTGCCGGCGGGCGCGTTCCACCAATATGCGCCGCTCGACGCGCCCAAATTCATCAATCGGTTTCTCGATCATTGGCGTCCGGACATCGCCGTCTTCGCCGAGTCGGAGTTGTGGCCCAATATGGTCGCCGCGGTCTGCGCGCGCGGGGCGCCGCTCGTTCTCGCCAACGCCCGCATCTCGCGCAAATCCGCCGAGCGCTGGCGCGCCATTCCCGGCGCGGCGAAATCCGTCTTCGGCGCCATCGATCTCTGCCTCGCGCAGGATTCGGATAACGCCGCCCGGTTTCTGGCGCTCGGCGCGCGTTGCGTGCGCATCGCCGGCAATCTCAAATTCGACGTGCCGCCGCCGCCCGCGGATTCCGCGAAACTTGCCGAATTCAACGGCGCGATCGGCGCGCGGCCGGCCTGGGCGGCGGTCTCGACCCATGCCGGCGAAGAAGACATTGTGCTCGACGCGCATGTCGACATGGCCGCCAAGACGCCGTCGCTGCTGACGATCATCGCGCCGCGTCACCGCGAACGCGGCGCCGAGATCGCCGAAGCGGCGCGCGCCAGAGGTTTGACCGTGGCGCTGCGTTCGCAAGAACCTGAGCCGCGGCGCGACATCGACGTCTATGTCGTCGACAGCGTCGGCGAACTCGGCCTCGTGTTCCGAAGCGTCGGAGTCGTCTTCATGGGCAAGTCGCTGCTGCCCGGCGGCGGCGGACAAAATCCGATCGAGCCGGCGAAGCTCGGCTGCGCCATTCTCCACGGGCCCTTCGTCGAAAACTTCACCGAAGTCTATGGCGAGTTCGCCGCGGCGAAAGCGGCCGCGCGCGCCTCGGACGCCGCATCGCTGGCGCGGGCCGCGCATTACCTCCTTTCCGAACCGGCGCGGATGCGCAAGATGGGGCGCGCCGCGGCTGAAACGGTCGAGAAACTGGGCGGCGCCTCGCGTGGGATCATGAACGCCGTCGAACCTTATCTCGCGCAATTGGCGGTCGCCCAGCGATGAGCCTCGCGCGCCCTCGCGCCCTCTGAGATGCGCGCGCCCGGCTTCTGGCGCGACGACAGGGCGGCCGCGCGACTGCTCTCTCCGCTCGGCGCCCTCTATGGCGTGGTCGCCCGCACGCGTCTCACGCGCACGGCGCCGCGCGCCAATCTGCCGGCGATCGCCGTGGGCGGACTGACGGCGGGCGGCGACGGCAAGACGCCGCTCGCGATCGCCCTCGCCCAGCGGCTTCACGCTGCGGGCGAGCGGCCAGCGTTTCTGACGCGCGGCTATGGCGGCAAGCGGAGCGAAGCCTCTCCCTTCGCGGTCGATCTGAACCGCCATAATGCGGACGATGTCGGCGACGAAGCGCTGCTGCTTGCGCGCGTCGCGCCGACGATCGTCGGCGTCGACCGCATCGCCGGCGCAGCCCTGGCGCAGCGTCTCGGCGCCAGCGTGGTCATTCTCGACGACGGCTTTCACAGCCGTCGCCTCGCGCCCGACCTGACGCTCGTCGCGATCGACTCGGACTATGGCGCCGGCAATGGCCGCTGCTTGCCCGCCGGGCCCTTGCGGGCGCCGCTCGACGCGCAGCTTGCGGCGGCGGATATTCTGGTCGTCATCGGCGACGGCGCGCGCGGCCGCGACATCGCCTCATGCGCCAACAAGCCCTTCGTCGCCGCGCATTTGGCGGCTGACCCTGACGCCGTCGAGGCGATAAGAGGCATACGCGTCGTCGCCTTCGCCGGCATCGCCCGGCCCGAGAAGTTTTTCGACTTGCTGAAAAAATGCGGCGCGCAGGTCGTGGCGCGGCTGTCATTCGACGATCACCGCCGGTTCGCCGAGCGTGATTACGCGACGCTGTCGCGGTTGCGGCAGGCGCATCATGCTCGGCTCGTCACGACGGAAAAGGACGCGGCGCGAATGGGCGATCGGCTTGCGACGCTCGGCGCCGATGCGCTGCCCGTCACGCTCGCATTCGATGACGCCGCCGTTCTTGACGCGGCGCTTCGCGGGCTGCTCGAGCCGGGCGACAATGCGCGCCGGCGCGACGTCAATCCGGCTTCTTGACGCCGAGTCGCATCAGCTTGGCGTGCGGGCCGCTGTAGGGCTCCTGCAGATCGACGTTCCAATAACGCAAATCTTCGAGCGGGATCGGCTCTCCGGTGACCGCGCAGCGGACATAGGCGCCCGGCTTGCGCACGCGATATTCGCCGTCGAGATATTCGACGACGGCCTCTTCAGCCGGCTGAGGCTGGCGGTCATAGCGGTTCATACGCGTTCTCGACCCGTGTCGCCGGGGGAATGGACGCCCGACCAGGCGTCTGAGCGTTGTCACGAGCGACCTCATCGGCGAAGCCGAACGCTCCCTTGCGGCGGATTGCATTGCAGAAACCATAGCATTTGACGGCGCAGTTGGAAAAGCCGGGCGTATTATGGCGCAGGCTGCGCCAATCCGCCGCTTTGAACCGGCTGGACTCGCTGCAAAGGACATGTTTGGGCATGTGCGGCGGCGCGCCAGCGCGACGCCGCTGTCTATCTGTTTCACGAGGGCCACGAACGTGCTGCTCATCGATGATTTTCTGGACGAAGACCAGTGCGCGCGCTTCCGACAGCGCCTTCTCAATACGCCGTTTGTCGCGGGGTCGTCTACGGCCGGCGGCATGGCGGCGAACGTCAAGAAAAATCTTCAGCTCGATGATCGAAAGGCAGGAAAGATTCTCGACGAGATCAAGTCGCTCATCCTGGCGCATCCGGGAATCGATCTTTTCGCGATGCCCGAGAAGCTCGTCGGCGTCATGATCAATCGCTACGACGAGGGAATGGAATACGGCAATCATTCGGATTCGCCGATCATGGAGGGCGTGCGTTGCGACCTGTCCTTCACGCTGTTTCTCGAGGATCACAGCAATTACGACGGCGGCGAACTCGTGCTCGAACAGGAGCACGGGCTCATCAAGGTCAAACCCAAGATCGGCAGCATTTTCGTCTATTCCACCGGCCTGACCCACCGCGTCGCCAAGGTGACTTCCGGCAGCCGTCTCGCCTGCGTCGGCTGGATCAAGAGCCGCATCCGCGA